>JAFKFQ010000444.1 GCA_017308215.1 bacterium | reverse complement strand
ATGAGGCGGTGGTCCTTCCACTGCCCACCCGGCCGGGGCGGGGTGGTCGGGAAGTATGGGGCCAGGACGGCCCACTCAGGGTCAGAGAGGTCGCGTCGGTGCATGGCGGATTAGAGCCACGACCAGCCTTCCCCGATTCAGCAGACAGAGCCTAGTACCGCGGCTGGTGGGTGTATTAGGGCGGCAGTGGAACGGATGCGTGCGGAGGTGACAACGTGACGGTTCGTGACGCGCCGGCGCTTTTCTGCTTGAAAAGCCCGGCGCGGCCTGTGGAAAACTCCGGCGTACCGGCCGGCGTGAGCCGGCTGGTCCAGGTGCCTGGGGCAACGACCGGCCGGCTCACGCCGGCCGGTCGCCCCTGCACGTCACGCCTTCACGAGCACCGCCCCCTCGCCGTTGCGGAGCGTGATGCTGGAGATCACCGGGCCGAGGGTGCCGTCGGCGTTCACCTGGCGGTAGTTGCCGCCGAGTTGGTGCGTCGTCTTCGTCTGGTCGTTGCGCGTCCCCTCGCCGATCCCTTGGGTGTAGCTCAGCGGCTTGTACAGCACCAGGGCGTTCTCGTAGTCGCGGGCGAACACCTTGTACGTCAGCGACGGACTGAGCGGGTCCTTGCCCGTGGCGAACTCGCGGAACGCTCCTTCCGGCTTGCCCACGTCCACCCGCACCGCCTCGCTCCAGTGCTGCGTCCAGCTCGTGGACGGGCTCTCGCCGCCGTAGAACATCAGCATCGAGCGGTCCGGGTCGGCGAGCAGGTAGTAGTAGGCGAGCGTGGCGATCTGCGTGCGCGGGTCGGTCGCGCTGCCGCCGTCCGACCGGCTGTCGATGACGACGAAGGGGTCGCCGTCGGTGTTCAGCCGGCGGGCGACGAGGTTCGCCGTGTCGCCGAACTCGGTCCAGCTGTGCGACAGCGGGCGGATCAAGAACTCCTCGATCGCCGCCGCCGAGCCCGCCACGATGCCGTCGGCCGTGTCGCGCCCGCCGGCGGTGTTCACCATCACCCACTTCGGTGCGATCGCCCGGTTCACCGCCGCGATGAGCGAGCCCGAGTCGGTCGAGAAGCTGGCGGTCGCTTCGAGCACCGGCGTGCCCTCGAACGGCAGCTTGCCGGTGGCGTTGTCCATGAAGATGCCGTCGGCGAGCGGGTTTTCGTCCAGCAGCCGGACGTGGTAGTCGGCGGCCCACTTCCGCACCGCCGCCCCGCTCGGGTTCGTGACAAACCGCATCTGCCCGTAGAACGGGTAGAACAGCCGCGACTCGTAGACGAACCGCGCGTCCTTCCCGGCCGTGCGGGTGGCGTACTCGGCGTCGGTGAGGTAGCCGTCGTGGTCGCGGTCGGCGGCCGAGTCGAACGCCGGGATGACGCCCGAACTGCCGCCGTTCGCCCGCACGTAGTCGCGACCGAACACCGTCTTCAGGGTCGCCGCCTGCGCGACCGTGCCGCCCGTCACGCGGAACCGCACGTAGAACTGCCGGCTCCCGCCGCCGATCTCGCTCGTCTTCCAGTCCGCCGGCGGGTCGAACGTGATGCCGCCGGACCGTTTCAGCCCACTCGTGTCGTCCTGGAGCAGCGTCAGCGTCTTCCACGCCGTCGGGTTCCCCGCCCTGTCTACCGCCGACACGTACTCCCACACGCCGCCCCAGCCATTTTGCGGCAGCGTGGCGAGGGTGACGTTCATCTCGCGGAACTTCTCCAGCGAGCCGAGGGCCGTCCACCGACCCTCGCCGCCGAGGTTCAGGTTGGTCCCGGTGCCGCCGCGCGACGCGGACGTGACGTTGCTGACCGCCGCCGTGGTCCCGCCGGACTGGTATGCGCTCCAGAACCACGTCACCGGCTGCGACGACGGGCTGGTGCCGACGAACGACGTGGCCTGCGAGACGTGGTAGAACGCCTGCTCGCGCGACGCGCCGACGCGGTCGGCGTATTCGATCCAGTCGGCGAGCAGCCCCTGGTACAGGTTCGAGACGTTGCTGTAGAGCAACTGCGGCGTGGCGGGCGCGACGCCGTCGATCTTCGCCATGAAACTGGCGTTCGGGATGACGACGTCGACGCCGGTGCGGAGCAGGTTCTGCTCGTAGGTGCCCATCGGGTTGCCGCTGTACGCCAGCTGCGCGACGCGGATGTGGTCGAAGTGCCGCGGGATGTCCGGCTTCGGCACCGGGTCGTTGTCCGGGTTCGCGACCGTGAACGGGTAGTCCACGCTGCCGACGTTCCCGGCCGCGTCGAACGCCCGCACGGTGAGCGTGTACGTGCCGTTGACGACGCTCGTCGTGTCGAACGTCCACTCCGCGGGGCTGGTCGCGGACGCCGCCCGCACCACCCCGCCGAGCACGAACTCGACGCGCGTCGGATTCCCGGTCACGCCGGCGGTGAAGCTCACGTCGCCGGTCGCCGCGTTGTTCGGGTCGCTGACCCCGGTGATGGTCACGACCGGCCCCGCCGCGGCCGACGCGGACTGCGCCATGAAGTCGTCGAAGACGACGGTGCCGGCATACTGCGCCGGGCGGCTCACACCGGCCTTCCCGGCGGCGGTGACGCCGGCGTCGCGGCGTTCGAGGGCGAAATCGGGGGTGCTCGACCACGTTCCCGCCGGCGTGAGCCACTGCCGCGTGTCGGCGCGGAACAGCGTCACCCGCAGCCGGTCGCCCTCGACCGTCACCCGCACCCGGAGCCATTGCGAGGTGAACCACGACGCCGACTTGACGGTGCCGAGCGTCGTCTCGACGCCGTCCACCACCTTCACCAGCCGGGCCTCCAACCCACGGACCACGCTGACCGCGTAGTACGTCGGCCGGGCCGTGTCGAGGTTCGTCCCGCGGACGAACAGCTGCGCCGGGATGAGCCCGTCGAGGAAGATCGACGCCGAAGCGTCCACGTCGGCCGGGAGGGCGAGGTCGCTCCAGGCCCGGGCGGCGGACGCCGAACCGCCGCTCGACGCGAACCCGTTGGCCGGACTCAGCGCCCGGGCCGTGGACGCGAGGAAGTCGCCGCCGTTCGACGACCAGTTCGACCACCCCGCCGGCCGCGCCCCGGCCGCGGTCGAGTCGAAGCTTTCGGTGACGCTGACCGGCACGGGCGGGATCACCTGGAAGTCGTCGAGTGACACCTTCCCGGCGTACCGCGCCGCGCGGCCGACGCCGACCCCCCCGCCGCCGGTGACCGTCGTCTGCGTGGTGACCGCGTCGGTCGGCCCGGCCTGCCACGTCCCCCGCGCGTTGAGGTACTGGCCGTTGTCCTCGCGCTGCACGCGGACCGCGACCGAGTCGCCCGTCGGCACGAGCGAGACCGTCACCCACCCGCCGGAGAAGTACGACGACCCGGCCGACGCGACCGACGCCGTCACCGTGGTCTGCCCGGTCTTCACGTCCCACACCTGGACCGCGGTGCCGCGGGTGATCGACACCCCGACGTAGCTCGGCGCCGCCGTGTCGAGGTTCGTGCCGCGGGCGAACAGGAGCGTCGGCACGAGCGAGTCGAGCTTCACCCGCACCGCCGCGCCGGTGTCCGCCGACACCGCCTCCGTCCGCCACGCCCGGCCGGCGACGAGGCTGGTGCCGTCGGACACCACGCCGGGCGTGCCGCCGAACCCGGCGTTGGCGGCGACGGTGAACACGTCCGCGCCCGACGACCATTCGGCCCAGGCGGCCCCGAGGGTCGCGCCGGGGGTGTCGAAGGTGTCGGTCAGACCGGACGGCACCTCGCGGGATTCGAGGGTGAGAAACGAAAGGGACGTGCGGCGGGCGCCGGTATAGCCGGGCATGAGCAGTTGTTCCTCAACGGTGTCGATCTGGCCCGCGGGCGGTGGTCGTCCGTAACGACTTGCTGCATGAATAGAATCGACCACGCGGCGGGGTGCCGCGGACGAATTGCGCGCGGAAGTGCTTGAGGTGCTGGGACGAGCGGCGTCAGTACCCGGACGATGCGAACAACGGGTCGAACGCGAACCGGTCGGTCATTTCGGCGGCGCCAGCACCGCCCGCAGCGCGGCGAGGCCGCCGGTGCGCTCGGCGGGCGCGTCGAGGTAGACCCACTCGCCGGTTTCGCCGGTCGTGCCGGATTGCCGCTTGAACGCGTCGCGCAGCTCGTCCCGGGCCGCCGGCGTCGCCCCCTTCGTCATCACCCGCAGCGTCGGCGGGTCGGTGAGCGTGAGCCCGGCGGCGGCGGCGCGGACCTTCGCCAAGCCCGGCTGCCAGTCTGCCTTCCCCGCGAGCGTCAGGAGCAGCGATACCGGCGGCTTCGCCGCCCAGTCCGCCGAGTCAGTGAGAAGGCACGCCGCGGCGTCCGGTGGAACGGTTCGCGCAAGCTGTTCGCGCATCGCGCCCGAGAGGCCGTTGCCTTCCGGCGCCAGGTCGCGCTCCGTCCAGCCGAACAGCCAGGTCGTATCGGACAGCTTGACAAGCTTGAGCGGGACCACGCCGAACTCGACCTTGTAGTGCGGCGGGTTGCCCGCCGCCGGGCGATGGGCCTTGAGCGCGTCGAGGAACCTCGCCTCGTCGTGGAGCGGCTGCCGGAGGACGAGCGCGACGCCGAGGCGGAGGTCGCCCGCGTCCGGGATCACGGCCCCGCCGGCGACGTGGTCGATGGCGTCGAGTGGTACCCCGCCCTGCCCCAGCGCCGCGAGCGCCGACGCCGGCACGCCGGCCTTCGCCATCTCCTCGGCCGGGTTCCCGGCAACTTTCGTCACGTGCCGGAAGATGGCCGCCGGCTGCACGGCGAACACCACGTTCGATTCGGACGGAAGGTATTTCAAACCGGCGAGCTGCGCCGGCGGCACGACGGGCGTGTCCGCGGTGGGCGGGGGTGCGGGGGTCGGTGAGTCGCGGAACGAGCGGAGCGCGACGAGCCCGCCGGTCACACCGACCACGAGGACGAGAGCGCCGACCCGCACGGACCAGTTCGGGCCGCGGGACGGCTCGGCAGAAGTCGTGTGGGTAGTCGGGGAAGCACCGCCGCGACCGGGGAGTGCCTCGCCGCAGCGCGGGCAGGCGGCGGGGCCGGTCGCGGGGGCGTCGAAGGCGGCGTTGCAGAACGGGCAGGAGACGCGGGCCACCGGGTCGCCTCGTGGGTTCGCTCACCCACAGTCTACGCCCGGCGGCCCGGCGGAATCACGCGAACCCGTGCTGGCGGCGGTGGTACGGCCCCTCGAAGTCGATCGTGCTCTTGAACCGCTCGTGCCGCCCGTCGCCGGCCTGCGGGCGGACCTTCGCCAGCAGCGCCTGCAACTCCGCCGCCTCGAACGGCCGGTACTCGCGGCCGATCCGCAGGTTCTGCCGCAACACCTCCATCGAGTCGATGCCGGTGACCACCGACGCGACCGGCTGCGACAGCGCGAAGCGGATGCACTCGTCCACCGTCGCCACGTTGTCCTTGACGAACTTCCCGCCACCGGCCGCCCGGCTGCCGCCGCCGAGAGTCTTCATCCCGATCACGCCGGCGTTGATCTTCTGCGCCGCCGGGATCACGTCGCGGGCGAAGCTGCGGTAGAAGTGGTCGCACACGTTGATCGGCATCTGCACCGTCTGCCACTGGTGGACCGGCATCATCTTCAGGTGGATGTGCGGCGACTTGTGGCCGGTGAAGCCGACGAACCGCACCTTCCCCTCCTTCTGGATCTTCAGCAGCTCCTCCAGCCCGCCCTGCTCGACGACCCACTCGGGGTCGTTATCGAAGTTGATTTCGTGCATCTGCATCAGGTCGATCACGTCGGTGCGGAGGCGGCGCAGGCTGTCCTCGACCTGCGACCGTACCCCGCGAGCGTCGCGGGCGCACACCTTCGTCATCAGGAAGCACGCCCGCCGCCACTTCCCGCCGTCGGCGGACAGGGCGCGGCCCATGATCTCCTCCGACCCGCCGTCGTGGTAGTCCCAGCAGTTGTCGAAGAACGTCATCCCCTCGCCGAGGGCGGTGTGCATGATGCGGACCGCCTCGTTCTGGTCGCGCACGTCGCCGATGTGCCAGCCGCCGAGGCAGATGATCGACACGTTCACCCCGGTGCGGCCGAGCGGGCGCGTCGGCAGGCCAGTGGCGGTAGCAGGCTGCTGGCCGGCGGCCGCGCCGGTGAGCGCGGCTGCGGCGGTGGCGGCGACGCCGGTCTGGAGGAAGTCGCGGCGGGTTTCGTCGTTGGGGAGGTCGGACATGACACGCTCCGAACGGGGAGGGCGGACCACCACCGCTGACGATATCGCAATGCCGGCGCCGCGGCACGAAAAGAGTCCGGTGCGCGCCCGGGTATTACGAACCAAAGAGATGTATCACGACCGCCACGGAAGATTCTGGTGCGCGCACGTGAGGCGGGGTACGATGCGTCCCCGCCTGAACCCACCCCATCGGACCGCCGATCATGCGTCGCCTCCTGCTCACCCTCGCGGCCGGCGCCGCGCTCGCCTCGCCCGCCCCCGCGCAAGAGAAAACACCGGTCCGCCTCTTCGCCGAGGCGGAGGACTTCACCGTGAAGTCGCCCGGCTGGGCGGTCGTGCCGTTCCGCGAGAATTACTTCGCCGGCACGTTCGCCGTCACGTTCCTGTCGCGGATGGCGTGCCTGGGGGCACCGGAGCAGTTACCCACGGGGCAGCGGGCGGTCGCCGAGCAAGTCGTGCAGGTGCCCTACGCCGACCGCTACGAGCTTCTCGCCCGCTACGAACAGCCGCTCGACTTCTCGGTCGAGTTCACGGTGGAGGTCGAGCAGGGCGGGAAGGTGGTCGCGCGGCACCCGTACGGCCGGCTCACCGACCCGCGCATCTGGGCGTTCAACAACCACCAGCGCGTGCCGATGGAGCGCTACACCTGGAGCGGCACCGACAATATCGTCTGGCAGCACCCGGGTGCCGTGGCGCTCGACGCCGGGCCGGCGACGCTGCGGCTCATCGCCGAGGGGCAGGTCGAGAACGGGACGCCGCGCGTGAATGCCGCGAAGCGGCACGTCGATCTGATCTGCCTGACCAACGACAAGGCCGGGATGGAAGCGCAAAAGAAGACCGGTTACCTGGAACTCGATGGCTGGCTGGTGCAGGACGGCGACGTGTTCGTGCGCTTCACCAACCCGGCCGACGCGCCGGCGCCGTGCGTGCCGGTGGTGACGCCGTTCGCCCAGGGGCAACACTCCCCGTACCACGTCCACGTCCGCGACTGGCCGAAGACGCAGGTGGGGAAGTCCGGCTACGCCACCACCCTCACGGGGTATCGGATTCACGGACCGCGGTCGGAAGCGTTGAAGGGTGGGTGGCGCGCGCCCGAGAAGAGCGCACTGTGGTACGCGGCCATCGACCCGAAGAACCCGAAGGCCGAACCGAAGCTCACGATCCCCGAGTCGGAGTACCTCAAGCCCGGCGAGCAGTCCGGCTGGGTGCCGCTCGGCCACGTCCTCGACGCGCTCAACGACTCGCAGTGGTTCCCACAGGCACAGTACCTCGGCAAGGGGCCGGACGGCGTCTACCTCCGCATCGAGTTCGCGGTGCCGGAGGGCGGGAAGCTCAAGACGGTGCGGGACGTGACCGTGAAGGGGCCGGCGCAGAACCTGTCGCCGGCGTGCTTCGACATCCCCGGCGTGGTGAACCCGAACGCCGAGCTCGCCCGCATCCGCGACGAGCGCTACTGGCCGCCGGTCATCCGCACGCAGAAGGAGGTGCTCGACTGGCTCAACGCCGAGGTGGCGAAGTTCCCGAAGCGCGGCGCGGTTCCGAAGCGGTTCCTCGTCTACAACCTGCTCGGGTTCAGCGGCGCGCTGAACGCCTTCCCCGAGGCGAAGCAGCTGGCGACGGCGCTGGGCGACAACACCGCCGTGACCGGCGTCGGCAAGAAGCGCGGCCTCATCGCCCACTGGTCCGACCCGAAGGTCGAGGCGCTCCAGAAGAACGAATCCGCACACAAGGGCGGGCTGACAGCCATGCTCATCGTCAGCTACGGCGACGAGATCCACCTGCCGCCGCTGCCGCTCACCGACGCCGAGTTCGCGCAGTGGCTCACCGCGAAGGGCGTGAAAGTCGAGGGTGAGGCGAAGTTCATCAACCCCAAGGCGAACGACACGGCGGCGAAGAAGCACCCGCTCTACTACTACTCGCAGATCGCCGCCCGCGAGAAGGGCGGCAAGCACTACGCCACCGGCACCGCGTACCTCAAGTCAAAGGGCGTGCTCACCGGCGCGAACTACTCGCCGCACGCCAACTTCCTCGTCAGCGAGATCGACTACGTCCGCCCGTTCAAGCTGCGGGCGATGAGCATGCCGTGGGCCGAGGACTACGCCTGGCAGATCGCCGAGTTCAGCCCGCAAGTAGTCGGCTACCTCACCAGCGGCCTGCGCTGCGGGGCGAAGTACGACGACCTGCCGATCCATATGTACGTGATGCCACACTCGCCGGGGCAACTGCCGGACGAATTCCGCAAGAGTTTCTACACCGCGGTCGGCCACGGCGCGAAGATGGTGAACTACTTCTGCGCTAGCCCGTCGGCGGTCGGGTACACCGAGAATTACATCGATTCCTACGACCTGCCGATGTGGAAGCAGGTCCACGCCTGCACGCACGACGCCGGCGTGTTCGAGGACTACGTGATGGACGGCAAGGTCCGCCCCGCGAAGGTCGGACTGCTGCTCTCCAGCGTCGATGAACTCGTCACCGGCGTGAACAACTTCTCACTGGCGCTGCACAACAACGAGCGGAAGGCGATCTACTACGCCCTCCGCCACGCCAACATCCCGGTCGATTTCGTCACCGAGGACGACGTGATCGAAGGCCGGGTGAAGGACTACCGGCTCATCTATGTGACCCAGCAGTACGTCCACTCGCGCTGCATCGACGCGCTTCAGAAGTGGTGCGAGGCCGGCGGTACGGTGGTGGCGCTGTGCGGCGGCGGGATGTGGGACGAGTTCCAGCGCGAGAACCCGGCCGCCGCCCGCCTCTACGGCGCCACCGGCCCGAAGATCGACGCCGACCCGGCACTCGTGTCGCGCTACCTGAAGAAGGAGAACACGCCGTTCTTCGCCAAGCACGACCTGCCGCGCTACGAGCCGTTCGACGCCGTGCGGGTGCGACTCCCGATCCCCCCGCAGAGCGGCCAGCCGCCCCAGCCGGTACCGGTCATCGCCTGGAAGCAACCGCTCGCCGTGACCGGTGGGATGGAAATGGGCCGGTTCCGCGACGGCTCACCGGCGATCGTCGGCCGGCAGCACGGCAAGGGCGAGGCGGCGCTGTTCGGCTTCCTGCCCGGGCAGGCGTACCTCAAGAGCGGCCTGCCCGTCCGGCCGATGGACCGCGGCGCCTCGCCCGACAGCTACGCCCACTTCCTGCCGACGAAGACGGACGATCGACTCCGCTGGCACCTCGTGGACGGCTTCCTCCGCGAGCCGGACACCGTGTTCCGCCCGGTCGTCGTGTCCGCCCCGCTGGTCGAGTCTACCGTCATCGACACGCCCGCAAAGGACGGCAAGACGGCGAAGCTGGCGGTGACGCTCGTCAACTGGGGCGACACGCCGCACAAGACGGTGTCGGTGACGGTGCGCGGCGTACCGGCCGCGACCGCGGTGCGGAGCGTCGAGCGCGGGCCGGTGCGGTTCGAGGCGCGCGACGGCAACCTCGTCGTCGAACTGCCGCTCGACGCCGCCGACATGCTCCTGATCGACCGCTGACGGTCGGGCTTGATCCCGGCGCGGCCCGCGGGTATGGCCCGGCCATTCGCGGGACACTCCAGGAAGGTCGGGACCGGATGCGCCGGGTCAGGGGGGCGTTGGCGGTGGCCGTGTGTGCGGCCGCGGTCGGGTGCCACTGGTGGCCCCACGCGGAGCGCGTCGGGCCGGTCCGCGCCGCCCTCCCGGACGCCGCGGCCACCGGCGCCTACGTCGAGGCGGTACTGGTCGAGCGGCCGGTCGGCGACGCCGTACTCGACCGCGACCTGTGGGCGACCGCCAAGCCGCCGATGCCGGCCGAAACCGACGTACTCCTCGCCGAGAATGGCCTGCGCGTCCGCGTCATCGGCGGCAGCCTCCCGCCCACGTTCCGCCGGCTCGTCGAAACCGACGCGGTCGATCCGCACGGCTTCACGTTCGGCACCCGGCCGGACGTGGTCGTACCGACCGCCACGCCGCCCGACCCGTGCACCTTCCGCATCCTGCCGGAACTCGCCGGCGCCCGCAAAGACTTGAGCCTGAAGGCCGCACACTGCGGCGTTCTGATACGGCCGACGTGGGGCGGCGACGGGAAGCTGCGGGTGTGGTGCGAGCCGCAGGTGCAGCACGGCGAGCGCGTCGACAAGTACGAGCCGAACGGCGACGGCACCGGGCTCACGGTCACCGGCGAGGTGCCGACGGAGCGCTACCCCGGGCTCGGGTTTGAAGTCGTCCTCGGGCCGGACGACCACCTCGTCATCGGCTCGCCGTCGGGCGCCGCGGGGACGCTCGGCGAGGCGGCGTTCACGGCCGAGGCCGACGGGCAGACCCGGCAGCGCGTGCTGCTGATCCGCGGCGGCTGGCGGGGCGTGCCGCCGACCGACGCCGCGACCCCGATCCAGGCCGGTCGGCCAGTTGCCGCACAACTCGTCGGTGAATCACGGTAAGGCACGCGGGTTGCGGTGGTACATCCTGACGAGTGCTTCAGGAGGCATCACCATGACCCGATTCATTGTCGCCGCCGCCCTCGCGCTCGGAGGGACGGTTGCGTTCCACCAGACCGCCGACGCCCAGTACGTGTACCGGTACAACACGATCGACCCGTGGACCGGCGGGATCGTGCAGCAGGGCGGGTACGTCACGCCGTTCGGCGCCCAGAGTGGGGTGAGCTACTTCAACCCGTGGAACGGAACGAGCGTCCAACGCTACGCCTACCAGAACCCGTGGGGGACCACGATGTACCGTAGCTCCGGGTTCAGCCCGTACTACGGCGCGTTCAACCGCGGCTACTACTACCCCGGGTTCGGCGCCAGCCCCTTCGCCGGCTCGTTCTACCACTACCGCTGGTAACCCCGGCTCGCCGGGCGAACGGCTGGCGTGGGCCGGCTGGTCGGGGGAGGCATGTGCCTGACCCAATGACCAGCCGGCCGTTCGCCATTACTCCGGCGCCTTCTTCCCGCCGCCCCACAGCGGGGCCACGTTCTTCGCGTTCCACGTGTCCCACAGCCCTTGCAGTTGCTTCGCCTTCTCCGGCTCGCGCGCCATCAGGTCCGTCGCCTCGCCCACGTCCGCCGCCAGGTTGTAGAGCCGCGGGCCGGTCACCCCGCCCTTCGCGCCGTCGGCGGCGGTGTCGTACCGCACCAGCTTGTAGTCGCCGTGGCGCACCGCCGTCTGCTGACCGAACCGCCAGTACAGCGTCTCGTGCGGGCGGCCGGTGTTCTGCCCGTTGAGGTACGGGATCAGGTTCACGCCCTCGAAGTTCCACTCGGGGCGCGTCGCCACGCCCGCGGCGGCGAGCGCGGTCGGCGCGAGGTCGAGTTGGATCGCAGGCGGGTCGAACGTCCGCCCCGCCGGCAGGTGCCCCGGCCACGCGACCAGGAACGGCACCCTCACCCCGCCCTCGAGCGTCGTGCGCTTCGAGCCGCGGAGCGGCGTGTTCACCGAGCCGTTGATGCTCGTGCCCGGCATCGTCGGGCCGCCGTTGTCGCTGACGAAGAACACCAGCGTGTTCTCCTCCAGCCGCAGCTCGCGCAGCTTCGCCCGCACGGCGCCGATCGCGTCGTCCATCGACGCCATCATCGCCGCATAGGTGCGGCGCGTCGGGTTCTGGATCGCGTTGAAGCGCATCAGCCCGGCGTCGGTGGCGTGCATCGGCGTGTGGACCGCGTTGAACGCCAGGTACAGGAAGAACGGCCGCGCGCGGTGCCGCTCGACGAACGCCACCGCCTCGCGCTTGAACGCGTCCGTCAGGTACTCCTTCTCGTCCACCGGCGTGGTACCGCGGAGGATCGTGTCGGCCTTCCCCTTCCCCGGCAGGTACGGGTGCGCCCCGCCGAGGAAGCCGAAGAACTCGTCGAACCCGCGCCGCTGCGGGTGGCGCGGGCCGCTGCCGAGGTGCCACTTCCCGACCAGCCCGGTGACGTACCCGGCGGCGCGGAGGTGGTCGGCGAGGGTGCGCTCGGCGAGCGGCAGGCCGGCATCGCCGCCGGCGGGGTTGAACTCGTGGCCGAACCGCGTCTGGTAGCGGCCGGTGAGCAGCCCGGCCCGCGTCGGCGAGCAGTACGGCCCGGACACGTAGCCGTTAGTGAACCGCGTGCCGGCCTTCGCCAGCGCGTCGAGGTGCGGCGTCGGGACGTCGCGACAGCCGTGAAAGCCGACGTCCGCGTACCCCATGTCGTCGCCGACGATGAGGACGATGTTCGGCTTCGGCGCGTCCGCCGCCCGCGCCGGGCCGGCGAGCGCGAGGACGGCGAGGACGGCGGGGAAGGTCAAGCGCGTCATGAAGAACCTCGTGGGGGTGTCACTTCTTCTTCGCTTTGGCCGGGTCGGTGCCGCCGTTCGGGCTGAGCCGGCGCCACCAGTCCGGTCCCTCCTTCTCGACCGCCAAGTTGTGCTCGCGCAGCGCCGCCGTCATCGCCGCCAGACGAGCCGGGTCGGCGGCGCCGCGGTCGGTCGTCTCGCGCGGGTCGGCGGCGAGGTCGTAGAGTTCGACCTTCGTGAAGTCACGCGCGGCGACGATCTTCCAGTTCCCCTGCCGCAGCGCCATGTGCAGGTTGTTCGGGGCCATGTCGAGCCGCCAGTAGAGTGGCTGCGTCCGGTTCACGGACTCCGCCCGCCCGGCCAGTACGGCGAACACATCGACCCCGTCGATCACGCGATCGCCCGGCGGGCGCACACCCGTGAGGCCGAGGACCGTCGGGAACAGGTCGCTGCCGACGACCGGCACGTCGGAGGTTCGCCCGACCGGAATGCGGCCGGGGAAGCGGGCGATACCGGGGACGCGGATGCCACCCTCGTACATGCTCCGCTTCCGCCCGCGCAGGCCGCCCGTTGACCCGCGGTTGCGGGCCGTCACCCCGTCGCCCTCCGGGCCGTTGTCCGACGTGAAGTACACGAACGTCGTGTCCACCAGCCGCTCCTCGCGCAGCGCGGTCATCAGTTGACCGAAGGCGTGGTCGAGCTGCGTGACGTTGCCGTGGTGCTGGCGCACGTCCGCCTCGGCGATGCCGGCGTAGGGTTCTTGGAAGCGCGGGTCGCTCTCGATCGGCACGTGCGGCTCGTGCGTCCACACGGTCAGGAAGAACGGCTTCGACCGGTCGCGGTGCTGGCGCAGCCACGTCACCGCCTCGTTCACGACGAGCGGTGCCGAGAAGCCCTCCAGCGGGCCGACGGCCTTGCCGTTGCGGACGAAGTTGGTCGGGTTCTTGTGGCTCGGCGCGGCGTTGTTCTGCGTGCCGAGCCAGTAGTCGTAGCCGTGGTCGTTCGGCTGCGGCTGGACCGGGTTGTTGAACAGCCCGTTCAGGTGCCACTTGCCGACGTGCGCGGTCGCATAGCCGGCGGCACGCAGCAGCCGCGGCAGCGTCACCTCGCTCGTCCGCAGGTGGACCTCACTCCCGGCCTGAATCCAGGTGAACACGCCGTTCCGGTGCGGCGTGCGCCCGGTCAGGATCGCCGACCGCGACGGCGAGCACACCGCCGACGCGGAGTAGCACTGCGTCAGCCGCACGCCCTCTTTCGCAAAGGCGTCGAGGTTCGGCGTGCGGATGGTCGGGTGGCCATAGCACGCCAGGTCGCCCCAGCCAAGGTCGTCGGCGAGGAAAATGACGACGTTGGGCTTGGCGGCGGGTTCCTGGGCGCGGGCGCCGGACGGCGCCGCGAGCGCCGCCAGGACGAAACCATAGTGAAGAAGGCGTGCCATGACGGCCGGACCTCGGGGGAGCGTGGTCGGGCCGCATTCTCGCCGGGACGGGGGTGGGCGTCAAACGCCCTTTCCCCGGGATCACCAACTTCGGACTCGAGGAGCGGACGAGCGGGCAGAGAGGTGAGGGGGCCGGCGGCTCACGCCGCGACGCGGAACGGGCCGACGACGCGGGTCGTGTTGTCCTGTGCCAGGCTGGCGAGTTCGCGGCGGGCGTGTTTGAGCACGAGCGTGACCGCCGAGTCCGGCCCAAGGCGGTTGATGATGGCGGCCAGTTCGTCCGCCGCCCAGCGGGCCTCGGACACGTCGATGGCGGGGGACTGCGGCGCGAGCGCGGACGGGTTCGTCACGATCATAACCCGGACCTCCTTGTCGGGTGTTCAGCACGGGGCATCCTCGCACGCCGGGCGCGGCCGCACAAGGGCGATTTTTTCCACAGCCTGAACCCCCACCGGCGCCGGGCTTTCCGCCCCGACTTGAGCCGTTCCGGGTGAACCGCGCGCGGCCGGGTGCGGTCGTGCGGGTCGTCCGGCCGTGGCGGGTCATGCGGGTGGGCGCGGGCGGACCGGCGGGTTCCGGCGGGGGAAGCGGAATCGACGGTCGGGTCGGGCGGGGCAGATGGCTGATGAATAGCAGCGTCGGAGTCCGCGCACGTTCCCGTGACAAGGAGGTTCGCCGTGAAGGTGCGTGCCCTGTTCTCACTCGCCGCTGCCGCCGGGATCTCGGCCGGCACCGCCGCGGCCCAGCAACCCGCCAACCCCAACCAGCAGTTGGCCGACGCCGTGAAAGCGCGGCTGGTGGCCATGCCGGCGATCGCCGGGGCCGACCTGTCGGTCGAAGCCCGGGCCGGGACCGTCCGCGTCCTCGGGACGACCCTGTCCGCCGCGCAGAAGGCGCAGGTGATCGCCGCCGTCCGCAGCACCAGCGGGGTGACCCTGATCGAGGACGGCGTTGTCGTCCGGTCGGCCGGGGTGATGCCGGCGCAGTTCGCGGCCCAGCCGGTCCCGACGGGCGCCCCAATCACTCAGCCGGCGCCGCCGGCCCCGATGGGCGCCCCGATCGCCCCGCCGGTCCCGCCGACGCACCTCGGCGGCGGCAACCCGATCGTCGAGCCGGTGCCGCTGGGCGTGCCGGGGGCGATCACCCCGGACCTGCAGGCGCCGCCGCTGCCGCCGTACGCGTGGCCGACCTACGCCCCGTACAACAACGCGGCGCGGATCGGCTACCCGGAGGCGTACCCGTACAACGCGTTCCCGTACATCGGGCCGTACTACCCATTCCCGAAGGTGCCGCTCGGGTGGCGGAAGGTGACCCTCGAGTGGGAGGACGGGCACTGGTACCTCGGCCGCAACTCCGCACCGCACGACTACTGGAAGGTCCGCTTCTGGTGATCGCGGAGCGGAACGCGTAAACTGCCGACACCCGGGGCGCTGCCCCGGGTGTAGCCGCATTTCAGGGGCACGGGATCAAGCCCCGACCTGTACGACCCCCGCACTCTTCACCTGCGCACCCCGCGGAGTTATGAATTCGTGGGCGGACGTATCTGTCCGGTCGCGCACAAGTCGGAATATGCCGCGGAAGTGGCAAACCGAATCAACGGGGCCGTTCAACACGTTCTTGTGGAATGTGCCGCTTGGTGAGAGCGGGGTAGGTATCATTTACCGCCTGCCGCTCCCGGGGGACCCCGACCGGGAGCGCCGCATCGATTGTTCCTACCTCTCCTACAACCGCCGGCCGAATGACCGGCCGTATTCCCGCACGGCGAACGCTCAGAACGTGGTGCCCGAAATCGCCGTCGATGTTGCGAGTTTCGACACCCCCGCGGACCGGATGGTCGAGCGTGTTCGCGAATACCTTCGCGCCGACGTCCTTCTCGTCTACGCGGTTTATCCGCTCGCCTGCGAGATCCACGCCTGTCGCAAAGCGCGAACACCGTCCGCGTTTACACCGTTGCCAACGACCTCGACGCCGGCGATATTCTCCCCGGGTTCCGCACCGCGGTCGCGCCGCCGTTCCCGCCGGTCGAGCCGGCCTGACACGCGGCACGCGATTCGCAACAACGCGGCCTTCCGTCGCCCGTCACCCAGCCCCGCCCCGCCCTCACCATGCCCGACACGGACCCGCTCTGGTACAAGGATGCGGTCATCTACCAGCTCCACGTCCGCGCCTTCCACGACAGCGTGGGCACCGGGTTCGGCGACTTCCAGGGGCTCACCAGGAAGCTCGACTACCTCGAAGACCTCGGCGTCACCACGCTCTGGCTCCTCCCGTTCTACCCGTCCCCGCTCCGCGACGACGGGTACGACATCGCCGACTACACCGACGTCAACCCGCAGTACGGCCGGCTCGACGACTTCAAGACGTTCCTCAATGAGGCGCACCGCCGCGGGTTGAAGGTCGTCACCGAACTGGTCATCAACCACACGTCCGACCAGCACCCGTGGTTCCAGCGGGCGCGGCTGGCGCCCAAGGGGAGCCCGGAGCGCGACTTCTACGTCTGGAGCGACACCCAGGCCAAGTACCGCGGCGTGCGGATCATCTTTCCCGACTACGAGCGATCGAACTGGACGTGGGATCCGGTCGCCGGGCAGTACTACTGGCACCGCTTTTTTCACCACCAGCCTGATCTGAACTTCGACAACCCGGCCGTCTGGGACGCACTCTTCCCCGTCCTCGACTTCTGGCTCGAAATGGGCGTGGACGGGATGCGCCTCGACGCCATCCCGTACCTGTACGAGCGCGAGGGGACGAACTGCGAGAACCTCCCCGAGGGCCACGTCTTCCTGAAGGCGCTCCGCAAGCGGATGGACGAGAAGTTCCCCGGCCGCATGTTCCTCGCCGAGGCGAACCAGTGGCCCGAGGACGTGCTGCCGTACTTCGGCGACGGCGACGAGTGCCACATGGCGTTCCACTTCCCGGTCATGCCGCGCCTCTACATGGCGCTGCACCAGGAGGACCGGTTCCCGATCATCGACATCCTCGAGCAGACGCCGCCGATCCCCGACAACTGCCAATGGTGCACGTTCCTCCGCAACCACGACGAGCTCACCCTGGAGATGGTGACCGACGAGGAGCGGGACTACATGTACCGCGCCTACGCCGAGGACCGGACGGCGCGGATCAACCTCGGCATCCGCCGCCGCCTCGCCCCGCTGATGAAGAACGACCGCCGCCGCATCGAGCTGATGAACGCCCTCCTCTTCAGCCTCCCGGGCACGCCGGTCCTCTACTACGGCGACGAGATCGGGATGGGCGACAACATCTACCTCGGCGACCGCCACGGCGTCCGCACCCCGATGCAGTGGAGCGGCGACCGCAACGCCGGGTTCAGCCGGGCGAACCCGCAGAAGCTGTACCTGCCGGTCGTCATCGACCCGGAGTATCACTACGAGGCGATCAACGTCGAGGCGCAGCAGAACAACCCGTCGTCGCTGCTGTGGTGGACGAAACGGCTGATCGCGCTGCGGAAGCGGTTCCAGGCGTTCGGCCGCGGCACCATTCGGTTCCTCCGCCCGGCCAACCCGAAGGTGCTGGCGTTCGTCCGCGAGTACCGCGACGAGCGGCTGCTCGTCGTCGCCAACCTGTCGCGGTTCGTCCAGTTCGCCGAACTCGACCTGCGCGAGTTCCAGGGCGTGGTGCCGGAGGAGGTGTTCGGCCGCACCGCGTTCCCGCAGATCGGCGAGCTGCCGTACCTGCTCACGCTCGGGCCGCACGGGTTCTTCTGGTTCTCGCTCCCGCCGGCCGAGCCGTACGTCATCACCGACACCCGCCCGGACGCGCTCCTCGACCTGCCGGCGCTGCCGGGCGAGATCCCGCTCCCCGAGCGGTTCGACCCGAGCGGGCTCGACGACCTCGAGGCGATCCTGCCCGAGTACTTGACGCGCCGCCGGCTGGCCGGGAAGCCGGTCGTGACCGCCGTCCACGTCCGCGCCGCGGTGCCGGTCGGGCGCGACGTGCCGGTGTGGTTCCTCCTCCTCGCCGCCGAGTACCGCGAGGGCGTGCCCGAGCTGCTGTCGCTGTCGCTGGCGTTCGTGCCGGACGCGGCGGTCCCGGACCTCGTCGCGCCGGTCGCCGACGTGGGGCTCGCCCGCGTCACCGGCCCGGAGCCCGGGGCGCTGGTGGACGCGCTCGCCGTGCCGGCGTGCGCCCGCGGGGTGCTACGGGCCGTCCTCGGCCGCCGGGTGCGGCCGATCCAGGACGGGGAGCTCGTCTTCGCGCCGACCGACCCGCCCCTCGCCGAGGCCGAACTCGACGCCGCCGACGCCCTGCCCATCTCGGTCCGCAAGACCGGCCGGCACACGCTCACCACCGTCTACGGCGACCAGTACGTGCTGAAGTCGTACCGCCGGGTGGACGACGGCGTCGCCCCCGCGGTCGAGGTCGGGCGCGTGCTGGCCGGGCGGCCGGGGTACACGGCGTTCGCACCGGTCGTCGGGT
>JAFKFQ010000443.1 GCA_017308215.1 bacterium | reverse complement strand
GTTCGCCACCCGCCGCGCCGCCGTCGGGCCGACGGCGCCCGCCTGCACGACCGGGCCGTCGGCCGCCCCCGCCACCGGCCGCCACGGGCCGGCGGGGGTGTCGCTCCACTCGAGCGCGATCGGGTCGTCGCCGAAGTTCCGGTCCGTCGCCTCCCACTGGAGGATCAGAGCGGTCGGGTCTGCCGGGTCGGAGCTCGGCGGGAAGATGCGGAGCACGGGCGCGGTCACGTCCACGACGAGGCGGATGTCCGGCGCGTCGCCGGGCGCCGGCGTGCCGTCCGAGAGCCCGGCCCCGCTGACCGGCACGAGCCGGAAGCCGTACGGCCCCTCGGGCTGCGTATTCGACGGGATGCCGAGGTTGACGCGCACCGTCGGGTCGTTGCCCGGGTGCTGGCTCCACCAGACCCAGGTCCGGCCGTCGTCCCGCGTCGCCCACAGGTCGACCCGCTGGATGCCAGACGGGCCGCGCTGATCGACCTGGTAGTTGAGGTCGAACCGCAGCGACGACACGACCTGCAACCGCGTGAGCTCCACCGCCGGGGCGCCGCCGGCCGCCGGACCGGGTGGGGCGCCGTGCGAGACCGGCGCGACCGCCGTCCGCGGGTCGAACGTCGCGACCGCCCCCCCGCTCGCGGGCGCGGGTGGCGTGGGGTTCGGCGCCGGAACGACGGCCGGCGCCAGCGACGGGGCCGTGGGTAGCGGTGCCGGCTGGGCCGGCGGCGCCGGCGTGAGCGGAGCAGCCGCTGGCCCAGCCGGCGTGAGCGGAACTGCTGCCGGCGCCGGAGTGAGCGGAGCAGCCGCCGGCGGCACCTGCCCGGTCGGGGCACTGGGGGCCAGCGGTTCCGCAGGCGTGGCCGGGCCACCAGTCGGCGCGAGGGCCGGCGGGGCGGGGAGGCTGGGGGTCGAAAGACTTGTACTGGTCTGTGCCGGTGTGCCGCCGACGGCCGGGATGTCGCGGAGCCCCTCGCCGGTGTTCCCCGCCAGGTCGGCGACCGCCACCTTCACCTGGACGGGGCCGGTCGTGCCCGACGGGAAGCGGACGCCGTTGCGCGGGCCGGGGGGGAGCGTCACCTCGCGCCAGTCGTCGGCGGGGCCGTCGGCGCGGCGGAAGGTGACGCGGGTGGCGGCGTCGTTCGGGTGGTCGTCGCGCACGTCCCACTCGACGACCACGTCCTCGCCGTTCCGCCGGCCGGACTTGAACTCGACGACCGGGCGCACCGTGTCCACAAGAACCTTCATCGCCGGCGGCTCGGCCGTGAGGTTCGCCGGGTCTTTCTTCCCGGCCCGGTCCACGATGACGATGTGGAACCAGAACGAGCCGTCGCGCGGGGCGGTGTAGCTGAACTCGGTCTTGTCCGGCAGCACGGTGGCGACCAGCGGCCACGTCTGCCCCTTGTCCGCCGAGGCGTACAGTTGGACCTGCCCGATCCCCTTGCGGTCGCCCTTGTACTCGATCGGGAGGGTGATCGTCCGGCCGGTGAGCGGGTAGTAGTCCTGCGCCGGCGCGGCGGCCGGCGGCTGGGCGAGCGAGAGCCCCAGGACGGCGGCGAGTGTCGCGGTCATCTTCCCCCTCCGGGCGGTCCGGCGCCGCCGGCGGCGCGGCGTCGTCGGGTGGTATCGGTCGTGAGGGGAAAGAACTTCAGTTTTCCGGCGCACCGGTCGGTTTTTCTTCAAGTCTCGCCCGCCCCGCGGCCCGGCGTATCACACCCCCACGGCCGCCGTGCTGGTCGGCCGGGGCATTGGGGGCGGGGGATGACGCCGAGCGAGGTGAGGCAGTTGCTGGCGGACGTGCAGGCCGGGAGGTTGGCGACGGAGGAGGCGTTTGCGCAGCTGAGCGAACCGGCGGTCGGCGATCTGGGGTTCGCCACGCTCGACCTGCACCGCAAGGAGCGTTGCGGCTTCCCGGAGGTGATCCTGGCCCAGGGGAAGACGGCGGAGTGGGTGGCGGGGGCGGTCCGGCGGATGGCGGAAGCGGGGCAGGACTGCTTCGTCACCCGCCTGAGCGACGAGCAAGCCGCCCACCTGTCCGCGCACTTTCCGCAGGCCGTACAGGACCGCCTCGCGCGCACGCTCTGGCTCCCGCACAAGCCCGCGGGCCCGCTCGTCGGCAACGTGCTGGTGGTCACCGCCGGCACGGGCGACCTGCCGGTCGCACAGGAAGCAGTGGTGACGGCCCGGGTGATGGGGGTGAACGCGGAGCTGATCGCGGACGTGGGCGTGGCGGGGATTCACCGCATCCTGCGGCACCGCGACCGGCTCGCGGCGGCGGACGTGGTCGTGGTCGTCGCCGGGATGGACGGGGCGCTGCCGAGTGTGGTCGGCGGGCTGGTCGATTGCCCCGTCATCGCCTGCCCGACGAGCATCGGCTACGGGGCGGCGTTCGGCGGCGTCGCGGCGCTGCTGACGATGCTCAACAGTTGCTCCGCCGGCGTCTGCGTCGTGAACATCGACGCCGGGTTCAAGGCCGGTTACGTTGCCGCGCTGACTGCCCGCCGGGTCGAGAAGGCCCGGCGGGGGTGAGCGGCGGATGGTCAGCGCGGCGGGGTCGGCGGGGCGAGCGGGCCGGTAAACCCGGCCGGCACGGTCGGCACCGGAACCTCGCCCGCCGGCAGCGCGCCGCTCGGCGGCGCCGGCGGCTGGATCGGCATCTCGGTCAGTGTCGGCGTGGGCGGGTTCGGCAGGCTCGGGGCGAGCGGCTGGGTCGGCGCCGCGGCGCGGGCGGTGGCCGGCAGGGCGCCGACGTTCGACGAACCGTACCCGGGCGGCGGGTAGTTCGACGACGGCGGGGTGACCGACGGGATGTTCGGCGGGTTCTGGCCCGGCAGCGGGGCGCCCGGGCCGTAGTTGCCGGGCGTGACCTGGCCGCTGATGCCGCCGGTGTAGTTCGGGTTCGCGGTGCCGGCCGGCGGCTGGGTGATCCCGGGCTGGAAGCCGCCGCCGGCCGGGATGCCGTTGCCGCCGACCGGGTAACCGGGGCCGCCCACTTGCTGGCGGAGGTCGGGCGTGGTCGTCTTCGCGCCGGGCGGCGTCACCGCCCCGGCCCTCGCCTTCGACTGGGGCGGCGGCGACGGTGCCTTCCCCTTCTCGTCGAACAGGCACCCGACCAGGCCGGAGCAGCACACCACCCCGGCCCCGAACAGGGCCACCCGCCCGCGCAGTCCCTGCGGCATGGTCGTTCCCCTTCTCCCGAACCCGGCGGGCCTCCGGCCCGGCCGTCCCCCGGCCCGGCGTCCGTGCCGGGTCTGGTCGGGGTGTGGTTCGTCGCGTGGGGCGGGGCGATACCGCGGTGCTGCGGGGCGGTCAAGCCGACCCGGCGGGCGGTGGTTTAGCAGAAGTGAATGTGTGTCGGCGACCCACGCTCAGGGTGCCGACACGTCCGAACGGGTCACACGACTTGGGCCCGAACAACGCCACGGGCGAGCGCGGGTGCTCGCCCGTGTGCAGAACGGGTTCCGACGACGGCCCGCTTAGTTGTTCGGCATCGGGGCGGGCGCACCGGCCGGCGGGGGCGCGGCGCCCTGCGGCGGGATCGCCCCCGGGGGCGACGCGGGGACCGGCGCCGCCGGCGGCACCAGCGCCGGCGCGCCCGGCACGGCCACCCCGCCGCGGGCGGAGCCGTCGGGGTCGGTCATCGTCGCCAGCTCGCGCGGGAGCGGGAACGACGGGTCGGGCGGAAAGTACTGCGGGTAGTGTTGCAGGTACCGAGGACTCGGCAGGGTCATCCCCCCGACCCACGTCTGACACCCGGCCTGTCCGAGGCCGAGGGCGGCGGCGACACACGCCAGCCATCGCTGAATTCGCATCTGCCCGTCTCCGCGGCGACCGGCCCGGCGTCGGTCCGCTCACACCCGTGGCGTCCGGCTGGTGACCGACGTTACCGGATGTATCGGACGGCGCGACCGCGGGGTTTAGTCCGTCTCGCCGAAGTGGCCAATTGCGGGTCCGCTCCGTAGCAGCTCGGCGCGCCGCCGACGCGCCCGAATCGTTGACCGGCCGTGGGGTTCGGCCTAGCATGGCCCTCGCCCTCCGGCCGGTCCAGCCCCGCCAACCCACCCGAGTCACCCCGGATGATCGGCAATCGGAACGGACCTCCCGGCCGCCAACCGCTGCCGCTCGAGCTGCACTGGGACGCGCACCACCGGCCGCTCCCGGCCCGGTGGGTGATCCCGAAGGGGCGGCGGGTGCGCGTCGTCCCCGCGATCGACCCACACCGGGCCTCCGCCCTCGATTTCTGCGGCCGGATGCGGCGGGTGTGCGAGGACATCGCCGACCGCTGCGAGACGCTCCGCCACGTCCGCATGCCGGCGGTGATGCTCACCTTCACCCCGTGCCGGAACCGCAGCCTCTACGGCCTCCAGGCCCGGGTGACGCCGCTCCGCTTCCGCGACGGCCGCCGCACCCGCCGGCACGGGCCGGTCGAGTACCAGGTGCAGCGGTTCGTGGTGGACGGGACGGAGATGCTGTACATCCTGACGTTCTGCCTGCCGCGGTTCCTCGACCAGCCGTTCGAGGAGAAGCTGGTGACGGTGTTCCACGAGCTGTACCACATGAGCCCGGCGTTCGACGGCGACCTGCGCCGCCACCCGGGCCGGTACGCCGTCCACTCCCACTCGAAGGACCGCTACGACGCCCACATGGCGGAGCTGGTGAAGGCGTACCTGGAGGACCACCCCGAGCCGGGGGTGTTCGACTTCCTCCGCCACGGCTACCAGCACCTGTGGGACCGCCACGGCGGGATCACCGGCGTGGTGGTGCCGCGCCCGAAGCTCCTCCCCATCGGCTGGGCGACCCCGCGCCAGGCCGCCCGCGGCGTGTCGCGGAAGGACAACGGCTGACCGGCGCGGCCGCGCCGGCGCGGGCAAATCCGTGGTTCGGCCACCGGAGGCCGGCCGGTATGAATCTGGCGTCCGACATCGGGCTATTCGTCGCCGCCACACTCGCCGCCTCGGTGATCGGTTTCCCGGTCACGCTGGCGGCGGTCGTCGCCTGGGCACGAGCATGGGGGGGCGGCGACCCGCGTTTCGGACCGGCGACCGCCGGACCTCGCCCGCCGGTGCCTCCTCCCCGCCATCCTGTCAGTCGCGGTGCTAACCGTTGGGGTCGTATTCGCCAAGCGTGGGTGCGTGTACTACTCGCCCCTTCATGAGGCGCTCATCGCCGGGTTCGTCCTCTACCACCTCCCGCTGGCCGCGGGGCTGGCCCGAGGCGCCAGAGGCTGGCGGTCGGTGGTCGTCCTCAGTTCGGCGTGGTGGGGCTGGCTCTCGGTCTGCGCCGCCGTACCCGGTGTCATCGCGGCGGGCGGACTCCGGTGGTAAGGCGCGAACCCCGTGTTGCGCCTGACGCCGGTCGCGGATCGGCTTCTCGTGGGTGATAGTCCGCCAAGCGCCGGCCCAGGTGCGCTCTTTGTTCAGCGGCATTGCCCAGTTCTTGCGGACCACGACCATGTTCTTGCGTACCCACACACCCGGCCCGCCGCTGGACGAGTACGTCGACCGCTTCTGGTTGTGTTCGGACACGCCGCAGCATCCCCGGGAACGGATTCTGCCGAGCGGGACGGTCGAACTGGTGATCAACCTCAGCGACGATGAGATCCGGATTTACGACTCATCGCACCCCGACCGTTGTCGGCGGTATTCGGGAGCCGTTGTCTCGGGGCCGTACCGCAGCTTCATCGTGATCGACCCGCTCCAGCACGCCTCCATCATCGGCGTGCACTTCCGGCCGGGCCGCGCGGTCCCCGTCCTCGGCCTACCGGCGAGCGAGGTCACCGACGCGCACGTCGATCTCGAAACCCTCTGGGGGCCAACGGCCGCCGAACTCCGCGAACGGCTGTGCGCGGCCGCCACGCCGGCGGAGCGATTCGCCGTGCTGGAAGACGTGCTCCTCGGGCGCCTGTGCCGGGCACGGCCGCGGCACGGCGCCATCCCGGTCGCGCTCGACGCCCTTGAGCGAGCCGACGCGGTCGTGACGGTCCGCGACCTCGCCCGGCGGGTCGGCCTCAGCCAGCGGCGGTTCATCCAGCTTTTCACGGCCGAGGTCGGCCTGACGCCGAAGCTGTACGGCCGCGTGCGCCGGTTCCAGCGGGCGCGGGAGTTGGTGCGGATGGCCACGGAACCGGACTGGGCGGCGGTCGCCGTGGCCTGCGGGTTTTTCGACCAGTCGCACCTGATCCGCGACTTCGGGGAGTTCTCCGGCCTCAGCCCCGTGGCTTACATGAACCAGCGGAGCAAACACGTGCTACTCAACCACGTGCCGTGGGTCGGGTAGGTCAATTTTCTCCAATACCACGGCCTCCCCTGCCGGCAGAATGAGCGGCGCGAGGCGGGACGTCGTCCCGCAACTCGCGGCCGGGCTCACGCTCAGGGGAAAAGCATGTCAAACTGGCTCGTCGCGGGACTCGTCGGCGTATCCGTCGCAATCACCATCGGCTGCTCCACGGCTGCCGCCGCCGACGATCCCCGGCCGGCCGTCAGTCCTTACACCATGAGCCCCGGGCGGCTCGGGGCCGTCGTGGCCGGACTGGTGGGACTGACCGGCGTGGTCATCGGTGGGCGGGCTCTGCGCTCGGCCGGTCGCGTCGACACCGGCAACGGGCGAAGCGGAGCCGTCGCCGCCTTGGTGGCGGGGCTGATCGGCATGGCCCTCGGTGGGCTGGTCGTGACCACCGCGGACGGCGGGATCGGCACCGGCAACGGGCTCGGCGGGGGTGTCGTGGCCTTTGTCGTGGGGCTGACCGGCATGGTCCTCGGCGGGCTGGCCCTGGCCCGCTCCCGCCGTAGGGGAGGTCAACTTTCTCCAATACCAACCCCTCCCCCGCCGGCAGAATGAGCGGCGCGTTGCGGGACGACGGTCGTCCCGCAACGCCCAGTCGGACTCACACTCCGGGGGAAGCCGTGTCGAACTGGCTCGTCGTGGGGTTCTTTTGCGTCGGGTTGCTGGTGGCGGGCTGGGCGGTCGAGAACCCGTCCGCATCGGCTCAGCCCGACAACAAGGGCAAGAAGGCGGAGTTCCGGGCCGGGGCGGTCCGGTATGTCAAGGACGTGGACAAGGCGGTGGAGTTCTACACGAAGCACCTGGGCTTCAAAGTGGAGCTTGCGGCACCGGCCTTCGGCGCCGTCTCGAACGGGAGCCTCACCCTCAGGCTCAGCGGGCCGAAGAGTTCCGGCTCCCGCGCGATGCCCGACGGCCGCAAGCAGGAGCCGGGCGGGTGGAACCGGATCGTCCTCGAAGTCGATGACCTGTCGGCGCACGTCGAGGCGATGAGGAAGGCGGTCTCCGCTTTCGGAACGAGATCGAGAAAGGCCCGGGCGGCAAGCAAATCCAACTGGAAGATCCCGACGGCAACCCGGTGGAGCTGTTCGAGCCGGCCGAGTAGCCGGGCCACCGAACCCGCCCTCGATTACCGTCTGCCCGGTCCGGGGCTTCCTCTCCCGTCACCGAATCACAAAGCACGACGGAATCAGATTGGGAAAGGCGGACACCCCGGAAGGAGCTCGTCCGTGGTGTCAGAATGTGTCCTGTGGTCGGCTCGATTCCGCAGCCGGCTTTTGGGCACAAGCTACTCACAACCCCCTTAAAAAACCGCAATTTTCCCACTCGACAAGTTCGATCGCCACATTTACTCTTGTGCAAAGCTCCCACCTTTCCCCGATTGCCGGGACCGCCCTCATGCAATCCACCTCGACCCGCCAGTCGAACCAACGTCCGCGAACGGGCTTCCGTCCTGAACTTGAACAACTGGACAGTCGTTGTGTGCCGGCCGTCATCAGCGAGTTCCCGCTCCTGACGGGCACTCCCACCCCCGTGGACATCGCCCGCGGACCCGATGGGAGCCTGTTCTACACCGACCCGGGTGCGAACAAGATCGGCCGGGTCGCCGTCACCGGGGCGGTCGTCGAATACACCCTGCCGACCGCCTCCAGCGACCCCCGCGGCATCACCGCCGGCCCGGACGGGAAGATCTGGTTCACCGCGTTCGGCACGGACCGCATCGGCGTGCTGGACCCCGCAACGGGGGTGGTCTCCGAGTTCCAACTCGCCATCGGGTCGGCCCCGACCGGCATCACCGTCGGCCCGGACGGCCGCCTCTGGTTCACCGCGGCCGGGACCGACCAGATCGGGGCGATCACCACCGCCGGGGTCGTCAGCACGTTCGCCGTGCCGGGGGCGGGGAGTACCCCGTTCGGGATCACGAGTGGGCCGGACGGGAACCTGTGGTTCACCGAAGTCGGGTCCGGCGAGATCGGGGTGATCTCCCCCGCCGGCGTGGTCCTCAACGAGTTCTCGTCCGGGGCCATCACCGCCCCGTCCGCCGGCATCACCACCGGGCCGGACGGGAACCTGTGGTACGGCAGCACGGTCGGTTCGTTCATCGGGCAGATCACCCCGGCCGGGGTGAACACCGTGTTCACGGGGTTCGGCAACGTCAACACCAGCACCCCGGACATCGTCGCCGGGCCGGACGGCGCCCTCTGGTTCACGGAGGGCGCCGGCGACCAGATCGGCCGCATCGACACGACCGGCGCGGTCACCGGCGAGTTCCCCACCAACCCCGGCGACAGCCCCAACGGCATCGCCGTCGGCGGCGACGGGGCGCTGTGGTTCGCCCAGACCGGTGGCTCGTCGGTCGGCCGCTCGACGACCGCCGGCGTCGTCACCGACGTCCGGCTGCGGGCCAGTACCGGGCCGACGGCCGTCGAGGCCCAGGGGTACTTCACCGAGCCCGACGCGGGGAAGATCGGCCGCCGCGACCCGACCACCGGGGCGGTGATCGAGTACACGCTCTCCGACAGCCTGAGCGACCCGCGCGGCGTGGTCACCGGGCCGGACGGGGCGGTGTGGTTCACCGAGTTCGGCACCGACCGGATCGGCCGGCTCGACCCGGCCACCGGCGCCATCACCGAGTTCGCACTGACCGCGGGCGCCGGGCCGATCGGGATCACCGTCGGGGCCGACGGCCGGCTGTGGTTCACCGTGGCCGGGGCCGACGCCATCGGGGCGATCACCACGGCCGGGGTCGTCACCGAGTTCCCCGTCCCGGGCCTCGGCAGCACCCCGTTCGGCATCGCCGCCGGGGCCGACGGCCGGCTGTGGTTCACCGAACTCGGGTCCGACGAGATCGGGGCGATCACGACGGCCGGGGTCGTCACCGAGTTCGTCGTCCCGGGCGCCGGCAGCGCGCCGTTCGGCATCACCCCGGCCCCGGGCGGGGCGCCGGCCCTGTGGTTCACCGAGAGCGGGTCGGACCAGGTGGCGGTCATCACCACGGCCGGGGTCGTGACCGAGTTCGCCCTCCCCGCCGGGGCGGCGCCGGCCGGCATCACGACGGGGGCCGACGGCGCCCTGTGGTTCACCGAACCGGGGATCGACGCGATCGGCCGCGTCACCCGGACCGGCATGATCACGCAGTTCACCACTGGGATCACGCCCGGGGCCGGGCTCGCCGGCATCGCCACCGACCCGGCCGGCAACCTGACGTTCGCCGAGACCACGGCCGCCCGGCTCGGGGTCGTCGCCCTGTCCGCCGACCTGGCGATCACCAAGACGGACGGCCTGACCACCGCCGTCCCAGGGACCACGGTCACGTACACGATCGTGGTGACGAACGCGGCCGGGGGCGACGACGTCGAGCGGGTGACCGTGACCGACGCGTTCCTGCCCGTGCTCACCGGGGTGACCTGGACGGCCGCGTTCGCCGGCGGCGCCAGCGGCACGGCCGCCGGGGCCGGGGACATCAACCAGGTCGTCGCCGTCCCCGCCGGCGGGACGGTCACCTACACCGTGACCGGCACCGTGTCGCCGGCGGCCACCGGGACGCTGGCGAACACCGCGTCCGTCTCGTCGGGCGTCACCGACCCGACCCCCGCCAACACCACGGCGACCGACACCGACGTACTCCTGCCGACGGCCGACGTGGCGGTGACGGTCGCGGCGAGCCCCGCCGGGTTCGTCGCCCGCGGCGGGACGCTGACGTACACGATCACCGTGACCAACACCGGCCCGAGCGACACGACCGCCCGGCTCACCGACGTATTCCCGGCCGGGCTGACGGGGGTGACGTTCACGGCCACGGCGGTCGGCACGACGGCCCCGGCGCCCGGGGCGGGCAACCTCGACCTCACGCTCGTCCTCCCGGCCGGGGCGTCGGTCACGGTGACCGCCACCGGGACCGTCGGCGCCCCCTCCGGCACGCTGACCAACACGGCCACCGCGGCGAACACCGGGGCCGTCGAGCCGACGCCCGCCGACAACACGGCGACGACGACCACGGCCATCGGGGGCGTGCCGACCGGGTTCGCCGTCGGCACCGACGTCGCGCGGCCGGCGGTGGTGCGGACGTACACCCCGGACGGAACCCTGGTGGCCTCGACCATACCCTTCGCCTCGTCGTTCGTGGGCGGGGTGCGGGTCGCGTCGGCCGACTTCAACGGCGACGGGGTCATCGACCTGGTCGTCGGCACCGGGCCGGGGATCGCCACCGCCGTCCGCGTGCTGGACGGGGCGACCCAGGCCGAGCTGTTCGCGGTCGCGCCGTTCGAGTCGAGCTTCACCGGCGGGGTGTTCGTGGCCGCCGGGGACATGGACGGGGACGGGGTGCCCGAACTGGTCGTCACCCCGGACCAGGGCGGCGGGCCGCGAGTCCAGGTGTACCGCGGGGCCGGGTTCGCCAAGATCGCCGACTTCCTCGGCATCGACGACGCCAGCTTCCGCGGCGGCGCGCGGGCGGCGGTCGGCGACGTGGACGGGGACGGATTCGGCGACCTGGTGGTCGCGGCCGGGTTCGGCGGCGGCCCGCGCGTCGCCACGTTCGACGGCGGCGAGCTGGCGGCCGGCCGCCAGACCCACCTGTTCGGCGACTTCTTCATCTTCGGCGGGGCCGACGCCCAGACGCTGCGGAACGGGGTGTACATCGCGGTCGGCGACGTGAACGGGGACGGATTCGCCGACCTGATCGGCGGCGGCGGCCCCGGCGGCGCCCCGCGGGTGCTGGTGGTGTCCGGCCAGGCGCTGGTGGTCGGCGGGGCCGGGAACGCCGTGCCGCTGGCCAACTTCTTCGCCGGGAGTTCGGACAACCGCGGCGGGGTGCGGGTGGCGACCAAGAACCTCGACGGCGACGCCTTCGCCGACGTGCTGGCCGGCGCCGGCCTTCTGGACGGCGGTCGGGTCACCGCCTATGAGGGCGTGAGCCTCACGCCGACCGCAACCCCGACTCCGATCCTCGACTTCACCGCCTTCGACGGACCCGTCGGGGTGTTCGTCGGCTGACGGCCTGTGGACACGCCGCCCCCGCCCGGCGAAGATGTGGCGGCCCCGACCGACGCGACCGATCCTGGTACCGAGGATCTGACATGACTCTCCGCGTTTTCGCCCCCCGACCGGCATTCCTGGCCGGGACGTTGCTACTCGCCGCCGCGGCCGTGCCGGCCGCCGACCACCGGGACGGCCCCATCCTCGTGGACACGGCCAACAACGGCCACGTGGACATCAACGACGTGTACACCTTCCGGTCGCCGTCGAACGCCAACAACACGGTCCTGGGGCTGACCGTGCAGCCGTTCCCCGGGAACCTCACCCCCGCCACCTTCGACCCGAGCACGGTGTTCGACCTCAAGGTCGATACCAACGGGGACAACCTCGAGGATCTCACCTTCCGGTTCTCGACCGGGGTGCCGGACCAGAACGGGGTGCAGGACGTGCTCGTCCGCGGCCTGCCGTCCACCAAGTTCCCGCCGACCGGGATCGTCGCCAAGGGGAAGACCGGGCAGAATATCCCGATCACCGGCGGGGGGATGTTCCGGGCGGCCGTCCAGGACGACCCGTTCTTCTTCGACGCCGGCGGCTTCTCCGCCTTCGTCGCCGCAGGGGCGGCGCCGTTCCCCCGCCCGCTCGCGGCGAACCCGGCCGCCCCGCTGCCGGGAGATGCCCGGAACTTCTTCGGCCCGAACGGGAACACGATGTCGTTCATCCTCGAGCTGCCGAGCACCCGGTTCGGGGCCAACGGCAGCGTCATCGGGGTGTGGGCCACGAGCGCGCGGAACGGCATCCAGATCGACCGGATGGGGCGGCCGGCGATCAACACCGCCCTGATCCCGCCGGTCCCGCGGAACAACAAGACCCGGGGCGAACGCCGGACCCTGTTCAACCTCGGCGCCCCGGCCAACGACGTCCGCGACTTCTCGGCCGACATGGTGAGCGTCTTCACCACCACCTTCGGTCGGACCCAGGCCGACGCCAAGGCCATCACCGGCCTGCTCCTGCCCGACGTGCTCAAGTTCGAGATCGGCAACCCGAACGGGTTCGGCACCTTCATCGCGGGGGGCACGGCCCTGGGGAACGGGCGGCGGTTTACCGACGACGTCATCGACTTCGAGCTGACCGTGATCACCAACGGGGGGATCACGACCGACAACGTGCCGGACGACAACGGGCTGAAGGTCACCGACGGGACGGTCGACCCGGTGAGCGGGCAGACCCGGGCGATCGCCTTCCCGTACATCGGGGCGCCGAACCTGCCGCTCAACGGCCCGGGAACCGGCCCGAACCCATAACCCCCGACCCGTCGTTCGCCCCGGCCCGCCGCGCACAGCGCGGCGGGCCGGTCCGCCGTTCGGACCCGCCCGGGACGTCACAATGCCACGGCCCCGCGCCCTGCTGATCCCCGTCGCGGTCTGCGCGGCCGCCGCCGGCGTGTACCTCTGGTCGGGGCCGGCACCGGCCCCGGTCGAGCCCGCGGCCGCCCCCCCCGCCGACGCACCGCCGATCCCGGTCCGCCCGGACTCGGAGGCGCCGTACCGGCCGTACCAGTACCAGCTCACGACCGATCAGTCGATCAAGGTGTTCGAGGGCCGGGTACGGGACGACCCGAACCACCTCAACCTGACCCACCTCGGCGGGCTGTACGTCCGCAAGGCCCGGGAGTCCGGGGACCACTCCGGCTACGACCGGGCCGACGCCGCCTTCCGGCGGGCGCTGGACGTCCTCCCGAACCACGGCCCGGCGCGGGTCGGGTTGGCGCTGGTCACTACCGCCCGCCACAAGTTTGCGGACGGGCTGAAGCTGGCCGAGGTGGTGTACCGGGACGACCCGGCCGCGCTCGACGCGCTGGCGGTCATCGTCGACGCCCGGCTCGAGCTCGGGGACTACGACGGGGCCGAACGGGCGGTCCGCGAGCTCGAAGCGAAGGCGGCGAAGCCGGCGCCCCCGGGGGTGCGGGTGCTGGCGGCCCGACTGGCAGAGCTCCGGGGCGACCCGGGGCGGGCGATCGACCTGCTCCAACAGGCGGCCGACGCCCAGACTCCGGGCAGCGACCTGAAGGAATCGCAGGCGTGGTACCGGATGCGCCTCGGCGAGCTTCTGCTGTCGGTCGGTCGGCTGGACGAGGCGGCGGCCCGGTTCGAGGCCGCCCTCCGGGATCACCCGGACTACCCGGCAGCGCTCGGCCTCCTCGCCCGGGTGCGGGCGGCCCAGGGGCGGGACGCGGACGCCATCGAACTGTGCGAGAAGGCGGCGCGGATCACCCCGGAAGTCGCCACTCTGGCGCTGGCGGGAGACCTGCGCATGAAGCGGGGTGAGGTCGGGGTGGCCGGGCTGTTCTACGGTGCGGTCGAGCAGGCCGACGCCGACCCGGTCGGCTCGCGTGACCTGGTCCTCTACTACTGCGACCACGACAAGAAGCTGCCGCGGGCGCTCGAACTGGCAGAGGCCGAGGCGAAGGCCCGCCGGGACGTTTACACGTGCGACAGCCTGGCCTGGGCGCTGCTCCGCAACGGCCGCCTCGCGGACGCCGAACGGGTCGCGGCCGACGCCCTCCGGCTGGGGACGAAGGACGCCCTGCTCCTCTACCACGCCGGGGCGATCGCCCTGGCGGCGGGGAAGCCGGAGCAGGCTTCCGCCCTGTTCGAGCGGGCGCTGGCGGCGAACCCCCACTTCTCGGACCGTTACGCGGCCGATGCCCGCCGCCACTTGGCCGACGCGGCGGCCCGCCCGGGTCGCCGGTAGCCACACTCGCCCCTCAACGTTCGGTCCAAGTCCGCCGCGGGCATTGCGTCCCGGAGCCGGTTGGGGGCAGTCGTTGATTACTCACCTTCGCACCGGCGATGCTCATACGGGTGGCGTTCCGGATACAACGCTCGCAACCGACCCGCGAGCATTCCGGAGCATCCCGTGGCCCTCACCATCTCGGAACGGCTTCAGGCTGCGATCCGGAAGATCAACCGCCCCGGCTCGTTCTGCGTGACCGGGAGCGATCGGGCCGCGAACCCCGGCCTGGAGGTCGTCGGACTCGGGCCGGTCGGGCTGCCGCTGACCGCTTCACAGGCGGGCGAACTGAAGGCGTGCTGCGAGCAGGCCCCCTACGGGAAGGGGGAGAAGACGCTCGTGGACACGAACGTCCGGCGGGTGTGGCAGCTCGCCCCCGATCGGTTCTCGCTCACGAACCCCGACTGGCCGCGGTTCATCCGGGACACGGTGAAGACCGCGCAGTCCGAACTCGGCCTGGAGAAGCAGCAGCTCGACGCCCACCTCTACAACCTGCTGCTCTACGAACCGGGCAGCTTCTTCCTGCCCCACCGCGACGGCGAGCGGCTCGACCGCATGGTCGCAACCCTGGTCGTCGTGCTCCCGTCGTCGTTCGCCGGCGGCGAACTGGTCGTCCGCCACGAGGGCGAGGAGCGCGTGATCGACTTCGGCAGCCCCGAGTTCAACAGGTTCCATACCCACTTCGCGGCGTTCTATGCGGACTGCGAGCACGAGGTCCGGCCGCTCCGGAGTGGGCACCGGCTGTGCCTCGTGTACAACCTCACCCTCGCTCGGGCCAAGAAGGGTCTCTCCGCGCCACGGACGGCCGAGCACATCGAGGACGTCGCCCGGGTTCTGCGGGACTGGTCGGCCGACGACCCGACGCACAAGCTGGTCGTCCCGCTCGGGCACCAGTACACGCAGGGCGGGCTGGCGTGGGACGCCCTCAAGGGCGTCGACCGGGTCAAGGCCCGGGTGCTCCACGAGGCCGCGAAGCTCGCGGGTTGTCAGGCACACCTCGCCCAACTCACGTTCTGGGAGTCGGCCGCGGTCGAGGAGACCGGCGGCGAGTGGGGCTACCGCCGCCGGTACGACGACGAGGAGGGCGAGGACGACGACGAGGGCGAGGACGACTACGAGGTCATCGAAGTCCTCGATTCCAGCCTGACACTCGACCACTGGGGTGACGCCGGGGACGGCCGGCCGAAGTTCGGCGAGATGGCCGTCGAGGAAGACGAGGTCGTCCCCCGCAACGCACTGACGAATGTCAAGCCCGAGCAGGACGTGAGCGGGTACACGGGCAACGAGGGGCTGACGATGGACCGGTGGTACCGGCACGCCGCGGTCGTCCTGTGGCCGGACGCCCGGCAGTTCGACGTCCTGTGCGACTGCGGGGTGCCCGCGGCCGTCGAGTCGCTCCGTCAGTGGGTCGATCGGTGGCGGACGGCCGCCCGGCCGGACCCGACGGCCCGCGGGCCGTGTGTCGAGTTCGCCATCCGGGTGCTCGCGCGGTGCGCGAGAACCCACTGCGGGGATGCCGAGGCGAACGCCCTGCTCGGGGCGCTGATCGATCTCGGCGAGCCCGGGCTGGTCAGGACCTTCCTGCGCGACGTCGTGGCCGGCAGCCGGGGGCTTCGGCCCGGGAAGGCCATACGAGCCGCGGGCGAGGCGTTCGGCTGGAAGACGTTCCAGAAGGAAATCGCGGGCCTGTTCACGGCGACCGCCGTCGACCCCGTGACCCGGGAGGCCGGGCCGAGTGGCGACCTGCTGGAGCGGAACCTCGGCCTGTTGGAGGCGGTGTGCGTCACCAGATCACGGCGGAAGGGGGCAGACAGGGAACGGATCGGGTTGTGCGCGGACTTCGCCGGGGCGTTCGTCGCCGGTCTGGAGGTGTTCGACCGGGCCGCCGCGACCGGCCACGACTGGCGGCTCCGCAACGTGGATCGATCGGCGGTGCTGAGCGGGCTGACCCGCTCGCTCCTCGCGACCGGGCAGTTCGGGCTGTTCACGAAGGTCATCGACCGGGTGCTGGCCGACACGAACCTGTACCCCCTGGCGGTTCACATCGCGGCCCTGACCGAGGTGCGTCCCTGGCTCCGAGCGCACCTCAAGACCCCTTGCGAGGGCGTGTCCCACTGGGTCGCCACCTGTCGGGAGCAGTTGGAAGCACTGACGGCCCAGGAGCCGGCCCCGCCGGGCGACCTCCGGCGGGAGGCGAACATCGACTGCCGGTGCGCCGACTGTGCCGAGCTGCGCCGGTTCCTGGCCGACCCGGCGGCGGGGGTTCACCGGTTCCGGGCGGCCCAGGACCGCCGCACACACCTGGAACACACCATCCGCCACCGGCGCTGCGACGTGGACTGCGCGACCGAGCGGGTCGGCTCGCCGCACGTCCTGGTCTGCACGAAGAACACGGCGTCCTTCCAGGCCCGGCTGAAGAAGTATCACGAGGACGGCGGGCACCTGGCGACCCTGCGCGCGATCGAGCTGGCGCTCCCGACGTGAGGGGAATGGTGGTGGAGCGACCAAGTTTGGTAGCCGCGGGCTTTAGCCCGCGCCACCGGTAGCGCGGGCTAAAGCCCGCGGCTATCAGGCAATACACCACCGCCGAACCGACATTAATTCAGCTCCACCACCGCCTTCACGACGCCGGTCTCGGGCTTGAGCCACGTCGGGAAGGCGTCGAGCACGGCGTCGAACGGGGCGGTGTGGGTGATCCACGGGCGGGTGTCGAGCATCCCGCCCTCGATCAACCTGATGATCCGCGTGAACTCCGGCGCGAGCGCGTTGCGGCTCGCCAGGAACGTCATCTCGCGGCGGTGCATCAGCGGCTGCGTGAACCCGAGCGCGTCCTGCGTGATGCCCACCCACACCAGCCGGCCGGCGAAGCCGACGTAGTGGTACGCGCGCGACATACTCTTTGCGCTGCCGGTCGCGTCCACGACGACGTTCCCGAGCTTGCCGGCGGTCAGGTCGGTGAACGCCTTCACGTCGGCGTCGAAGTCGCCCTTCGACAGCAGCGTGTCGCGGACGCCCATCTTGTCGCGGGCGAACGCCAGCCGCTGCTCGTTCAGGTCCATCACCACGACGCGCGAGCCGGCGAGCTTGGCGAACTCGATCACGCTCAGCCCGATCGGGCCGGCCCCGATCACCAGCACGGTTTCGTCCGGCTTCGGGTTCGCCCGGTTGACCGCGTGCAGCCCAATGCCGAGCGTCTCGACCAGCGCCAGTTGTTCGAACGTGAGCTTGTCGGAGACGTGGAGCTTGCGGGCGGGGATGGTGAAGCGCGGGCGCAGCCCGCCGTCGCAGTGGACGCCGAGCGTCTGGTGGTTCTCGCAGGCGTTGGTGTGCCCGCGGGCGCAGCTGTAGCAGTTCTGGCAGTTGATGTACGGCTCGATGGCGGCGCGGTCGCCGGGCTTCACGTTCGTCACGCCCAGCCCGACCGCCAGCACCTCGACGCCGAGCTCGTGCCCCGGGATGCGCGGGTAGCTGAAGAACGGCATCTTCCCGAGGTAGCCCGAGTAGTCCGTGCCGCACACGCCGACCCGCGCCACGCGCACCACGGCCTCGCCCGGCCCCGGCGCCGGCGGCTCGGGGATGTCGATGAAGCGGAACTGCTTGGGCTGTTCGAGTTGAAGGGCTTTCATTGACTGACTGCGCCGTGGGTGAGGATGAAGACACAATACAAACCGAGGTTGGCCACAAAGAGGCACAAAAAGACACAAAAAGTAAGACAAGTCGGAGACCGGACTGTCTTACTTTTTGTGTCTTTTTGTGCCTCTTTGTGGCCAACCTCGGTTGCCTGGTGGCTCAGACTACTTCAGGATGTCACGGACGACGACCCCGCTCACGTCGGTCAGGCGGAAGTCGCGGCCGCTGTAGTGGTAGGTCAGGCGCTCGTGGTCGAGGCCGAGTTGGTGCAGGATGGTCGCGTGCAGGTCGTGGACGTGGACCTTGTTCTGCACCGCCGCGAACCCGAACTCGTCGGTCGCGCCGTAGGCCATCCCGCCCTTTACCCCGCCGCCGGCGAGCCACACGCTGAACCCGTGGTTGTTGTGGTCGCGGCCGTTCGACCCCTCGCTCGTCGGCGTCCGCCCGAACTCGCCGCCCCACAGCACCAGCGTCTCGTCGAGCAGCCCGCGCGCCTTCAGGTCGCGGAGCAGCGCGGCGACCGCCTTGTCGCTGTCCTTCGCCTTGTTCCGGTGGCCGTTCGCCACGTCGCCGTGGTCGTCCCACGGCTGGCCATTCCCGT
>JAFKFQ010000442.1:1781-20058 GCA_017308215.1 bacterium | reverse complement strand
GCGTGGCGGGGCTGAGCGGCCAGGGGAGCTCGATCCCGTACTGCGCGCGCAAGGCGGCGCTGAACTGCGTGACGCTGTCGCTGGCGCGGGCGTTCGGCCCGGCGGTGCGAGTGAACGCCGTCGCCCCCGGCACTACGTCCTACTTCTTGAACGCCTCGTACGCCTCCGCCACCTTGCCGCTCGTCACGTCGCCGGTGTGCGCGTACGCGCCGAACTGGTACGTCAGCGACTTCCCCTTCTCCAGCCGTACGAGGTCGGTCTTCCCCTTCTGCGACGGGAAGCCGCTGTGCTCGCGGGCGAACGGGTTCGCCGCCATCAGCCCGTAGGCGCGGGTGTGCCACGCGGATTTCGTCGGGTTGCTCGGGTGCGCGAACACCGCCAGCCCGACCGCCTTCCCGCCGACCGTGCCCGAGTAGTCGTTCCACCCGGCCACCTTGCCCCACAGCGGCAGGTTGTCCTTCGTGCCCGCCTTCGCCGGCGCGCCGTCCGACGGCGTCACCGTGCCGCCGTCCTTCGCCACTGTCCGCAGTTCGTCGTGGACGCGGACGCCGAACGAACCTTCTTTCGTGTCGCCGAACACGATCGGGTAGTCGTTGGCGACCAGCTCGCAGGTGAACGTGAACAGCCGCCCCTGCGGCGTCTCGCGGAACGTGATCGTCCGCTTCTCGTCGAGGATCTTCTCGCCGTCCGCGGTCAGCCACACGTTCAGCGTGACGACGGTGACGGTGCCGGGGGCGTTCGTCTCGGCGACCGCGACCTTCGTGCAGCGGATGGTGCCGTGGCGCTTCTTCCCGTCCTTGTCCTTCGCCTCGCTCCAGAAGTCCACGCCCTTGTCGCCCTTGACCGCCGACGGCGTCTTGATCGCAAGCCCCTCGGGGATCACGTCGCCGTGGCAGAACCACACCGACTTCTGGTGGATGTGGTCGGTGGTGGCGTCGGCGGCGCTGGTCTGGATCGGCCACGCCCGCGTGACCGGCGTGCCGCCCGGCGCCGCGACCGGCCACAGGAACGGCTTCGCCACCGTCGGCGCGGTGTGGTACTTCGCCACCACCTCGCTCCCGGAGCGGAACTCGACGCCGTCGGCGGTGGCGACAGCAGACACCTGTGCGGACGCGGCCGACGGCGCGGCGAGGAGCGCGAGCGCGGCGAGCAGACGGCGGGACATGGCGGGAGCCCTGCGGGGGGAGGGAACGCGGTGTAGTGTCGGCGGGCGGGGGAGGCCTGTCAAGGAAGCGGCGGGCGACGATCCCGGGTAAACTACCCACATGGGAAACGGCAAGAAGAAGGTGCGTGTCGATCTGCGGAAGAACCGGGCGAAGCCGCCGCGCGGCAACGACCTGACCCGCGCCTTCCAGGAGGACGCCGCCGCCGCCGGCGACGCCGCCTCCGGCGAGCGGGTGCGCGCCAAGGGCGACCTGTCGCGCAAGCGCACGCTGGTGGTGGACGACGCCGCCGACGCGATGCCGGCGGCCGACGCGGCGTGCGTCCGCGGGCGGGTGCTGCGCGTCCACGGCCTCGCGTCGGTCGTGGAGGCCGACGACGGCCGCGTCTTCCGCTGCGCCGTCCGCCGCCTGCTCAAGTCGCTCAGCACCGACGAGCGGAGCGTGGTGACGACGGGGGACGTGGTGTGGGTCCGCCCCTCCGGGGCCGCGGTCGGGAATCAGGATCCGGGAGCAGGGGTCGGGGGTCGGGATTCAGGATTCAGGGAAACCCGGGAAGCCGACGCCGTATCTGCCCTGAATCCTGAAACCCGACCCCCGACCCCTGCCCCGGAGGGAATGATCGAGCGCGTCGAGCCGCGGCACGGCGTGCTCACCCGGGCGAGCCGGCGCCGGGAACACGTGCTGGTAGCAAACGTCGATCAGCTCGCCGTCGTGATCTCGCTCGTGCAGCCGGACCTGAAGCCGCACCTCATCGACCGCTACCTCGCCGCGGCCCAAAAGGGCGGGCTGGCGCCGGTGCTGCTGCTCAACAAGGCCGACCTCGCCGACCCCGCGGCGCTCCAGCCGCTCGTCGGGTTCTACGCGCAGATCGGCGTGCCGGTCATCCTCACCAGCGCCGCGACGGGCCTCGGCGTCGGCCGGCTGCGCGAGCTGCTGCGCGGGCGCGCCACCGTGTTCTCGGGGCAGAGCGGCGTCGGGAAGTCGTCGCTGCTGAACGCCGTGCAGCCGGGGCTGGCGCTGAAGGTGAAGTCGGTGAGCGAGGTGAACGAGAAGGGCCGGCACACGACGACGTACTCGCAGCTCATTCGTTTGGACGCCTGCGGGTGGGTGGTGGACACGCCGGGCGTCCGCCAGCTCGCGCTGTGGGACACGATCCCGGAAGAAGTTGAGGGATACTTCCCCGAATTCCGCCCGTTCGTGCCGCTGTGCGCGTTTCCCGACTGCTCCCACACCCACGAGACGGGTTGCGCCGTCAAGGCCGCCGTCGCCCGCCGGCAGCTGAGCGAACGGCGGTACCACAGCTACCTGGGGATGTTCCGCGGCGCGGCCGAAGACTGACCGCCACGCCCGCCGGACCGACGATTCTCGCTCGCGCAAGGCGCCGCGGTGCCCGCCGACTTCATCAGATTCCGGGTCGGACTGCCTAATCGGTAGATCCGGCCCAACTTCGACCCGCACAACGAGCCGCGCCTTACGAACGGGCACAACCCGCGCACGTCGTGGGCACGCGCCGACCCGGAGAACTCAGCGCAGCTTAGCGACATTTTCCACCCCCCGCGCCCCGGTTCGATTTCCCATTCCCCCCAGGCGCGTCAATATCTCGGTAAGCACCTCGGGACCGATCGCCGTGGTTGCCGCGACGAACGGAAGGTCGCGACGGCGGTGGGCGGTGGTGCCGGATCGGTTCGGACCAGTAATGAGGGAAGCCATGAGCATCCGTCGGATCAAGGCGTGTCTCCTGACCGCCGTGTGTATCGGTCTGGTCGGCCTCGCGGCCGGCAGCGCCTCGGCCTTCGGCGGCCGCGGCAAGGCCTCGAGCAGCGACTGCTGCGACCCGTGTGCCGCCCCGGCCAGCCCGTGCGGGCCGGCCGCCGGCGCCCCGGCCGGCCCGACCCAGAAGGTCAAGGTCACCGAGTACGTCCCGACGTGGGTCGAGGAGACGGTCTCGGTGATGAAGCCGACCATGGTCACGGAGACGTACACCGCCCACAAGTGGGTGTGCGTCCCGGAGACGGTCACGAAGAACGTGACGAAGTACAAGAACGTGTGCGAGACGGTGATGGTCAACAAGACCGTCACCGAGCGCGTCCCGGTCACGAAGACCGTCACCGTGAACGAGCGGGTGCCGGTCCAGAAGCAGGTCACGGTGATGGAGCGGGTGCCGGTGACCAAGCAGGTCACGGTGATGGAAGCCCGGACCAAGACGGTCCAGGTGACCGAGATGCAGACCAAGACGGTCACCCGCTGGGTGGACGTCCAGGAGGTGGTCGAGGACAAGGGCGGGCTGTTCGGGACGGGCATCGGCTCCCGCCTCGGCGGCGGCCGCGGCAACGGCGGCGGGCTCCTCAGCCGCCTGTGCAACAAGCCGGACTGCAACGACCCGTGCGCCGACCCGTGCGCCAACCCCTGCCCGGCCCCGGCCTGCGAGCCGTGCCCGAAGACCAAGGTCGTCTGCCGCAAGCAGAAGGTCTGCGAGACGGTGTGCTGCCCGGTGACGGTGTGCAAGAAGGTGACCGAGTGCGTCCCGGTGTGCAAGACGGTCTGCACCTACGAGTGCCGGCCGGTGTGCAAGACGGTCTGCACCTACGAGTGCCGGCCGGTCCAGAAGCAGTGCACCGTGTACGAGTGCGTGACCAAGTGCATCCAGGTGCCCTGCACCGTGAACAAGTGCGTCCCGTACTGCGAGCAGGTCACCTGCACGGTGAACGTGAAGAAGTGCGTCGCCGAGCAGTGCACCCGCCAGGTGTGCAAGAACGTGTGCGTGCAGGAGAAGGTGCGGGTCTGCAAGATGGTGTGCCGCGAGGTCGAGCGTGAGGTCGCCTGTGCCCCGGCCTGCCCGGCCCCGGCCTGCGGCGACACCTGCGCCACCGACTGCTGCCCGCGGACCACGCTGCTCGACCGGATCAAGAGCCGGCTGTGCAGCAAGAAGTCCCGCGGCAGCGACTGTGCCCCGGCCTGCGACACGGGCTGCGGTGCCACCGCCGCCCACGGCGCGGCCGCCGGCTGCTGCCACTAAGCTGTAACCACAAAACCAGGCCGGGCGGGGTCCGTTCCCCCGCCCGGACCCCCGCCCCGGGCCCCTCACCCGGGGCGGGTTCTTTTTACCGCGGTACATAGCCCGGGGCTTGCCCCGGGCTTGTCTGTTTCTCTGGCAACGGCCGCAGTGAAACCCGGGGCAAGCCCCGGGCTATGTACCGCGGTACAATGCCCTCCGTCCCGGAGGCGCCTCATGTCCCGCTTCGCGCTCCCCGCCGCGTGCCTCGTCGCGGCCACCGTCGCCGTCGCCCGGCCGCCAGAACCGCCCGCCACGCTCGACGCCGAGGCCGCTAGCCCCGGGGTGTGGCGCGTCGCCGTCCTCACGGCCCCGCACCCGCTCCTCACCCCGGCGTTCCGCGACCGGCTCCGCCGTGACCTCCTCGCCGCCCTCCCCGCCGCCGCGCACCCGGTCGCCACGGTCGAAGTCCTCGACCTCGCCGACGTGCCGCGCCCGCAGTGGGATCCGCTCTGGCAGCAGGCCGAGGCGAAGGGGCTGGCCGCGCTCGACGGGCCGCGCGACCTCAACGGCGTCACCACCAGTGTCCTGCGCGTCGACTTCCGCGACGGCGCGTACCAGCTCGAAGCCCGCCTCCACGACGGGTTCGCCGGGCTCGCCGCGCCGCCGGTCCGGCGCCAGAGCGTCCGCGCCCCGGAACTCGTCGGCCGCGCCGCCGGGCTTCTCGTCGGCCGCGACTTCGGCCCGGTCGGCACCGTCGAGCCGGTGGACGGGAACCCGGACGCCGCGACGATCCGCTTCCGCGCCGGCACCGCCGGGCCGCTCGACCGGCTGGTGAAGGTCGGCGACGTGTTCGCCGTGTCGCGGGTCACGAAGACCTCGCGCCCCGCCCCGCCGCAGAAGCGGTCCGCTACCGGCAAGCTCATCGAGCCGCCGCCCGGCTCCGTACCGCCGCCGGCGCTGTCGGCGGCGCCGCGCGAGAACACCTACCTCCGCGTCACCGAGCCGCCGAAGGACGGCGTCGCGGCGTGTGCCGTATTCAGCCCATATAAAGTTGCATTCCCGAAGGACGGCTCGGTCGCCGGCTACCGCTGCCTCAAGCTGGCGACGGTCCGCTCGCCGGTCGCGGTGCGGCTCGTCAACCCGGCCGCTGACGCCACCAAAGACCCGCCCACCCGCGCCGCCACCGTCCGCGCCACCGACCAAGGGTTCCTCCCCGGCGCGCCCAGCCCGCGCGACTTCTTCGACTTCGCCGACGGCGTGTACAAGTCGCCCCGCGCGCTCGACGGGCTGGCGTGCGTGACCGTCACGCTCGGGGCGACGCGCGAGGCGCGGTTCCCGGTGCCGGTGTTCGGCCCGGAGCCCGTCGGCCTGCCGTTCGCGGTGAACGCGAAGGACGAGGAGAAGGCCGCCTACGAGCGCGCCGTCCTCGCCGTGTCCGCCCGCGCCGCCGACGCGCGGCTGGCCCAGAACGCCGGGTTCGACCGCATCGGCGCCCTCATCAAGGGCCAGCGCAACCCCGAGGCGCTGGCCAGCGCGCGGGCCGCGTATGCGTCCGCCGAGGCGGCCGCCGCCGAGGTCGGCGACCAGGTGCAGACGCTCCGCGGGCGGCCCGACAAGCCCGCCGGCGCCGACGAGCTCCTGGTCTCGGTCGAGCGCCAGATCGCCGCCATCCGCGAGAGCAACCAGCAGCTCGGGGCGCGGGTGAAGGACTTGGAGAAGGTCATCGAGGCGGAGAACAGCCCGGCGGCGGTCGGCCGGCAGGTGCAGGCGCAGGCGCTCAACGTCCGCATCGGCACACTGATCCAGGGCGGCGAGATCGATGAAGCGATCACCGCCTACGACCAACTGCTGACGCTCGTCGGCAACAACCCGGAGGTGACGGCCCGGCGCGACCGGCTGGCGGAAGAGTGGAAGACGAAGTCGGAGGAGCACTCGAAGGGGCGCGAGTACCTGCTCCAGACGTGGCCGAAGGCGGCGACGGCGTCGGACCTGAAGGACAGCCTGCCGCGGGTGCGGTCGGCGGTGGACGTGCTGAAGTCGGTCGGCGACCGCCACGCCCTGCGCCGGTTCGCCCGCCACCTCGCCGGGGTGCCGACGCGGGTCGAGGAGCTGGCCCGCGTGTTGGAGAACAACCCGGCCGAGCTGAATGCCCTCCGCGAGACCGCCGGCGTGCTCGCGCGGCTCGACCAGGAGATCGCCGACTTCCTCCGCAAGGGCGGGTAGTGATCGGACGGTATCTGGGCGAACGGCCGGCGTGAGCCGGCTGGTCGTTGGTAGGGCGGCCTGAGCGGACCAGGAGGGTGGCCGGTACAGTACGACCGATTCACCCGATCCGCTATGAGTCAACCGTGCTAAAATCTATTTGAACTATCGGCGGGGCTGATAACTCGTTTGCGGCGCGAATCTTGCGGTGATTCGTCACGTCGGCCGTGGTAGGATGCAGCGAGCAAATCCGTCGTGAAGAATCCGTTGGTGTGCCCGGATTGTGCCCGGAGACTCGTTTCATCTGTGGGCGTATGGCTGGCGTGCAGCACAGACCGCGTTCGGCGGCCCCACGACCCGCCGGCCGCTCGCACGCCCGAACCGTCCGGCTCCTCTTCCGTTGCGGTGTGGTGTTATGACCCGCTGACTCCCACGGTGGACTTCCCGTGACGCCCGACGAACCGCGCCCGACGCTCCCGTACCCCCCCCACGACACCTCGCCCGGGTCCGACGGCACGTTCCCGCCCGACGCCGGGTCGTTTCTTGGCCGGGTCGGGCTCGGGCCGGACGACACCGCCACCTCCGACACCGCGTTCGAGGTCGCTCACCGGCCCGCCGCGCCCGAGATCCCGGGGTTCGAACTCCTCGGCGAGCTCGGCATCGGCGGGATGGGCGTCGTGTACATGGCCCGCGAGGTCGGGCTGAAGCGGGTGGTGGCGCTGAAGATGATCCGCCCGGACACCCGCCCGGGGGCGCGGGACATCGCCCGGTTCCAGGCCGAGGCCGAGGCGGTGGCGGCGGTGCGGCACCCGAACGTCGTCGAGGTGTACTCGACCGGCCGGGCCGGCGGCCTGCCGTACTTCGTGATGGAGTACGTCGCCGGCGGCACCCTGGCGCGGCGGCTGGCGGCGGGGCCGCTCGCCCCGGCGGAGGCGGCCGCGGTCGTCGCCGCCGTTGCCCGCGGCGTCCACGCCGCCCACGCCGCCGGGATCGTGCACCGGGATTTGAAGCCGGGAAACGTACTCTTGGAGAATGCGGACTGCGGAAGGACGAATGATGAATTGAAGGCACCAGACCCGGCGGGGAATTCATCCTCCGCCCTTCATCCTTCATCCGTCCGACCGAAGGTCAGCGACTTCGGCCTCGCCAAGCGACTCTCGGCCGTCGGCGACGGGCTGACGAAGTCGGTCGCGGTCATCGGCACGCCGGCGTACATGGCCCCGGAGCAGGCGCGCGGGGACGGCAAGTTCGTCGGCCCCGAGGCGGACGTGTACGCGCTGGGCGTGGTCCTCTACGAGTGCCTCGTCGGCCGCCCGCCGTTCACCGACGAGGAGCTGCTCGTGCTCATGCGGCGGGTCGCCGACGAGGCCCCCGCCCCGCCGCGGAGCGTGGTCGCCGCCGTCCCCCGCGACCTCGACCTGGTCTGCCGGAAGTGCCTGGCGAAGGAGCCCGGCGACCGGTACCCCACCGCCGCCGAGCTGGCCGACGACCTCGACCGGTTTCTCACCGGGCGGCCGGTGGAGGCGCGGCCGATCCCGTGGCCGGTGCGGGCCGCCCGGTGGGTGCGGCGGAACCCGGCGGTGGCGGCGCTGGTGGCGCTCGTCGTCCTGCTGCTGACGCTCGGGCCGGCGCTGGTGGTGTGGTTCCGCGGCGAGCAGCAGGTGTCGGCGGCGAACGCGGTCGCGCAACAGGAGGCACTGAAACGGGCCGAGGAGCAGACCCAGCGCGAGGCCGAGCGGCGGGCGGCGGCCGAGTCGCTGGCCGGGGCGCGCGAGCTCGTCGCCCTCCAAGGCGTGGTGCGGCGGCGCGAGGCCGACCGGCCGACCGGGTGGACGTGGGCGAACACGTCCGACCTGCGCAAGGGCGCGGCCCTCACCGGCGGCGACCCGGCGGCGCTCGCGGCGCTCCGCTCCGAAGCCGCGACGGCGCTACTGGCCGCCGACCTCCGCCCGGCGGGCGCGGTGCTCCCGGGGTTCACCGCGGGGACCGCGGCGGCCAGCCCGGACGGCCGACTCGTCGCCCTCGGCCAGTTCCACGCCTGGGGGCCGGGCGACAACTGGGGGGTGTTCGGCGAACTGCTCGACGCGATCGCGCCGATGCACGTCACGGTCGTGAACCCGGCGACCGGCGCGACCGAGTACGACTTCGCCTTCCCCGCCCGCGCCGTCTTCCGCGACGCCGGCCTCGTCCCCGACCGGGTGACGAGCCTCGCGTTCGCGCCGGACGGCAAGCGGGTGTTCGTCGGTACCCGGAGCAGCCGGGTGGTCCGGCTCGACCTGGACGGCCCGGGGCGCAAGGCGGCGAAGGTGTGGAAGGCGCCGGACACGCCGGGCCACCTCGCGGTGTCGGCGGACGGGGTCGAGGTGCTCGGGGCGTGCGGGGGGACACTGGTCCGGTGGGACGCCGAAACCGGGACCGAGCGGGGCCGGGCCGACGGCGGGGCGAGGCTGACCGGGCTGGCCGTCGAGCCCGGGGCGGTCGTGGTGGCCCGCGACACCGGCCTCGTCCGCGCCGCCGCGGCCGCGAAGGTACTCCCGCGGCCGGCCGACCCGGCCCTGCGCGGGGCGGCCCTCCCCGCGGTCCTCCCCGGCGGACTGGTGGTCGTCGCCCGCGGGGCGGCGATCGACCTGCTGGACGCGGCAGACTTCCGCCCCGTCGCCCGGCTCACCGACCCCGACCTCCTCGACCAGGCCGCGCACACGACCGGGATCGAGTTGATGGCTGTCCACCCGTCCGGGGCCTACTTGGCGACCGCCTCCGCGGACCGGGTGGTGAAGGTGTGGGCGGTCGCGTCCGGGCTGCGGGTGGCGACGGCGCCGGTGCCCGGGACCGGCCCTGCGGCGCTAGCGTGGTCGGGCGACGGGCGGTTCCTGCTGGTGACCGGTCCGGGGCAGACGACCCGGTTCGAGTTCGCCCCGCCGGCCGCCGAGCGGGTCGTCGGCGTCCACCCGTACCCGCTCGCCGCGGCGGTCCCCGACCGCGGCGGCGGGGTGGTGGCGCTGGGCGAGGTGTCGCGGTCCGCGAAACCGGGACAACTCCTGTTCCACACCGGCCCGGACGGGCGGGTCAACGCCGCGCGGTGGTTCCCGCGGGGCACCGACTCGAACGCGCACCGGCCCGGGCTGGCCGTGAGCCTGCGGACCGGGGTCGTGGCGCTCGCCGGGATGGCGGAGGGGGTGGCACTGTGGAACCCGGCCACACCGGAGGCGGTGGGGCCGCTCGATCCGGGATTGAAGGGCGGGTCGCGCGCCCCGGCGTTCACGCCCGAGGGCCGCGAGGTGTGGGCGGTGATCGGCTCCGACGCCGTCCGCGCCTGGGACGCCGAGACCGGCCGGGCGCTCGGGCCGGGGTGGGCGAACGGGGCGGGCGTGGTGGTGACCGGCCTGTCGTCGCTGGAGGCGCTTGCGGTCGGGCGGGGGGTCGGCGTAGCCGGCGGGGCGGACGGCGCGGTCCACGTGCTCGACGCGGCGGCGGCGCGGCGGGTCGAGTTCTTCCCCGGCGAGCGCGACCCGGTGCTGGCGGTGGCACTGGCACCGGCCGAGGACGTCGCCGCCGCCGGCACGCAGGGCGGGAAGCTGCGACTGATCCGCCTCGCCGACCGGACCGAGCTCCCGGTGACGACGGACGCCCACCCCGGCGGGGTGACGGCGGTGTCGTTCTCCGCCGACGGGGCGGTGCTGGCGACCGGCGGGCGGGACCGGGCGGTGCGGTTCTGGAAGCGCGCCGCCGAGGGTCGGTACGAGCCGGCGGCGGCGGTGACGGGGCTGCCGGCGCCGGTACGGTCGCTGGCGTTCGCGCCGGACGGCGGCGGGCTGGTGGTGTTGCTCGCCGGCGAGCGCGCCGTCCGGGTGTGGGACGCCGTCCGCCTGCGGGCGCAGCTCCGCGAGTTGGGGCTGGACTGGTAGGCGGCACGTGTGGTGCGGCACTCCGTGCCGCGGCGGGGCGCGGGTGCGTTCAGAAATGACCCGTAGGCCTTCGCACTCCCGGCGGCACGGAGTGCCGCACCGCACGTGCGCCCGGATTTCACCCCGGTACTGGACGGCAGGCACGCGCCGCGGTTACGATCCGGCGATCGTTCCGCCGTCTCGCACCGGTGCCGCCATGTCCGACCGCTCGCGCGCTTGGCTCCTCGCGCTCGTCCGCCCGGCCGCCCACGCGGTCGCGTACTACCCGCTCCTCCTCCCCATCCCGGTCCTGCTCGTCGCCCTCGCGTGGGGCGGGGTCGCGGCCGGGTACGACGCCTTCCACGTCCTTTGGGACGAGTCGCCGGCTGTCGGCTGGGCGGCCGGCGTCGGCGTGGCGTCGATCCTCGGCGGGGCGGTGCTGTTCGTCTTCCTCCTCGACCAGGGGGGCGAGACCCCGCCCGCCAAGCCGCTCACTGCGCAGTCCGCCGACGCACCCGCCGACCCGCCCGTGTGGGTCGGGTACTGGGCGACGTGGGTCGTGCTGTTGCTGCTCGTCGGCGCGCCGGCGCTCGGGTGGCAGCTCGGCAGCGACCTGCACCCGTTCCGCCCGAACCCCCTGCCCGCCTATGAGCCCGAGAACGGCGGCGCGTCGGTCGAGCTGCCGGCCGACCCGGACCCGGCGGCGGCCGCGGTGATGGCGTGGTGCCGGGTCGGGTTCCCGCTCGGGCTGCTCACCGCGGCCGCCGGCTACCCGGCGGCGTTCTGGTACTGGCGGCGGGCGGTGAAGAAGGCGGCGGCGCGGCCGGAAGACCTCGCGTTCTGGCTCCTGCTGGCGCTCGCGGTCGGGTACGTCGGGATGTTAGCGCTCCACTGGGCCGTTCCGGACCTGTACGTCCCGTTCCTCCCCGCGGCGGTGTCGGCGCTCCTGCTGCTCGGGTTCCTGGAGGTGCTCGCCGGCCGCGCCATCGCGCTCGGCTACCAGCGGCGGTGGTGGCTCGCGCCGGCCGTGCTCGGCGTGGTCGCGGTGCCGGTCTTCTTCCCGGCGTGCCAGACCGAGTACCAGCTCCCGAACCTCGCCGACTACTACCGCGCCCCGGTCGCGCTCGCCGGCTACGACGACCGCCGCCCCGGCGGGAAGGACGAGAAGGACGCGGCGCCGCCGGCGGGCGTCGGCAAGCTCGTGCCCGACCGCGAGGCGCTGGACAACTGGAACAAGCGGGTCGCCGAGCGGTACGGCGGGCCGCGGCCGCTGGTGGTGGTGTCGGTGAGCGGCGGGGCGTCGGCGTCGGCGCTGTACACGGCGGACGTGCTGTTCACGCTGGAGGCGAAGCACCCGGGGTTCGCGGACCAGGTGCGGGTCGTCAGCGGCGCGTCCGGCGGGATGCTCGGGGCGGCGTACTTCGTGACCGCGAACCGCCCCGATACGCCGCTCGGGAAGGAGCGGACCAAGTACACCGCGGCGCTGACGGCGCTCGGGAGCGACTTCCTCGGGCCGATCGTGCAGAAGTGGGTCCACAAGGACTTCCCGCTGGCGCTCGTCCCGACGGGCACGGCGGACGGCCGGGGCGTCGCCAACGACCGCGGGCGGGCGCTGGAGCGGGCGTGGTCGGCCCACCTCGGCGGGCGGCTCGACGTGCCGCTCGCGGACCTCCGCGAGGAGGAGCGGCGGGGCGAGATCCCGTCGCTGGTGTTCACGCCGATGACGATCGAGGACGGGCGGCAACTCGTCGTCAGCAACCTCGACCTCGACTACCTCGCCGACGCCACGCTCGGCCGCGAGGTGAACGCGGTGGCGCCGCCGAGCCGTCCGCAGACCGGGACGCCGTCGCACCCGGCGGTCGAGTTCTACCGGCTGTTCCCCGGCGCGACGAAGTTCACCGTGGCGACGGCGGTGCGGATGAGCGCGTCGTTCCCGTTCTTCAGCCCGTCGGCGGCGGTCCCGACGCGCCCGCTGCGGCACCTCGTCGACGCGGGGTACTACGACAACTACGGGACGTTCACGGCGACGCGCTGGGTGATGGAGCAGGCGCGCTGGCTGAACGGCGACGCGGACGCGAAGGCGACGGGCTGGCGGGCGAAGTTCGAGGGGACGGGGATCGACCCGGAGGTGGTGCTGTTGCAGGTGCGCTGCTTCGGGTTCGAGCGCGAGACGCGGGAGTACGTGCGGGCGGACGAGCGCGACGGCCGCGACCCGCGTGAGCGGCTGCTGGACGCGGCGGCGCCGGTGCACGGGCTCCTGGCGGTGCGGCGGGCGCACATGATCTACCGCGGCGACGAGCGGGTGGACGGGACGCGGGCGCTGCTGGCCCGGCGCGACGGGCTGGCGGCGAGCGAGGAGCCGGTGGGGTTCCGCCGGGTGTGGATCGAGTGCGCGGTGGAGCCGTCGCTGAACTGGGCGCTGACGCCGGACACGCGGGCGCGACTGCGGACCGACGTGCACCACCAGCTGGCGGGCGGCGGGGCGACGCGGGCGGCGGTGCGGTCGTTCCTGGCGGCGCTGCGCGAGGTCCGCTACGCCGAGGGACTGGACCCGCGGCCGTGATGGCGGTGCGTCAGAGCCGCGACCGCCACGCCCGCGGGTGGCGGCTGGTGTGCATAACCGCGACGATTTCGGTCGCGGCAGTGGTGATCCGATAAATGACGACGAAGGGGAAGCGGTTAACGAGTGCCTGTCGGACCCCGTGGCGCCCGGCGGCGTAGAGTTTTGGGTTGCCCTGGATGCGGGTCAACACGGTTTCCGTCTCGTCCAGGAACTCCTGACCGACGCCCGCTTGTTGCAAGTCGTACCACTCGCGGGCTTCATCCATGTCCCGCCGCGCCGCCCGGCGGACGAGGAAGGGCTGGCTCACTTCTTGGCCCGCAGCAGAGCCATCGTTTCTTCGAGCGACAGCCCGTCGTCGGGGTCGGCGTCGGCGTCGGCCAGACGGTCTTCGATCTCGGCCCAGTGCGCGTCGGAGAGCTCGACCCGATCAGGCGGGTCCATGCTGTCCCAGATCTCGCCGATGAGGCGGAGCTTGTCCTTCGCACTCAACTTGTCGATGCCCAGGTCGTAGATGCTCGGCAACATCGCACTTCTCCCAACGGGCCGGTGACCTCATCTTCCGCCCCGGCGTGCGGGGGCGTCAAGCCCCGTCGCGGGGGACAACTCTGCTCACCGGCCGGTGGGCGCGGGGGCATAAACCCCCGGGAATGCCGACATGCATGCTGGGTTTGGTGTTGCGGCTCAGTCGGTGCGCTCGACGCCGACCGCTGGCGGTGGCTCCTCGCCCCGGCGGAGAGCCAGCTTGGCAGCCCGCCGAAGCCGCCGGACAGCCCGCAACACCTTGGCCGCCATCTTGCCCCGCGCCCGCATGCCCGACCGGCACGTCGGGCAGCCGCAGAACTTCAGGTGGTTGGGCACCCCGCGCCTCCGATGGCCTTCAAGACCAACGGCCCCGTCACTTCTTCGCCGGCGGGGCGTCCTTCTTCGGCTCGGCGTCGGGCGGGAGCGCCGCCTTCACCAGCGCGCCGCTCTTGCCGTTGTAGACGCGCACCACCCCCTCCTCGCCGCCGGCCGCCACCACCTCGCCGTCCGGGCTCGCCGCCACCGCGTACACGTAGTCGGTCGCGCCGGGGAACTGGCGGATGTTCCCACCGTTGTCGGCGTTCCACATCCGCACCGAGTTGTCGCCGCTGCCGGTCAGGAACTGCGGCGTCTTCCCCACGAACGCCAGCGCCGTCACCTGCTTCGAGTGCCCAGTCATGTCGCGCAGCTTCTCGCCCTTCTCGTAGTCCCACACCTTCACGAAGTTGTCGGCGCCGCAGCTCGCCAGCTTCTTCCCGTCCGGCGTCCAGCCGACGCCCATGACGTGGTGCGTGTGGCCCTCGAAGCTCTTCAGGTGCTTGCCGGACGGCAGCTCGAACACCTTCACGAACTTGTCCGCCGCGCCGGTCGCCAGCAGCTTGCCGTCCGGGCTGAACGCGACCGCGTACACCGTGTCCGAGTGGCCGTTGCGGACGTCGAGTTCCTGCTTGCCGGCGGCGGTGAACACCTTGATCTCGCCGTCCTCGGCCGGCGGGCCGCCGGCGGTGGCGAACTTGGCCCCGTCGGCGCTGTAGGCCACGGCAGTGACGCGGTCGGCAAACCCGCTCACGCGCTCCTTCACGGTGCCCTTCTCGGCGTCCCACAGCGTCAGCTCGCGGAAGCTGCCGGTGGCGAGCGTCTTCCCGTCCGGGCTGAACGCCAGCGACTCGACGAGCGACACGTGCGCGGCCTTCGCCTCCTTGCCGTCGGCGCTCTTCAACTGCGGGTCGAGGAGCGACTTGAGGTAGTCGCCCTTCTTCGCGTCGTACAGGTGGACCTGGTTGCCCCGGCTGGCGGCGACGACCTTCCCGTCCGGGCTGACGGCGACGGCGCGGACCGGCCGCACCTGCGCCGGCGGGAGGCTGACGGCGATGACCCGCTTCGCCCGGGCCATCGTCGGCGCCTTGGCGCCCTGGTCGATCCAGTGCTTGATGAGCGTGACCTCCTGCGGGGTGCAGGGCTCCTCGCTCTTCGGGGGCATGATCGGCCTCTTCTGCCGCGAGCAGAAGAGGAACAGGTTGCTCTCCGCCGCCTTGCCGGGGACGACCGCCGGGCCGCGCTTGCCGCCCTTCATCACCCCGGCGTGGGTGCTCATGTCGAACTTGCCCTCGACGATGCTCCCCGAGTGGCAGACGGTGCAGCGGTTCTCGAAGATCGGCTCGATGTGCTTGGAGTAGTCCACCGGCTCCGACAGCTTGAGCTCGGTCGTCGGGATGACGGGGAGCTCCTTCGAGTCCTTCTTCTCCTGCGTCGTGGCGACGCCGGAGAGGCCGGCGACGAGCGCGGCGGTGAGGGCGGACAGCGCGAGGTATCGCATGGCGGGTGTGAGTGTGGGTGTGAGTGCGGAGGGTAGGTGTTTCTCGTTCCCCCACTCTGCGGGGGAACGCTGCTGCCGCCGCTCTGCGGCGTGCCACATCGGCACGTCAGGCGGCCGACGGGATGTCGCAACGCCGCGGAGCGGCGAAAGAGCCGTTCCCTCGCTCTGCGGGGGAACGAGAGGCAAGGGAGCATGGAGGGAGGTTTTCACCCACACTCACGCTACTTCGTCTTCGTCACGTTGAAGTTCACCTTCGTCTCGGTCACGATCTCCTTGCCGGCGAACGTGCCGGTCACGGTGATGACGGCGTTGTTCACCGCCCCCGCCTTCGCGTCGGCCGCGGCGCGGATGACCAGCTTCGCCTCCTCGCCCTTCCCCGCCGGCACCGTCACCTCGTCGGCGGTGATCCCGGTCAGGCCCATCGGGGCGGCAAACCTCACCTTGAGCGGGCCGGCGTAGTCGAACTGGCGGTCGAGCTTGATCAGCATCTCGGCCTTGTCGCCGAGCTTGAGCGTGTTGTTCGGGATCTGCCCGGGCGCCACCTTCACCAGGCTGGTCGGCAGCACGGTGAACTCGATCGGGTCGGCGAATGCCGCCGTCGGCACGTTCCCGCCCTTGCCCCCCCCCTTCGCGCCCTCGCGGACGAACGGCACCTGCGCGTCGCCGCGGACCGTCACCGCGTACTTGCCCGGGAAGGCGTTCGCCTTCACGTCTACCGTCACCACGCCCTCGGCCTTTTCCTTCGTCGGCTGCGTGCCGGCGGTCACCGTGAACGGCGCCTGCTGCTGGCCGGGGAACACCGGGTCGGCGGCGAGCGTCACGTTCTGCTTGTCCGCGCTCACCCACGTCACCTTCACCGGCAGCGTCAGCTTCTCGCCCTGCTTCAGGAAGATCGGCCCGCTCACCTTCTCGTCCTTGCCGCCGGCCTTCACGGCCGCGGCGGCGGGGTCGGCGGCGAGCTTGAAGAACGCCTTCTCCGGCCGCACGGCGATGACCAGCGACTGCGCGAGGCGCCCGAGCGTCGGCGTGTTGTTGCCGGGCTGCACGCCCCACGTCACCGTCGCCGGTCGGGCCTCGCGCACGAGCTGCTTGCCGTCCACCGTCGCCGTCGCCTTCACCTTGATCTCGGCGACCGCTGGCGCCGCGCCCGCGGCGACGTTCAGCACCAGCACGCCCCAGCGGGCGCCGCCGCCGACCGTCGTCCCCTTCGTCGTCACACCGGCGGGGAGCCCTTCGGCCGTCACGGCCACCTCGCCGGTGAACCCGTCCATACGGTGGACGAACACCTCGACTGCCTCGCTCCCGTCCTGCCGGCCGGCGGACCCGGCCTGGTAGCTCTTCGTGTAGGTGCGGGCGACGACGCGGAAGTCCGGCCGCGGCGGGCCGACGCGCAGCCGGTACGCTGTGGCCGGGCCGGTGAGGACGTTGCTCTCGCGGCAGCCCACGGCGACGAGGTACTTGCCGTCCATCGGCGGCACGAACCGGTACGGCGGCGGGTCGCTGGTGCGGGTGTAGAACTCGGTCGGGTGGAGGAGGTCGGTGTCGTCGTCCTGCTCCGGCCCCATCTGGTCGTTCTTCGCCTGCGGGTTGTGGACGGTGAAGTAGAAGTCGGCCGGCGTGCCGTTCCGCTCGGCGGTGAGTTCGAGCATCACCGGCTCGCCCTTCTTGGCGTCGAAGCTGTACCAGTCGCGGTCGTTCCGCTTCGTAATCATGCCGACGACCTCGCACGGGGCCGCGAGCGCCTCGGCGGTGTCGGCCTTCGTGCCGCCGGCGTTCTTCTTCAGCACCGGCTTCTCGCGGGCGAAGTAGACCGGCACCGGGTTCGACGTGCCGCCCGGCCCCTTGAGCCGGTACTCGAACCCGTCCTGCAGCGCCGTGACCGGCTCGATCTGGTCGCGGATCGTGAGCCGCTGTGCGGCGAGCGGGTCGGTCGGCGGGGTAACGGTGGCGGTCAGCTTTTCGAGCGGGCGGCCGTCGAGGAAGAAGCCGCTCGGCTGCCCGCCGGGGAGGTTGCGGCCGTAGACCGTGACCGGCGTCGCCTTCCCGAACTCGACCGCCGGCGGGAACACGAAATCGACCCACGGTGCCGAGCTGATGGTGAGCCGGTAGGTGTGGTCGGCGCTGCCGCTGGTGTAGGTGAATTCGAACAGGCGGACGTAGTAGTCGCCGTCGGCCGGGAGGGTGAGGTCGACCACGGCGTCGGCGTCGCGGTAGTTGCGGTTCTGCGCCAGTTTGTGGCCGGCGGCGTTGTACACCTCGATCATCGGCCGGGTCTTCCCGTCGATGCTCGACGCCTGCACGGAGATGACGACCTTCTGCCCGGCCTTGCCGGCGAAGGCCGTGTAGTCCACGTCCGTCGGGTTGGCGATCTGGCCGAGGACGGTGGTGCCGACCTCGACCTTCTGCGCCTCGGGCACGTCGTTGTTCGGCTCCTTCTCGGGCACCTCGGGGAACTCGCCGACGACGAACGCCCGCGGGTTGCTGACGCCCCACTTGCCGACGGCGCGCACGTCGTAGGTGCCGGGCGGCACGTCGGCCGCGACGCTCACCTTGAACTTGTGCGGCCCGGCCGCCGGCCCCGCCATCCCCTTCCGCCGCGGCTGCGGCGGGGCGTCCTTCTTCTCGTCCTTCTTCTTGGGGTCGGCCGGCTCGGGCGGCTCGACGTACTCGGCCTTGATGCCGGGGTGGGAGAAGTAGAGCCCGCTGGGCTCGTCGAGGTCGGCGCCGGTGACGCTCACCTCGGCGGCGGTGCCGACCTTCGCGCCGGGCGGGAAGGCGGTGTTGACGCGCGGCATCGGGAGCCCGGGCGGCGGCTGGCCGAGCGCGCTGCCGAGGATGACGACGCACGCGGCGACCGCGGCGGAGCCGAGCACGAGTCGGCGCATGGGGAGGTGTCCTGGTTTGTCGGGCGTGACCGGGCGTCGCCCGGTGTCGGAGCGGGGGGCGGCCCCGCGGGTCGGCAGGTTAAGGAGATGCTAACCCGCCGCAGGGGGGCGGTCAAGGGATCGGACGGACGGCAGAGGACAGAAGGCAGAGCGCAGGGAGCGGAAAGGGGCCGCGCTCGGTGGCTTTGAGTCTGGAGGGGCGGGAAGGATGTCGCCCGGGGTGACAACCCCGGGCGGGCGATAGACG
>JAFKFQ010000442.1:0-1771 GCA_017308215.1 bacterium | reverse complement strand
GGCGATGGACGGAGCGCGTGGGAGCGATGCGGAGCGACCTCCGCGGCAGGCCGCCCGGGGGTTCACCCCGGGCGACATCCTTCCCGCCCCTCCAGACTCAAAGCCGAAGCCCCCCGCCGTCATCGCCCCCGCCGATGCGCTTCCGTGCGCCCGCCTCTGTCCTCCGTCTTCTGTCCTCGGCCCGCTTTGTAGAATGCCCCCGCCCCGTACACCTCGAACGGAGACCACCCGTGGCGCACACCCTCCCGACTCTGCCCTACGCGTTCGACGCTCTCGAGCCGCACATCGACGCGAAGACGATGGAGATCCACTCCCAGAAGCACCACAAGGCCTACGTCGACAACCTCAACAAGGCGCTGGAGAGCGCGCCGGACCTCGCCAACCTGCCGATCGAGGAACTGCTCCGCAAGGTGAAGACGAGCGCCCCGGACGCGGTGAAGCAGGCGATCATCAACAACGGCGGCGGGCACCACAACCACGCGCTGTTCTGGGAGATCATGGGGCCGAACGGCGGGGGCGAGCCGACCGGCGCGGTCGCGGACGCCGTCACCGCCGCGTTCGGCAGCTTCGCCGACTTCAAGGCGAAGGTGAAGGACAACGGGCTGACGCAGTTCGGCAGCGGGTGGACGTGGATCGTGTGGAACCCGACGGCCACGAAGCTGGAGGCGATCAAGCGCCCGAACCAGGACAGCCCGCTGATGGAGGGGCTGGTGCCGGTGCTCGGCGTCGACGTGTGGGAGCACGCCTACTACCTGAAGTACCAGAACCTCCGCGCCAGCTACCTCGACGCGTGGTGGAACGTGGTGAATTGGAAGGCCGTCGAGGCCAAGCTCGCCGCCGCGAAGGCCGGCAAGTAGAGCCTGAAGGGGTGAAGGGGCGAGCGGGTGAAGGGGTGAGATATGACAGCATGTTGTCACCCCTTCACCCGCTCACCCCTTCACGCGGCGCCGCCGTCGTCCTCATAACCCGGGTGCCTTCACACCCTCAACGCCCATGCACGACCTCCCCACCGAGGCCCGCCTGTTCCCGTGGGCAACGGACGACGCGCTCGTCTCCGCCCACCACTGGTCATTTCTCCGCTGGCTCGGCTCGATCTGGCCGTTCTGGGTGGCGCTCGGGTTCTGGGCGGCGGTCAACGTGTACGTCCTCGTCAAGCCGCCGCCCGACTTCACCCCCGCCAGGCACGCCGCGATCCTCGGCGGGATGCTGGCGATCATCCTCGGGCTGTTCGGGTTCGTCCTGTACATGGCCGCGTGGCGCCTGACGGCCCGCACCCGCGCGTTCTTCGTGTTCCCCCAGGGCTTCGTTTACCGCGACACCGCCGGCGAGTGGGGCGGCGCCCGCTGGGCCGACGTGCGCGAGGTGTGGCGCGCCGAGACGGTGCACCACGGCGTCACCACCCGCAGCCACGTCCGCCTCGTCACCGCCGACGCCGTCCTGCTCCTCGACCGCTCGCTCGACGGCTACGACAAGCTCGCCGACGACGTGGAGCAGCGCGCCGCGCGGGGGATGCTCCCGGGCCTGCTCGAACAGTATCGGGCGGGCGAGCGACTGGCCTTCGGCGAACTCGAACTCGATTCCGGCGGCGTCACGCTCCGCGGCCGGGAGATGCCGTGGTCACAGATCAAGGGTGTCAATCTCGTCCACGGGTCGCTGCTCTTCGTCGGTCCGCCCCTCGACATCTGGAAGGGGAACGGCGTCGCGCTCAGGAATCTGCCGAACGCCGCCGCCGTGCTCGCGCTCCTGAACGTGCCGCGGTGGTCTGCGCTCA
>JAFKFQ010000494.1 GCA_017308215.1 bacterium | reverse complement strand
CAACCCGCTTGCAGCCAGTACATCGAAAGCCGGCACGCTACGCTAGCTTGAGCGATTGTGACCACCCCCCGCAGCATCGCCTCGACCTCGCCTTCCTCTGGCAATGGCGGGCCATCGTTCTGGAAGACCGCGGACCATCTACGGGACACGTCGCCGAGCCTGCTTTCTGGGACGGCCGCCAGCAATTGAACCATCTCGTTCGGGAAGCGAAAGAGCCATCCGCCGTGGGACTCGGTGTACTGGTACACCAGTTCGTGCCCCTTGAGGATGGTCAGATCGCCCCCGTCGGGTTCGTACTCCTGCCCCAGGACAGAGTGTTGCAGTGCGGCCACTGACTCTGCACGAATGGCGGAGAGGTTCACAGCAGTCCGGCCGTCGGCGACCACAGTAAGTGCGCCTTGCGCAGCTTCCTCTGGTGTGGTTGCAAAGACCGTCGCCTTCGGGTGCGGAACCATCGCGCCCTCCGGTGGCCGAACGACAAGCTCAGCAGCGGCCGCGCTACTGGCACTGAGTCACGAATCGCTGTCGAGGCGGCCGTCTGCTGCAGCGTGGGGTTCGGCCACCTCGGGGCACGCGGCCACGAACCGACTGTAGCCGCTCGGCCGACGGGAGTCGCCGGCCGCATCGGGCCATGACCTCTAGCACCTGCTCATCGAGGTCGTCCTCCACCAGCCCGTACACCCGGCCGAGGTCGTCCCCTGCCCGGACTGGGAACGCATACACGGCGCCCGAGCACCAGTCCTGGAGCTGAGCGTACACCGCCCGCAAGATCTCGGGAGGTGCGTCGCCCGGCGAGAACCCTGCGGAGAACGTGTCGAACGTCTCCCCGACCCGACCGGCCGCGATCCGTCGGGTACGGTGCTGACCCAGGATCGTGCCGACCGCGACCAAGACGACGAGCGCGACGGTCATGTGCACGCACGTCAACAAGGCACCTCCGGTGGCCGAACACCAAGCTCAGCGGCCGCCGCGGGACCCGTCACCCACGACGGCCCCGAGCGACCGGGGAATCGCCGGTGACCCGGCGGTCCGCTGCAGCGACCGGTTCGGCCCGCCTTGCCCGGTAGTCGGTCAATCGGGGCGTGCGGGATGACATTACCCGGGCACCACTCTACCCAGTCAGGCGTACTCTACCTGGGCGGCGAGCTCCGGATACTGCGTCGCCATGTCGTCGAGACACTCCCGCATTCGTCGAGCCTCGCCAGGGAGCCGGGTCACGAGCCCCGCCCAGCCGATCAGCCGCAACCGGCGGGGCATCGATACCAACCCGGTGACAGCATCCCAGAAGGCGTTCCAGTTGCACCCATACCAGCCAGGAAAGTCGAGGGTGTGGAGCAGTAGCAACTGTAACTCGCGAGGCGTAGTTGCACAGGACACGTCAATCTCGACCAGCGCCCGCCGATCGTCCATCGCCTTGCCCTTATCGGCTCGGGGCTTTGCGGCCGAACATAAAGCTCAGCAGCCGCGGCCGTGGCCCCCGTGAGTCAGTTATCGCGGTCGAGGCCGCGGTCTGCTGCAGCGTGGGGTTCGGCGTCCGGGAGCCAGCGGTGGGCAATGACCCCACGGCGGTGGCCGACCCACCCCTCCTCGACTCGCACCAGATAGCCCTCGTAGACCGATTGCTGCAGCCACCCGAGGCAATCATCCACGTTGACAATGGACCAGTCCGGCATCATGCACGGGGTCTCGCGGCGGCATTGGATGATGTCGAACACATCGTTCCAGACTTCCACCCACCGCATCTCGGTCTTCTCGTTCCTCGTCGCCAAGCGGGATGTACCTCTGCCGCCGAACATCGAAGCTCACCTGCCGCGGCCAGTGTAAGCGATGCTACTCGGATTCGCTATCGAGGCCGCGGTCAGGTGCAGCGCGGGGTTCGGCCGCTCTACCCGACCTGCGCCCGCGGTGGCCTAGGGGTACGAGCCGCGAGAGAACCCGAGCGCGTCCAACCCGCAGTCCGCCCCCCCTTCGACCTCGACGATGCACGTCACGTCGGAGCCGGGGTCTCCCACGACGACGCTCAGGACGTTGAGCACCTGGTACACATCGAGGCGAATCCCCAGGCCGGGGAACGGTGGGAAGGGCAGCACCGTCTTCTGCACCCAGCACTCGTCCTCGGCAAAGAGGACGAGGCGTGCCGACAAGCTCATCGGGCTCTCCCTGCCGGAATGCCTCCGCGGCCGAACATCAAGCTCACCTGCCGCGGCCCGTGTAAGCAACGCTACTCGGATTCGCTATGACGGCCGCGGTCAGGTGCAGCGCGGGGGTTCGGCCGGCTCGTCGGTGGCGAACTCGTAGCCGAGCACATCCGCCAGTTTGAGGGCCAACTGCCGGCACGCCACTTCCGCTCCCGGCGGCTCGTAGTGCAGGTCGAGGCAGCCGGTGTCCGGGGTCATGTAGAACCGGACCCACGCCGCCCCCGGCCCACCTTCGTCGGCGAGCGACACCAGCACAGACCGGCCCCGCAGCGAGTGCTCCGCCTCCAGCAGCAGGCCAGTATACCCGATCTCCACCGCCCCGCTGATCCGGGCCTCAGCCCACCGGTCGCCCTCGGCCCAGTCGATGACCACACGCCGGAACGCGATGGCAGTGCGACGTAGGATCTCGTGCTGATCCAGCGATGGGCCGTGCGGCCAGTTGGGCATCCCGACGCTGTCGCCCGACTCCCAACCCGACCACTCCCCCATCCGCTGGGCCTCCGAGGCCGAACACCAAGCTCAGCGGCCGCGGCGGCCGGAGAGCTTGGACACGCGAAAGCCTACACGCCGCCGCGGTCAGGTGCAGCGGGGGGGCCGGCGAAACCACCTACGCCGAGTCCGTGGCGGGCTGTCCTCGCCGATCCAGCCCTGCT
>JAFKFQ010000441.1:19056-21952 GCA_017308215.1 bacterium | reverse complement strand
CCGCCGGGCGGCCGCCCGGCGGCGCCGGGTCGGTCTGCGGCTCGACGGGCATGAACCGCCCGGCCGTCAGCAGGTTGAGTTCGGCCGTGCCGAACTCGGTGAGCTGCCCCCACACGTTGCGGTCGAGCGGGCGGTCCCACGTCGTTTCCGCCGGCACGACGTCGGCGAGCGGGGCGACGAACTTGATCCGCGGGTCGAGCGCGCCGGCGAAGCGGGCGAGGTACGCCCCCTCGCCGTGGCCGTAGAGCGCGACGCGCGCCTTCGCCTTGCCCGGCGTGGTGGCGACGAGCCAGTCGACGCCGGCGAGGATCTTCTGCACCTCGTACCCGGGCATGGTGCGGCCCATCTCGTAGGCCATGCGGTGGACGAACTCGCGGTGCGGCAGGTTCGTCTGCCGGCCGAGCTTCGGGTTCCCCGAGTGCGTGTCGTTGCGGTCGATGATCACCGGCACCAGAACGCGGAACTGGTCGGCGATGGACGGCGCGATCTGCACCGACGCCGGCACGCCGGGCACGAGCCCGCACACCTGCTCCGGCGTCCAGCCGGCGTGCGGCACCACGACCGCGACGCCGTTCACTTTCCCCTTCGGTTCCAGCAGCAGCCCTTCGGCGTCGATGCCGGGCAGCACCGCCCAGCGGACGTTGAAGATTTGGAACGCTGCCGTCTCGCCGACGAGCGCCGGCGCGCCCGGGCCGCCGACGTACTCCAGCCGCGGTTCGACGCGCTTGTCCACGACGCCGAGGTACTTGCGGAGGCGCTCGCGGTTCGGCTCGACCGACTTCTCGAACGCCTCCGGGCTGGTGAAGTCGGGCTTCCAGAGCGCGGCGCGCTTCTGCACCGACTCGGCGGTGGCGCGGTCGAGATACTTGTGCATCCCGGCGACCATCTTCGCGGCGAGGTCGCCGGTCTCGGTGAGCGGCTTCGTGTTCGGGAGCTCGGCCGCGGGCGCGGCCGTCGCGGCGGCGAGGAGGGCGAGCGCGGGGAGGAGGTGTTTCATGGCGGGCGGGTTTAAAGGGGGTGATTCTTCGCCCGGGAGGGCGAAAACCGCCCGCCCCGCCCGATTCTCAAAACAACTCGCGCACCGGCGCCGCCGGGTACACGGCCGCTGGCGCGCCGTCCGGGCCGGGGATGGTCGCGCCCGCCGGTACGCCGAGCGCGTGGAACACCGTTGCCACCAGTTCCGGCGGCGTCACGGGGCGATCAGCAGGCTCAGCGCCGGTCGCGTCGGAGCGGCCGACCACGCGCCCGCCCCGCACCCCGCCGCCGGCGACGAGCGCCGTCCAGCACCCGGCCCAGTGGTCGCGGCCGCCGTTGGCGTTGAGCTTTGGCGTCCGCCCGAACTCGCCGGTCGCCACCACCAGCGTCGTGTCGAGCAGCCCGCGCTCGTCCAGGTCGGCCAGCAGTGTGGCGAACGCCGCGTCGAACGACGGCGCGACAGTGGCGCGGTAGTCGTCGAGGGTGGTGCGGAGCGAGCCGCGGTCGGCGTGGCAGTCCCACGACGGCGCGTCGAACACGGTGGAAAACTGGTTGATGGTGATGAACCGGGCGCCGTATGTCACGCTCCCGGCCACGCGCCTGGTCACCCAATCGAACTCGTCGCCGGGCATCCACGGCGCACACGCGACCGTGTCCAGATGCCCGCCGTCCTGCCCGTGACTCACCCGGATTCCGGTTTCGATGTCGCCGCGAGGCAGCTTCAGCCACGCCGGAAATCGGTCGCCGGGCTTGCCGTACAGGTTAGCCACCACCGCCCCCGCGCTCGGCCACGCCGGGCCGTCGCGGAACAGGCGGCCGGTGTTGTTGAGCTGCAACCCCGCCTCGTGGATCGGCGGGGCGTCGTGGTGCATCGAGCGGATCAGGCTGAACTTGTCCGCGACGGCGGCGAGCCGCGGGAACAGCTCGCTCAGGTGGACCCCGGGGACGCGCGTCGGGATCGGCGCGAACGGGCCGCGCACCTCGGCCGGCGCGGCGGGCTTCGGGTCGAACGTGTCGAGGTGGCTCGGCCCGCCGATCAGGTTGATGAAGATGCACGCCTTCGCCGTGCCGCCGGGCGTGAGCGGCGCCGCGGTGGCGGCCGGCGCGAGGGCGAGGCCGGCGGCACCGCCGGCGGTGGTGCGGAGGAAGTCGCGGCGGGACGGGTCGGTCGGCATAGCGCGGCCCCGGCGGGGTGGGGGGAACGGCCCCATCCTACCCGCCCGCGGCGCCGATGCAACCACGCGGTTCGCGGTGTATTACCTCAGCCCGGAGGGCGCCATTCAGAGCCCAGGGTGGCTACTCTGGGCTCTGAATGGCGCCCTCCGGGCTTCAATCCGTGACGCCCACCGCGCTCTATCCTGCCCCGATGGAGGGCCGAATGACGCGCGGCGCCGTCGTCCGCCGGTGGGGGCTCGGGCTGGCGTTCGTCGCCGCCGGGGTCAACCACTTCGTGAACCCTGACTTCTACGTCGGCATCATGCCGCCGTACCTGCCGTGGCACGCCGAACTCGTGTTCTGGAGCGGCGTCGCGGAGGTGGTGTTCGGGCTGCTCGCCCTGCCGGCGCGGACGGCGCCGCTCGCCGGGTGGGGGCTCGTCGCGCTGCTCGTCGCGGTGCTCCCGGCGAACGTCCACATGGCGGTGAACCCGGACCTCTTCCCGCGTTTCCCGGCGTGGCTGCTGCTCGTGCGGCTGCCGCTCCAGGGCGTGCTCATCTGGTGGGCGTACCGCTGGACCCGGCCGGAGCAGACCGCATGAGGTTGTCGGTCGCGCTGTGCACGTTCAACGGCGAGCGGTTCCTGCCGGATCAACTCGCCAGCATCCGCGCGCAAGAGCGCCTGCCGGACGAGCTCGTCGCCTGCGACGACGGCTCGACCGACCACACCATCGAGCTGCTGCGGGCGTTCGCCGCCGAGGTGCCGT
>JAFKFQ010000441.1:0-19030 GCA_017308215.1 bacterium | reverse complement strand
GCTGCTGCGGGCGTTCGCCGCCGAGGTGCCGTTCCGCGTGCGCGTCGAGGTGAACCCGACGCGGCTCGGGTCGTCGGACAACTTCGCCCGCGCCATTTCGCTCTGCACCGGCGAGCTGATCGCGCTCGCCGACCAGGACGATGGGTGGCTCCCCGAGAAACTCGGCACGCTGGAGACGCAGCTCGCCGTGAACCCGCGCGTGGGGTTCGCGTTCTCCGACGCCGAGGTGGTGGACGAGAACCTGACGCCGCTGGGCTACACACTGTGGCAGGCGATCCGCTTCGGGCCGCGCGAGCAGGCCCGGTTCGCGGCCGGCGGCGGGTTCGAGTGCCTGCTGCGTCGCTACCGCGTCACTGGGGCGACGCTGATGGTCCGCGCCGCGCTGCGCGACCTGTTCCTGCCAGTGCCGCCGGGGTGGGTGCATGACGCGTGGATCGGGTTGGTACTGTCGGCGCTGTGGACGGGCGCTCCGGTCGATCAACCGCTCGTCCGCTACCGCCAGCACGCGAACCAGCAGATCGGCGGGGCAATGCGGGACTTCGGCGACGAACTCGCCGCTGCGCGTCGGCTGACGCCGGAGGCGTGCGACGTCGTCGCCGACCGGTACGGGGCGGCGCTGGAGCGATTGAAGCGCCTTCCCGGCGTGTCGGCGGAGCGGCTGGAGTTACTGGGGGGGAAGGTGGCGTTCCATCACCGGCGGGCGGGGCTGCGGCGGCGCGGGCGGCTGTTGCGCGTGCCCGGCGTGCTGGCGGAGCTGGCCCGCGGCGGCTACTCGCGCTACGCCCGCGGCGTACTCGCGGCGGGACAGGACGTGCTCCTCTGACCGTCGCTGGGAACGAAGACTGCGGAACCCGCAGCGTGATCTGCGGTTACGACTCGTCCCGTACCGGTATCGCTTCGCGGACGAGCTGTGGGGCAACCGCCTCGGCCAGCGCCAGGCCGCCGAACAGCACCCCGCAGTAGAACAGGTCGCCGGCCAGTGACGCCCGGTAGAACGGCAGGGCCATCGTGTAGCACTCGACCAGCCCGTCCCACGTCGGCGGGTACATCGCCAGCGGGCCGCCCGCCACGCCCTCCAGCCACACGGCGAAGTTTGTGACCAGGAAGTAGACGACCGACCCGACCAGCGCCCCCGCCGGCACGAACGCCAGGCCCCGCCCGCGGAGGAACATGCCCACGCCGGCAACCGCCGCGACCCCGAGATAGACGATCGCCATGAAGTGGTAGAACCCGGTGCCACCGGCGAGCCAGCCGCTCAAGAGGCCGAGCTGCGTGCCGATCTGGATGAACACGTCGCTGAGGAGCATGGCGGCGAGCGGCAGCGCGACGCCGAGCCAGCGCGGGGTGAGGGTGGCGGCGCCGAACAGCGCCAGCGCGCACACCGGGGCGAACCCGGGCGGGTGCGGGATCAACCGCCCGAGCGCGGTCAGCACCACGACCCCGGCCATCACCCACACACGGTAACCCGTCATCTCGTTCCTCGGGAACAGCTCGTTCGTATCGGGTGATTGTAACTGTGGGTCACGAGCGGGTGAAGGGTGAGCGGGTGAAGGGATGACGGACACCGGATTCTTTTCACCCCTTCACCCACTCCCCCCTTCATCTTCCCGAAGCCCCTTCACCCATTCACGCGGCGCCGCTACGGTAAACAGACCCAGGAGGCCGCACCCCATGATGAACACCCACCTCCGCGAGGCCGTGCTCGGCGTACTGCCGCGCGTCCTCAAGCCCGGCCAGTACATCGGCGGCGAGTTCAACTCGGTCGTGAAGGACCACCGGCAGGTCCGCGGCAAGCTGTGCCTGTCGTTCGCCGACGCCTACGAGCTCGGCATGAGCCACCACGGGCTGCAAGTCCTGTACTCGATCATGAATTCGGACCCGCGGTGGGTGTGCGAGCGCGTCTTCACCCCCTGGCCGGATTTCGTCGCGCAGCTGAAGAAGCACGGCCTGCCCCTCTACAGCCTGGAAACGTTCACCCCGCTGCGCGAGTTCGACGTACTCGGGTTCAGCCTCCAGTACGAGGTGTGTTACACCAACATCCTCGGCATGCTGGAGCTCGGCGGCGTGCCGCTGTTCTCGAAGGACCGCACCCTCTCCGCCCCGCTCGTCATCTGCGGCGGCCCCGGGGCGCAGAACCCCGAAGTCCTCGCGCCGTTCGTCGACGTCTTCATCGTCGGCGACGGCGAAGAAAGCCTGCCGTGGCTGATGGACAAGTGGATGTCGCTGAAGGAGCGCGGCGGGCAGAGCCGCGAGGACATGATCGCCGAGCTGGTCGGCTCGGTCCAGGACGGCGGGTGGGCGCCGTGGGCGTACGCGCCAGCGTTCTACTCGCCCGAGTACAAGGCCGACGGCACGCTCGCCCGGCTGGCCCGCACCCGCTCCGACGTGCCCGCCACCATCACCGCCTGCACCATCCGCCAGGACTTCGACGACATCCCGCTGCCGGTGCGGCCGATCGTCTCGAACATCGGCACGACGCACGACCGCATCGCCATCGAGATCATGCGCGGGTGCCCGTGGCAGTGCCGGTTCTGCCAGAGCACGGTCATCAAGCGGCCGCTCCGGGTGCGGAGCGTCGAGTGCATCATGAAGGCGGCGATCGAGAGCTACAAGAACACCGGGTACAACGAGATCAGCCTGCTGTCGCTGAGTTCGAGCGACTACCCGCACTTCGAGGAACTGGTGAAGCGGATGCACGAGACGTTCCACCCGCTCGGGGTGAACGTGAGCGTGCCGAGCCTGCGCGTGAACCACCAGTGGCGGTCGCTGCCCAAACTCATCAAGGGCATCCGCACGCAGGGGCTGACGCTCGCGCCGGAAGTCGCCCGCGACGACATGCGCGACCAGATCCGCAAGCCGATCGACAACAGCGACCTGTATGAGGGCTGCCGCGAGGCGTTCAAGCTCGGGTTCCGGCGGGTGAAGCTGTACTTCCTGTGCGGTCTCCCCGGCGAGCGCCCGGCCGACCTCGACGGCATCATCGACCTGAGCGAGCAGATCAGCGACATCGGCCGGCAGGTGACGGGCCGCTTCACCGACGTCGTCGCCAGCGTGTCGAACTTCGTGCCGAAGCCGCACACCCCGTACCAGTGGAACGGGATGCAGACGCGCGAGTACTTCCGCTGGGCCGGCGACTATCTCCACCGCCGCAAGCGCCTCCGCAGCGTGAAGGTGAAGCAACACAACGTCGAGCGCAGCCTACTGGAAGGGCTGCTGACGCGCGGCGACCGCCGCACCGCCCCGGTGCTGCTGGAGGCGTACCGCCGCGGCGCCGGCCTCGACGCCTGGGACGAGTGCTTCAAGCCCGACCTGTGGTGGAAGGTGGTCGAGGACATGGGCGTCGATTTCGCGTGGTACGCCCAGCGCCAGCGCCCGACGGACGAGGTGCTGCCGTGGGACCACGTCAACGTGAAGAAGGGCCGCGCGTACCTGGAGAAGGAGCAGCAGCGAAGCGTGATCCAGCTCGGTGTGATGGCCGAGGCGACGTGAGCGCAGAACCGCCTTCTCGTTCCCCCGTGTGCTTTCCGAGAATCGCCCTGATGCCCCGCACGACAACCGCGGCAGTCACCCTTGCCATCCTTGCCGGGTGTGGCCCGGCTGAGCGACCCGCACCGCAACCCGGCCCGCCGGCTGCGCAAACCGCACCTCCGGCCGCCCTCCCTACGGCCCGTGGGGTCAAGGTGTGGTCGATCGAGGACGGGAAGGTGGTCGATCGGGTGGTCGATCCGAGTCCGCCGCGGCTCGGGCCGGAGCCGAGGCGGGTTCCGTCCCCTGCCACGTCGGCGACGTGGATTGTCTTCTCCGGTCGGCCGGACGGGTACGCGTCCGTCTTCGGCTCCGGCCCGTCCGGCACTGGAGACTACGTCGTCCGGCTGGACACGGGCTCGCACCTCGGTTTCGTTCGGCACGAACACCCTGGGAATACCTGTGGAACTGTCGTCAGCCCGGACGGGCGCCTCCTCGCGTTTGCCGCGACCGATGGGAATGCCGATCCCGCGGTCGTCGTTATGTACACCGTCGACGACGGCGCTCGGCTCCCGCCGTTCCGCCCACACTACGACCAGAAGGCTCGCAGGTCGGATCTCGCCGCGGTCCGGTTCGCTGCCCCCGACCGGCTTCTGACGGTTACGACGACGGGCGGGTTTGCCGTGTGGCGGACGGTAGACCGGTCCCAGGCCGTGAACGTTCCAGGTCGGCTCCCGCCTGACTCGATTAAGCCGAACCACGCGATGCTCGCGCGAGCGGGGTTTGATCTTTCCCAGGACGGCAAGCAACTGGCCCTGTTCGACGGCGGAGGGATCACTCTCTACGACCCGCAAACCGGCAAGGCGGGCGTGACGACGGACCGGGTCCGGTCGGGTGGCAAGCTCACTGCCGGGGCGGCGGCGTTTCGGGCAGACGGAACCCGACTAGCGGCCGGATTCCGCATCGGGGATGAATCTGCGTCTGAAGACTTGGTGGTCGTGTGGGACACGACCACAGGCAAGCAACTGAGCCAGTTCCGGCCGCAGGTCAACGACAAGTTCGGGTGGACGGTGCAGTGGTTCGGCCCAGACCACCTCTTGGTCCGCACTACTGGGTGGCAGAGCCGAGTGTGGTCGGTCGAGAACCCCCGGCAGGTGGCCTCGATGGCGACCTTCGTCTTCCACGGGAGCCCCGGGGACGAGATGTGGGCACACCAAGACCGGAGCAACCTGCCCGGGCGGGAGCCACCGGACGCGCCGAAATTCCTGATTCACGCCCTGCCGCCGCTACTCGGGTCGAACCCAACCCTGTGGTTCACCTATCGCGGGTTCACCGCAGCCGTACCACTCGACTGATAGCGCCGTCGCGGAGAAGGAGGTGGCCTGTGGTGTGGTTCATTCTATTGTCAAAGCAAGGCACCGCGTGACCGCCCGGTTCGCGCGTGCGGCGCGCCCCGGGGTCGGGTATAACGGCGGCACGCCCCGGCCCGCGGGCCGTTCCCGCGACAGGAGCCCGACGCCATGGGTCTGTTCGACGACGCGCTCGGCGGGAACAAGCCCGCCGCGCTCACCAAGGAGGTCGCCTTCATCGGCATCCTCATGCTCGCCGACTACAGCGACGGGACGGTCAGCGACGACGAGATGCAGGCGTTCGTCACCGCCGTCTCGCGGATGAAGCTGTACCGCGACCTGAACGGCGACCAGATCAACCGGATCATCGACCGCGGGAACAAGCACATCAAGCGCGAAGGCCCGGAGGAGGCGCTCAAGCAGTTCGCCGCCGCCCTGCCCGAGAACCTCCACCGGGCGGCGTTCGCCAACGCCGTCAACCAGGTGCTCGCCGACGGCGTGGTCGAGGAGGAGGAGAAGGCGTTCATCAACGACCTCCGCCGCGCCCTCGGGCTCTCCGGCGACGACGCCCAGATGATCGCCAAGGCCATGATGTGGAAGAACCAGGGGTGACACCGGACCGCGGCGGTTCGCGTCCGGCCGAGCCCGGGGTATGGGCGACCGGGGGTGGCCCCTGGTCCGCCCCCAGGCCGGAATAAGTGGCCCGCGTACCCCGGCGTTCACCAGTTTGTTGCATTGGACGTCGTAAGTGATAACGGGACAAGGATTTGGCGCCGCTGATGCCGGCCCACGCACCCGCAAGTCAATTCGGCACTTACGGCGACTGATGAGAATCCGCCCCGCCACTCGGCGGTTGCTCTGCCTTCACCTTCCCCGCATAATGCCGAGACTGACACGTCGGACGGGCGGGGGTGCGCGGTGACCGGGAACGGCGGCAGTCACAAACTCAAGATCTTCAGCGGGCGCGCCAACCGGCCGCTCGCCGAGGGGATCGCCAAGCACCTCGGGGTGCCGCTCGGGAACATCAACCTGGGCAGCTTCCCCGACGGCGAGACGATGGTGCGCATCGACGAGGACGTGCGCGGCCGCGACGTGTTCCTCGTCCAGCCGACGTGCCCGCCGGTCAACCAGCACCTGATGGAACTGCTGACCATGCTGGACGCGTTCAAGCGCGCCAGCCCGGCCCGCATCACCGCCGTCATCCCGTACTACGGGTACGCCCGCCAGGACCGCAAGGACACCGGGCGGGTGCCCATCACCGCCAAGCTCGTCGCCGACCTCCTCACCACCGCCGGCGCCCACCGCGTCCTCTGCCTCGACCTCCACGCCGCGCAGATCCAGGGGTTCTTCAACATCCCGGTGGACCACCTGTACGCGTCGAACGAGATCACCGCGCACGTCCGCTCGCTCGGCATCCCGGCGAACGAGCTGGTGGTGCTCAGCACCGACGAGGGGAACGTCAAGAAGGCGCTGAAGTACCAGGGGCGGCTCGGCGGGCAGATCGCGGTCGTGGACAAGCGCCGGGCCAGCGCCACCGAGACGACCGCCGCCCACCTCATCGGCGACGTGGAGGGGAAGACGGTCGTCCTGTTCGACGACATGATCTCGACCGGCTCCAGCATGGTGAAGGCGATCGAGATCGCGCGGAAGCACCGGTGCAAGCGGGTGTTCGCGTGCGCCACTCACGGGCTGCTCGTGGACAAGGCGGTGAACCGCCTTCGCGACGCCGGCATCGAGCAGATCGCCATCACCGACAGCATCCCGCTGCCGGCCGAGAAGCAGCTCCCGAACATCAAGGTGATCTCGGTCGCGGCACTGTTGGCCAACGCCATCCGCCGCATCCACGAGGACCAGTCGATCAGCGAGCTGTTCAACGACTGAGCTCCGATGCCCCGCCTCCCGGTCGCCTGTCCGGCCTGCGCCGCCGATCTGACCGTGGCGCGGGAGCACCTGAACCGCCCGGCGCGGTGTGCGGCCTGCGGGCGGCCGTTCGTCCCGGTGGCCGACCCCGGTGGCCCCGAGCCCGATGACGAGCCGGTGCCGCCGCCCCCGCCGCCCCGCCCGGTCGAGGTGGACGGGGTGCGGGAAGACCCCGGCTCGATGCTCGGGCTCCTGTCCTTCTTCCTCGGGCTGATCGCGCTGCTGTTCTGCTGCTGGGGGCCGGTCTCGTTCCTCGCGGGCGGCGGGGCGGTCGTGACGGGGCTGCTCGGCCGGCGGACGCCCGACAGCCGCCGTCTGGCGGCGGCAGGGCTGGCGCTCGGGCTCTTCGCGGTCGCGCTGCGGGCGGTGGCGGTGCTGGCCGGGGTGAACGGGGACACGAGCTTCTGAGGCGCGCCGCGGGAGCGGGGCGAAGACGTGCAATGCCCCAACTCCCCGTCACCTGTCCGTCCTGCGACGCCGACCTGACGGTCGGGCGCGAGCACCTGAACCGCCCGGTCCGGTGTGGGGCGTGCGGGAAGACGTTCGTGCCGGTCGCCGACCCCGGCGGGCGCGAGCCCGATGACCTGCCCCCGCGGAAGAAAAAGGGCGAGGGCGGGGCGGGGCTTGGCATCCTGTCGCTGATCCTCGGCGTGCTGGCGCTGGTGACGTGCTGCTGCGGGCCGTTCGCGCTGCTCCTCGGTGGCGGGGCGGTGCTGAGCGGTCTGATCGGGCTGGTCTACCGCGACGGCCGCGGCCTCGCCATCGCCGGGCTGGTGCTCGGGCTGCTCGCCATCGTGCTGCAGGTGGGGGCGATGGCCGCCGGGTTCCGCCTCGGCGGCGACCCGTTCAACATCTTCTGACGCCCGGCGGGGGCGACCCGATGCGCGTGCGGCGGGTGTACATCAAGAAGGCCGGCGGCGAGCTCGCCAGCGAGGCGTGCTACGCCGCGTGGCGCGGGTTCACGCACCTCGGCTACCCGCTCGACTTCTACGAGTGGGACGACCTCACGACAAAGTCCCTCCGGCTCGACCCGCTCACGCTGGTGGTCGGCGGCACCGTCGCCGTCCATGCTGCGCTGCGGCAGATCGGCGCCCCGGTGCCGGAGCCGCTGAACCTGCCCGCGCCGCTGCTCGGGTTCGCCGGCCGCAGGGTGTGGGAAACGACCCTCGGCGCGGTTCGCGGGCAGTTCGGGTCGGCGCCAGCCGTGCCGGTGTTCGTCAAACCGCTCCGCGAAACGAAGGCGTTCGCCGGGAGCGTCGTCCGCGACGCGGCGGGGCTGTCAGCGCTCGCGCACCTCCCCGACGACCTCGGCCTTCAGGCGGCCGAGCCGGTCGAATTCGTGTCGGAGTGGCGCTACTTCGTCCGCCGCGGCGCGGTCGTCGGGCTGGCGCACTACCGCGGCGCGTGGGCGGTCGTACCGGACGCCGCGGCCGTGCGGCGGGCGGTGGCGGATTACGCGCCGGCCCCGGCCGCCTACGCGCTGGACTTCGGCGTGGCCGCTGACGGGCGGACGCTGCTGGTCGAGGCGAACGACGCCTTCGCCCTCGGCCCGCACGGGTTGGACGCGGTCGAGTACGCCCGGGTGCTCGAAGACCGCTGGCTGGAACTGGTCGGCGTGGGCCGTGAGGGCGTGTCGCCCGTCACCCCAGGAGCCAGCGGCCGAGGTTGAAGTAGAGGAGGAGCGTCACCATGTCGGCGGCGGCCAGGGCGATCGGCCCGGACGCCACCTGCGGGTCGCGGCGGGCCATCCGCAACAGGAACGGCAGGGCGATCCCCACGGCGGCCGACGCCGCCACCCCGCCGGCGATCCCGACGCACAGACTCAGCCCCGCCCGGGCGCTCCCCTTCCACGCCAGCGCCACCAGCCCGACGATCAGCCCGCACGCCGCCCCGAGCAGCAGCCCGACCACCACCTCGCGGCTGACCGTCCCCCCCAGCGCCCGCCACGTCGGCCGCCGCCCGTGCATCGTCTGGAGGGCCAGACTGACCGACTGGATCGCCACCCCCTCGGCCATCCCGGTCACCAGCGCGATGAACGGCGTCACCAGGGCGAGCGTCGCCACGTCCTCGTAGGCGTCGGCGATGACCGCCGCGATCATCCCGCCGGCCACGTTGCACAGCAGCCACGGGAACCGCTTCCGCGCCGCCAGCACCGCCCGCCGCTGTTCCGCCTCGGTCAGGTGGACACCGACCAGCTGGAACAGGTCGTCGGCCTCCTGCCGCTGCTCCAGGTCGGTGAGCTCGTCGGTGTACAGGGTCACGTCCACCAACCCGACCAGCCGGCCGGCGGCGTCCACGACCGGGAACGCGAGGAGCTTGTGGAGGGTGAAGAACTCGCACGCGTCGAGTACCGTCGCCGTGTCCGGCACGGCGATCACCGGGGCGATCATCACGTCGGTGACCGGGGCGGTGGTGCGGGCGCGGAGGAGCCGGCGGGTGGGGATAACGCCGACGAGTTTGTCGTCGGCGTCCACGACGTAGAAGTAGACGACGCGGCTGCCGACCTCGTGGTCGCGGATGTAGTCGAGGGCTTCGGCGACGGTGAGGTCGGCTCGGACGCGGGTCGGGTCCGGGCGCATGTGGCGGGTGACGGGGTCGCCGAGGATGTGGCGGACGGCGGACATGGCGTGCTCCGGTTCGGCCGGGGCGGCCGGGCGCGGGCCGCCGGGAACCGGTGAGATACGGACCCGCTCCGGCCGCGGCCGGAGCGCGCCGCCGTCCCACAGCACTTCGCACCGCCGCAGCGTGCTCCACAGGACAACGATCGCACCCACCGCGTTCCGCGGCGCTATCGGGCTTTCTTCTTCCGGCCGAGGTAGATGCCGAGCGGGATCGCCGCGACGACGAGGAGGACGCCGACCCCGGCGGCGACGTAGCCGATCCTCTCGGACTGCTCGGCCGAGCGGACCAGTTCGTCGTACTTCTTCTGGGCGTCCTGGCCGGTCCGCTTCCCCTGTGCGAGCGCCGGCCCACCCAGTGCCACACCGGCGCACAGCCCGAGCACCACGAGAAACCGCGGGAGAGTGCGGCGAGGCATGGTGTGACTCCGAGAGGTCGAAACGAGCTCACCGGCCGTGGCGGGCTACACGAGCCGCGCGCCGTTGGGCACCGGCCGGTCGGGCTGGGCCAGGATGATGGCCCCGTCCGCGTCCGCGAACCCGGTGACGAGCACCTCGGACAGGAACGGCCCGATCTGCTTGCGCGGGAAGTTGACCACCGCCACCACCTGCCGACCGACCAGTTCCTCGCGGGTGTACCGGACGGTGATCTGGGCCGACGACTTGCGGACACCAATCTCCGGGCCGAAGTCGATCCACAGCTTGTACGCCGGGCGGCGAGCCTCCGGGAACGCCTCGACGGCGGTGACCGTGCCGACGCGCAGGTCCACCCGCAGGAAGTCGTCCCAGCTGATCTCCGCTGCCTCGTCCATCCGATGCGTCCTCGTGGGGCGAGCATCGATCTCACCCGCGGCCGCGGTTTTGGGCGGCCGTCGGGCGCAGCGCCTAATTCGTTCGGTCTCTGGGCTGCACCGGATCACCGGAGTGGTTGTCCCGTCAGGGCACTCAACAGCCAGTACATCTCGTCCCGCTCCGTTTGGAACAGGTAAATCGCTTCGTGCAGCTCCCGGATGACCTGCTCTCGCCCCTCGGCTGATTCGAGTCGTGCCATCCGCCGCCGGTAGAAGTTGTGTGCGATCGCGTTCCGCACTTTCAGAACCTCGGCCATCCGCTTGAGGTGGTGCGGCTTGAGGTGACAATACCGGGCGTACTCCTTCTGGAGCTGACCCAGGCTCATCCGCCTGATCTTCTCCGTGGAAATCCCGCTCCGCTGCCAGCGATCCTCAGCCGCAACGACAAGCCGAGCCATTCCGTCCCCATAGCCCTGCGCCCATAGCATGGCCTGCCCGAACAGGAAAAAAATCGGTCCCCACTGATGGTCTTCTCCTTCGGAGGGTGGAGAACCGAAGGGGCGGGCCGGGAAGATAGATGCTCGATACTCGGTGTCGATTGTGTCCGAAGCCATCGTCACCCTCCACTCGGATGGCACGTCGCCAGATGACAAGGACACCGACTCTCACCCCCCGGTTCACGCCGTTGAACCACCGGTTCGACCGGGTTCGGCGTTGGGATCACGACCCGCCGTGGTGCTGGCTTGCCGCGGCCTGCTCCGCGGCCGCGGTCGCCTCGGCGGCCTGCTGGATCACCATCTGCGAGCCCTGCCCGCGCACCGAGACGAGCGCGGTCGGGGTTCCGCCCCCGTACCCGCGCATGCAGTTGTTCCAGAGAATCCGGCCGGTGAGCGGGTCGAGGCAGAAGAGGTAGCCGTTCATGGACACGACCAGCCGGTCGCCGTCCAGGAGGAGGGTGACGTACCCGGACTTGAGCTCGTTGTTGGACCAGACGATCTCGCCCGTGTCGCGGTCGAGCGCCACCGCGTACCCGTTCAGGCCGACGAACACGAGCTGGTCGATGCGTCTCACGGTCGTCGCGCCTCCGTTGTTGGGCTGCCGATTCACCGGCCGCGCGGTTTCCGGGGCGTCAGCCCTTCGCGTGCAGCAGCAGGATGATGACCCACGTTTGCACCGCGACCGCGGTCGGTAGGGCGACGATCACCAGCGCCGTCCATAGCCGCAGCCCGCCGCGCACGGTCCGGACCAGCGCCTCGTCCACCGTCTGCTCCAGTTCGTCCTTCACCTTGAGCAGGTCGACGCCGCCGTGCGCGGCCCCCTCCTCGCGGAACCGCGACAGGGTGTACTTCTGGACCGCACGGAAGAGTTGGGCCTGAACCATCCGCCGCAGCCAGCCGCCCTGCCCCGCCTCACCGGTCACGTCCCGGACCGCGCCGCTCAACAGCTCCTCCGCACGCGCCAGTGGTAGCCGTTCCAGCCCCCGGGCGAGCGTCCCGCCCCGCTCGCCGAACTCGGTTCCCGCGGCGACCCCGAGCACCCGCTCGAACACCCGGCGCACCAGGGACCGGCCCAACCGTAGCTCGCCGAGTCCGTGGGCCACGGCCGTCACCACGGCCCGCTTGACGCCGAGGACGAGGCCCGTCGCCACCGACTCGACGAGGGCGATGGTGACGGCGATCGCGCCGTAGACCCAGTGTTCGTCACGCAGGACGTAGTAAGACAGGCCGGCCAGTACGACCCCGACCGATGTCACAACGAACACCGTTGCGGCGAAGGACCGCAGCGCCACACGGGCGAGGCCCGCCAAGTGGCTGCCGACCGAGCGGATATCGCCTTTCACGCCTGCATCCCCGACATGCCAAGCACTCCTTATGCACTTCGTCGCGGTCGAGGTCAGATTGCGAGCTCCCTCGCCAGAACCGCTGATTCGGTTGCATTCGCGCAATCGATCGCGTTGCGCTGGTAGTGAGCGAGCCGACCAGTGAGGCGGCTGGTCGGGCTAAACGGCCGTGGGGCGAGCGTCAAACGGCGCTGTAGCATCGCCCCCGAGCACGAGGTCTACGACCCAACACCCGCGGACGTGCGGGCCGTCACCGCGGCAGTGGGCGAGGACGTCGGCGTCGGCGCACGCCGCGTCTTCGAGCGCGTCGGCGAGGACCGGCAGGCGCTCCGAGGCGCGATCCTCGTAGATGCCGCGGGCGAGCGCGACGGCCGCCTCCGTCCGCCACGCCGGGGCGAACGCGGTCGGCCGGAACGGATTGCCGGCCACGTCCCGGAACTGGTCGCAGAACTCCCGCCGGACGCGCGCCTCGTGGGCAGCCTTGGCGGCCCACCACGCCTCCCGGTGGGCATCCGCGCGAGCCTTCTCCGCGGCCCGCGCAGCGGCAGACCGCCCCCGGTGTGCGTGGGCGAAGTCCGACTCGGGGAGCGGCACAAACGGGTAGTCCTCGCTGGCCGAGGCGCCCGCGTATGCCGCCGCGCCGAGCGGGTCGTCCCGGCGAATGGCCTCGGCGCACTGCCGGGCCCAGAACGTCTCAAACCGGGGGCGGCCGCAGGGGTAGAACTCCGGGTGCCGGCACACCTCGGCCGGGTGCGGTCCGGCCCCGACGACCCAGCGGTCGAAGGCGTCGAACCACGGCAGGTCGTCCGGCTCGAACACGTGGCGGACGCGGCCGCCCCAATCCGCCGCGAGCCACCGGAACCGCTGGGCGTCGAGGCCGCCGGCGAAGTGGGCAAAGTGGGCGAATTCCTGCGGTTGGTCGCAGGACAGCCATCCGGGTTCGGATTTAATCCGCACCATGCGCCCTCCGAGGCCGAGCCGTCAACGGGCACGCCCTGGTGGGCGAGTGCCAACGCCTCACACCGCCGCCGGGGCGCGGCCGGCGGTGCGCTCCAGCTTGCGGTACGCCTTCCGCAGGCGGCGGATGCCCTCGCGCAAGCGGTCCGGCTCCGCTACGCCGAAGCTCAGGCGGCACTCGTTCCGCGCGATGCCGCCGGTCTCGTCGGCGACGTGCCCGAACTCGCCCGGCACGTACAGCACCCCGGCTTCGAGCGCGGCGGGGACGAGCGGGCCGTTCGGCCCCGCGTCCACGTCCGGCGGCAGCGTCAGCCACACGTAGAGGCCGCCGCCGGGGACCGTCCAGCTCGCGCCGGGCACGTCGCCGAACTCCTCGTCCAGCGCCGCCAGCATCGCGTCGCGCTTGGCCCGGTACACGTCGCGCAGGTGTCCGACGTGGCGGTCGAACGCGCCCGTCGCCAGTAGCCGGTCCACGACGTGCTGCGCCAGGTTCGCCGAGCCGAAGTCGTGGTTCCCCTTCAGGTGCAGGACCGGGGCGACGAGGTCGGACGGGAGCAGCGCGTAGCCGAGCTTCAGGCCGGGCGAGAGCGGCTTCGAGAACGTGCTGGTGTAGGCCACGAACTCGTTCGCGACGTCGAACTTCTTCACGCTCGGCAGGTCCGGGCCGGTGTAGCGGAGCTCGCGGTACGCGGCGTCTTCGAGGACGAGGATGCGGTGCGCGGTGCTGTACTTGCGGGCGATCTCGACGAGGCGCGGGCGGCGGTCGGCGGCGAGCGTCAGGCCGGTCGGGTTCTGGAAGTAATCGACCGTGTAGATGAGCTTCACGCGCGGCAGCTCGCCGCGGCTCTGCAGGTCGGCGAGCTTCGCGTCGAGGGCGTCGAGGTCCATCCCGCCGGCGTCCATCGGCACCGGCACCACGCAGACGCCGTGGCTCTGGAGGACGCCGTGGTAGACGAAGTACGACGGCGCCTCGGCGAGCACGATGTCGCCGGGGTTGAACAGCGCCTCGCCGAGCAGGTAGAGGAGCTGCTGCGAGCCGGTGGTGAGCACCACGTCGTCCGCCGACAGCCCGATGTCGCCCGGCGAAACGCCGTCGGCGGCGCAGACGTGGTTCAGCACGCGCGTGCGGAGCGACGGGAGCCCCTGGGTCGAGCCGTACTGGAGCGCGGCGCGGGCCGCTTGCGGGTCGGCCATGATGGCGGCGACGGCGGCGCCGACCTCGCCGGCCGGGAGCGACCCTTCATCGACGAGGCCGGCGGCGAGCGAGATCAGGCCGGGCGTCTCGAACGCCTTCTGAATGAAGAAGGTGATCGGCGAGTCGGTGGTCCGGCCGGACCGGTCGGACAGCGGGAGCGGGGCCGGCGGCATGGCAGTCCTCGGAACAGGGGGGAAACGCAAACGGCCCCGGAGGGTGACTCCGGGGCCGACAGGGTGGTTCGTGGTGCGAACGCGGTCGGGGGGCCGGAGTCAGCTCGGGGCTGCGGCTGCGACGACAATACCGGCGATGACCGCCACACGGGCGGCCGGCGCGAGCCGGGATTGGAGGGTCGTCGTCATCGGATTCGCCTTCGGTACCGCCGACCGCGGCGGTTGGGGAGATATACCACGCGCCGCGGCGGGTGGCAAGCGGGGAGGCCGGGGTGCGTGACACCGCGGGCGCCGCCCCGGATTCCACCCGAGGCTACACGCTACCGCCCTCCCGGGCGAACCTCCCCCCGCGGCGCGTGTCTGCTATCCTGACCGCACACCTCGTTCCCGCCCGGCCGATCGGCCGGGCCGCTCCCCAACCTCAGAGCCTCACATGCCCACACTGGTGCTCGCACCGGCGCGCCAACTGCTAACCGGCGGGCAGCCGGGTCAGGAACAGACTGTTGAAGGCCAGCTCGCCTGGGCCGCGAACGAAGCCGGGTGGACGGTTGTCCGTCCGGCTCCGACGGACCCACCACCCGCCGACCCGGAGCTCGCGCTCTACGTCACCACCGACGTCGCGCTCGCCACCGCCCGCGCCTTCGAGCTCGCATTGCTGGAACCGCCGTTCGACCTGCTCGCGCGCCTGCCGGACCGGCTCCGTTTGCGGCCGATCGAGGCGGCGCGGTTCGTCGACCTGACCCGGCTCCGCGGGCCGACGTTCGTGAAGCCCGCCGACCCGCTCGACAAGTGGTTCGACGCCGGCGTCTACCGCGACGTGCGCGACATCCGCACGAAGGGCCAGAACCGCCCCGACGCGCCGGTGCTCGTCGCCGGCGTCGTGAGCTGGGCGGCGGAGCTGCGCTACTGGGTGCTGGAGGGAAAGGTGGTGGCGGGGTCACCGTATCTGTCGCTCGGGCGACCGAACTGGTCGCCCGGGTGCGCGGGCGGCGTGCCGAAGGCGGGGTTGCGGACGGCCGAAGCGGCGGTCGCGGCGCTGGGGAATCACCTGCCGCCGGCGGTGGTGATCGACGTGGGTGCGGTCGAGGAGCGCGGGTGGGCGGTGGTCGAGTTCAACCCGGTGTGGTGCGCCGGGGTGCTCGGCGCCGACCCGGCCGCGGTGCTGCCGGCGCTCCGCCGCGCGACGCGGCGGAAGGCGGAACTGACCGACGCGGACCGGCGCTGGGCGTTCCGGTGGTGACGCCGCGGTGTCACTCGTCGGCCGGCACCGGCAGCGGGTCGCGGCGGTACTTCGACAGGTCCGGCAGTACGCCGGCACCGAGTGCGGCGAGTTCGCTCCGCTCCTCCACCGGGAGCAGGACACGCTCCTCGCACAGGCCGAGCAGCGCGTTCCACATGGCGATGACGCGGTTCAACTCGGCGACCGGGGCGACCACCTGACGCACCCGCTCGGCCCGGGCCAGGCGTTTCCCCTTCACGTTCTTCACCGCCGCGAACCGGACCGGCAGGCCGCGCGCCCGCAGCCCCTCGGCCAGCGCCGGGCCGCTGTCGTTCTCCCACGCCCGCGCCCGCTCGGCGAAGGTGGTGAACGCGAAGATCACGTTGTCGAGCTCCCACTCCCAGAACCCGAGCTGCGCGAGGAACACGACGAGCCGTTCGTCGAGCGCCGGCATCTGGCCGCGGTGGACTTCCAGGAAGAAGTCGAGCACCCGGCCGAGCTCGGCGCAGCGCTCCTGGAGGTACACCGACGGCCGCTTGTGCTGGTCCATCGGGTCACCGCTCCCGCCGCTCGTAGACCCGCACGCACTCGGCGTCGGTGGCGCGGAGACGGGTGCGGCCGACCGGCTCCCACGTCACGCGGTCGGTCTCGTTCGTCTGCCGCGCTCGTTCAGCAGTTATGGACAGGATAACAGGATGGACGGGAGACCGAGCCAGAGATTCGGCTCGAGCTCCCGCCCATCCTGTTATCCGGCTCGGGTTCGCTCGGATGCCCCCGCTACGGGGCTGTGCCGCCGACTGTCTGGATCGGGTTCGGGGCGGCCGCCGGGTTGGTCGGGTGCGTTTCGTCGAGTTCGGCGATGAAGTCGCGGGCGGCGGCGTGCTGCGGGTCGGCCTGGAGAGCGAGTTGGAGCTGCGCCCGGCAGGCGTCCGGGTTGTTCGTGTGGAGCAGCACCGCGGCCATGTTGTACCGGGCCTGCGCCTCCGGCATCACCCGGCACATCGTGGTGAACGCCTCGTCCCACCGCCCGGCCCGGGCCTGGCAGAACCCGAGCGTCTTGCGGTACGCCCGGTTCTCCGGGTCGAGCTGCAGCGCCGCCTCGCACCACCTCGTCGCCCCCGTCCAGTCCTGGAACCGGGCGCACGCCATCGCCGCCTCGTGGTGGACGGCGGCGTCCTTCGGGTGGACGTCCACGTACTTCTTGAACGCCTCGGCCGCCTTCTCGCGCTCCCCGGTCTTCACGTACATCCGGGCGGTGCCCAGCAGCGCACCCTTGTGCTTCGGATCTTGCTTCAGCGCACGTTGGTAGCGGTGCCGGGCCATGTCCAGCATCTCGTCCTTGTTCGGCGGCGGCGGGTCGCCGAGCGCGACCTGGACGTGGGTGTTGGCGAACTCCGTCTCGGTGTCGGGGAGGAGCCCCTTCTGTCCGGGGCGGCGGGGCGGCGCGGCCTCGACCGGGATGCCGCCGCCGGTCGGCCCCATCCCGGGCGTCGGCGCCGCGGCCACCTGCTGGCCGCCGCCGAACAGTGACTTGGACTGCTGCGGGGGCGTGGGGGGGGCGAATCCGGGTGGGTTGGTGTTCCGGGTGCAGCCGACGCCACCGAGGATCAGCCCGCCCACCACCAGCCACCGCAGCCGTCGGCCGTCCATGGCCCACCCCCCGCAAATGATCGGGTCCGTCGTGCTACCTGTTTCGACCCGCGGGACCGCGCGACTCGACAGAAAACCCCAAACCCCGACAACCGCGCAGGTTCACACGACGCCGGGCCCCGGGCGAGTCGCGGGCCGTGAAGCTCTGGGTGGGGGAGCCGCATTCGCACCCCGCGGCAGGCCGCTCGGAGCTACTCGCCGCCGCCCTCCCGGCCGTTCGCCCGGATGCACAACTGGCTCGGGGGTTTGCGTGCGGGAGTACGCCGGCGTGTAGCCCCGGGTGGAACCCGGGGCGGCTTGCGGCGAAGGCTGTGTTACTGGAACTCGGCGATGAAGCTGGCCGACGCCTCGGCGATCAGGTCGCGGGTCAGGTGCACCGGCTGGCGGCGGTAGCGGCAGATCGACTGCACGATCTCGAGCAGGTCGCGGCAGTCGCTCGCCCGCGGTATGCGGCCGCGGTTGTAGTACCGCTCGTACAGGTAGTCCACCGCCTCGGCCGAGTAGTTCAGCCCGAGTCGCTTGCAGTTCCCGGCGAAGATCCGCTCGTACACGTCCCGCGTCGGTGCCTGCACCCCGACCTTGTGCCGGATGCGGCGGAGGAACGCGTCGTCCACCAGATCTTTCGGGTCGAGGTTGGTGCTGAAGATGATGAGCTGCTCGAACGGCACCTGGAACTTCTTCCCGCTCGCCACGGTGAGGAAGTCGTGCCGGTCCTCGAGCGGCAGAATCCAGCGGTTCAGGAGCTCCTTCGGGCTGCACCGCTGGCGGCCGAAGTCGTCGATCAGGAACACCCCGCCGTTCGCCTTGAAGTGGATCGGCGCCTGGTAGAACTTGGCCTCGGCGTTGTACCGCAGGTCGAGCATGTCGAGCCCGAGCTCGCCGCCGGTCACGATGACGGGGCGGCGGATGCGCACCCAGCGCTGGTCCGTCGCGCCGGTCGTCAGCAGCTTGCGGGTGATGATGTTCCCGTCGGCGACGAACGCGTACGGGACGTACACGCTCCCGCCGGTGGTGTTCATGAAGTCGCCGATGGCCCGGGCCATCGCCGTCTTGCCGTTGCCGGGCGGGCCGTAGATGAACACGCTGCGGCCGGACACGATGGCCGGGCCGAGGTTGTTGAACATGTCCTCCTTGAGCACCAGGTGGCTGAACGGCGCCCGCAGCGCCTCCGGGTAGCACTGGAGGCCGGTGACCGCCTGGCGGTAGCACTGCTCGACGTAGTCCTCGAGCGGCACCGGCGCCGGGCCGACGTAGGCGCACTGCTCCATCGCCTCCTGGGCGCGGCGGCGGCCGAGGTCGAGGAGGCTGTACCGGTAGCTCACCTCGCCGACGAGGTCGCCGCCGTCCACCTGGATGCACTTGTCGTCCTTGAGGAACCGGAGCGGCTCCCGGACGACCTTGAACGGCAGGCACAACAGCTGCGCCAGGTCGCGGCCGAGCATGGCGCCGCGGGTGTACAGCGACTTCATCAGCAGGTCGCAGATGAACGCCTGCGACAGCCCCGCCTCGCGGATCGAGTCCGGGGCGACGGGCGCCTCGGGGGCGGGATTCCCTTCCCAGTCCACAACGGCGTGCCGGCTCAGCGACATGTCTTCCTCCAGGGGCGAGGGGCCAGGGGCGAGGGGCCAGATGGGAGCGGACCGGAGCGGTTTCTTGCCCCTCGCCCCCGGCCCCCGGCCGCTGTTACTTGAGCCACTTCCCGCGGGTGATGATGTTCCCGTCGGCGACGAACGCGTACGGGACGTACACGCTCCCGCCGGTGGTGTTCATGAAGTCGCCGATGGCCCGGGCCATCGCCGTCTTGCCGTTGCCGGGCGGGCCGTAGATGAACACGCTGCGGCCGGACACGATGG
>JAFKFQ010000493.1 GCA_017308215.1 bacterium | reverse complement strand
TCCGGGCTCCGACTCGGGTGCGCCCTCGCCCGGTTCCTCCTCGACCACGTCGTCCCCGACGGCCCGGTCGCCCTCGTCGGCGACGACACCGTGGACGGGCACCCCGGCCGGGCGGTGTACGGCAAGGGGCGGCACCGGGACGCCGTCCGGTCGTCGCACGCGTATACGGCGTGGCGGTACGGGCACAAGTGGGTCGTCCTCGCCGTCCTGGTGAAGTTCCCGTTCGCCGCCCGGCGGTGGGCGCTGCCGGTCCTGGTGGACCTGTACCGCACCCCCGAGGTCAGCAAAGCCGAGGGTGCCCGGCACCGTACCCCAGCCCGGCTCATGTGCCGGTTGCTCCGCCTGATGCTCCTCCGCTTCCCGGACCGGTCCTTCGTGTTTACCGGGGATTCCGGGTTCGGGACGCACGAGGTGGCCCGGTTCTGCCACCGCCACCGCGGGGGGCTGACCCTGGTCAGCAAGTGCCACCCGGATATCAACCTGTTCGCCCCGCCCCCGCCGTACGCGGGCAACGGCCGCCCACGGGTGAAGGGCGCGCGGGTGCCGAAGCCCCGGCAGGCGGCCTCGACCGCCGCCCGCACCCGGCTGACGGTCGTCTGGTATGGGGGCGGCACCCGACGGGTCGAGGCGGCGACCGGGACCGGGCACTGGTACAAGGGCGGGGAGGGGCTGGTCCCGGTCCGGTGGGTGTTCGTCCGCGACGCCACCGGGACGCACCGGGACGAGTACCTGTTCACCACCGACCCGGGGCTCGAGGCCGACGCGGTGGTGGCCGCGTACTGCGGCCGGTGGAACATCGAGACCACGTTCCAGGAAGCCCGCTCGGCCCTCGGGCTGGAGACGACCCGCGGGCGCTGCAAGCCCACCGTTCTCCGCGCCGGCCCGTGCCTGAGCGCGGCCAGGTCGGCGACCCGCGGGACGGGGGTGGCCCACCGCCGCTGGAGGTCGAACACCCGGTTCTCGACCCGCGGCTTCTCCGTCGGCGTGGCCGGGAGGCAGAACCTCGAGGTGAACAGGTAGTGCGACGCCAGGGCCGCGTACCGCGGGTGGAGGGTCCGGTCCCGCCCGCGGAACAGGTGGACGGCCACCGTCCGCGGGTTATCCCACCACAGCTCGGCCGGGACGCACCCGAAGAACGCGAACGCCTCGACCAGCCCGTGGAGGACGGCCTCGGTCCGCTCGGTCGGGAGGGCGACGGCGAACGGGGCGTTGGAGTAGCTCCAGGTGACGAGGAGAACCGGCACTTGGCGGCGGCCGTCCGGGAAGTCGGCGTGGATGTGCCCGAAGTCGGCCTCGGCCCGGACGCCGGGGCGGTGCTCCAGCGGGACGAACGTCTCCCGGCGGTCCCGGCGTCGCTGCTGGAGGTATCGGCGGATCTGGTCGTACCCGCCGGGGTAGGCGTGCTCGGCGACCAGCCGGCGGAACACCTGGGAGGCGGTGTGCCGCTGCTTCCGCGGGGCCGTCTCGTCGGCGGCCAGGATCGCGTCCACGGCGGCGCGGAACGGCCCGAACACCGGGGCCGCCCGCGGCACGGAGATCACCGGCGGGATTGGCTCCGGGTGGGCCAGGGCCTTGAGGATGGTCTTGGGCGAGTGGTTGAGCTGGTCGGCGATCTGCCGGATGGTCAGCCCGTCACGACGGAGCTGACGAATGCGGGCGAACTGGTCCACCGTGAGCATCCTCGTCCCCCCGCGGCGGCGGCAACGCCACACGCAGGGGCTGGGCTACGGTGTTTCCCTTTCTGAAGCCGATCGCGTTTCCCTTCGTCGTGCCGATTACCAGATCGCAACAGGAGCCCAGATGGGGCCTGGTCACAGTGGACGAATGGACGGCCTGTGGACGAATGGCAGACCGGAGTACAACTCCTCCCCACCGGGTGTTGTAACTCGAATGGCGCGGAATCGAGCTGCCGTTCCCGCCGTCTTCAACCCGACCCCCCCGCGCGAGAACCGCGCCTCGGTCCCCTCGGTCACCCGCTCCCCGTCGACGTACACCCGAAACCGGGGGCCCCGTACCTCCACCTTTACCCCGTACCACCGCCCGGTTTCGACCGCCATCGCCTTTGCCCCCGGCAGGCGCACGAACGCCCCGGCGTGTTGCCCCTCGACGACCGCGAACTTGTTCTGATACCCCCCAATGTTCGCCTCAAGGTAGGTGTCGGGCCCGGCCGCCCGGAACGCGACGCCGAACCCCTCCGTCCCGGCCGTCCGCTGGGCCTCGAGTTCAAGATCGTAGTCGGTCCACGCCGGCGACCCGAACCAGAGCCACGAGAGTCCGGCGGCGGGCGAGGTTTGGGCCACCGCCCCGCCCTCGACCCGCCAGTGGCCGAGGCCGGTGGGGAACGCCTGCCCCCACAGCCCGGCCCGGCCGGCCGCGGGGTCGTCCCACGCGGCCCGGACGGCGTGGAGCGCGGCGCGGTCGGGCCGACCGATGAGGGCCCAGGCTTGGGCCGCCCGGACCCGCGGCCCGGGGTCGCCGGGGGCCAGCGCCGCGAGGCGGTCCGCGTGAGCGGCTGCCGTGACCCAATCGGCCTGCCGGCGGGCTGCCGACTCCTGCCTCTCCCCCTGGGCGACCGTCGCCGCCCGGAGTCGTCCGGCGGCTACCGACCAAGGGTCGTGCGCCGCTCCGGCCCCTGCGCCTGGGACCAGGCGGACGACGGTCCCGGCGAGCCGAATCGCCAGTCCGTCGGTCGATCGGACGACCGCAGTCCAGTCCCGGTCGGCGGGCGGTGCCCCCGCGGCCGGTCGGCCGGTCGCGGCGTCGACGGCCCACACCCCCCGCACGTCTCGGAGCACTACGCACGTCGCGTCCGGGGTGAAGCAAGCGGCTTCGACGGGCTCCCCGCGGCCCGGGATGGTG
>JAFKFQ010000440.1:18483-19954 GCA_017308215.1 bacterium | reverse complement strand
CCGGAGCGCCGACATGGCCACGAAGAACAAGACCAACAAGAGCGTCAAGAAACGGATCAAGGTGACGGGTGGCGGGAAGCTGAAGTACGCCAAGGTCGGGCGGCGGCACCTGAACGCCCACATGACCACGAAGCGGAAGCGGAAGCTCCGCCGCGCCGGGGTCATCGAGGGCCGCCCGAGCGTGCTCAAGAAGTACAAGCTGGCCCTCGGCATCAGCTAACCCCCACACCCACACACCACCGGGGCACGCGCCCCGCGATCCGAGGACACCACGATGGTTCGCGCTCGCAGTAAAGCCACCACGTCGCGCCGCAAGAAGCGCACGAGGAAGCTCACGAAGGGGTTCCGCCTCGCCCGCCACAACCTGTACCGGCAGGCGATCGTCACGCTCATCCGCGCCCGGGCGTTCGCCTACCGCGACCGCAAGGTCAAGAAGCGAGACTTCCGCCGGCTGTGGATCATCCGCATCAACGCCGCCTGCCGGATGCGCGGGATGCGCTACAGCGAGTTCATCCACGGACTCCAACTGGCGATGGTCGCGCTCGACCGCAAGTCGCTGTCCGAGATCGCCATCCACGACCCGGCGGCGTTCGACCAGCTCGTCGCCATCGCCCGCGAGAAGCTGCCGAAGCCGCAGCCGGCCGCCGCGAAGGCGTGAGTAGAAGACGACGCGAGACCGCGCGGGGCGGCCGGGCAACCGGCCGCCCCGCTGCTATTTCCCGCACGTCACCCGGCGGAACAGCATCCCACTCAGCCCGTACACCACGGCCGCCAGCACGACCGCGAACCCCGCCATCGCCACGTGTTCCATCGCACCGCCCTCCCCGAGTTGTGGCACGCCCGCGATGCCACCCGGCTCGATTGTGATCAATTGGATCTATTTGTCCACAATAAACACGACCACCATATCCGCTTTCCCACGGGCGAGAACAATCCGCTGGGATGTCCTGTGATTGGGTGGCGCGATGCGGGGGCCGGTCGTAACGACTGTAGCGGTCGTACCGGCGGTCGGGATTGACCCCGATTTTGCCCGTACTTACAGTGAACACTTGATTTCGGAGCGGCCGCCCGCCGCCCGGCGCGAGGTAATGCCCCGATGGCGACGCAGACCAACCTGGAATCGAGCTTCCTGGAAAAGATCGGGGAGAAGTTCACCAGCCTCACCGAAGGGGTGGTCGGCGCCCTCACCCGCCTCATCGGCGGGTCGTCCAGCGAGCGCGTCACCAAGTCGCTCGGCTACTACCGCCCCAAGAACGCCGAGGCGCACACCATCCTGCCGAACTCCGTCCTCGCGCGGACCAACGCGCTGGAAGAGGAGATGAAGGCGCTCTCCGACGACGACCTCAAGGGGCTGTCGGCGAAGTTCCGCGACCGGCTGGCGGCCGGCGAGACGCTCGACGACATCCTCCCCGAAGCGTTCGCCGCCTGCCGCGAGGCGTCGCGCCGCACCAAGGGGATGCGCCACTACGAC
>JAFKFQ010000440.1:0-18447 GCA_017308215.1 bacterium | reverse complement strand
ACCGGCCTCGGCGCCATCGCCGAGATGATCACCGGCGAGGGGAAGACGCTCGTCGCCACGCTCCCGGCGTACCTGAACGCGCTGGAGGGGAAGGGCGTCCACGTCATCACTGTGAACGACTACCTCGCCCGCCGCGACTGCGAGTGGATGCTGCCGATCTACAACGCCCTGGGCGTGAGCGCGGCGTACATCCAGAGCGACATGGACCCGGAGCCGCGCCGCCACGCCTACGAGTGCGAGATCACCTACGGCACCGCCAGCGAGTTCGGGTTCGACTACCTGCGCGACAACATGAAGATCGCGCGGTTCGACGACGCCGAGTACCACCCGTATTACCGCCAGGTCCAGCGCGCGCACCACTACGCCATCATCGACGAGGTGGACAACATCCTCATCGACGAGGCCCGTACCCCGCTCATCATCAGCGGCCCGGCGTTCTCGGACGCCAAGCGGTTCGCCGAGGCCGACAAGGTCGCCCGTGCCCTCACCGATCTGGAGCGGAAGGCCCGCAACGACCTCAAGGCGGCCGGCACCGTCGCCGTGACCGGCGTCGAGGGCGACAACCTGCCGCTGCTCGCCCCGATTGACCCGACGCGGGTGGACCCTGCGAACCCGCCCCCGAAGGGCGTGTACTTCGAGATCAAGGAGAAGGAAAAGACCTGCCACCTGACCGACGCCGGCGTCCGCGAGGCGGAGCGGCTGGCGGGCGTCGAGAGCTTCTACACGGCCGGCAACATGGACTGGCCGCACATGATGGACAACGCGCTGAAGGCGCACCACCTGTACAAACTCGACCGCGACTACATGATCGCGCCCGACCCGCGCGAGAACAACGAGCTCGGCATCATCATCATCGACCAGAACACCGGCCGCGCCATGTTCGGCCGGCAGTGGTCGGACGGGCTCCACCAGGCGGTCGAGGCCAAGCACCAGCGCGAGGGAGTGCAGATCAAGCAGGAGACGCAGACGCTCGCCACCGTCACCCTGCAGAACTACTTCCGGCTGTACAAGAAGCTCGGCGGCATGACCGGCACGGCCATGACCGAGGCCAACGAGTTCTGGAAGATCTACAAGCTCGACGTGGTCGCCGTCCCGACCAACAAGCCGCTCCGCCGGGTGAACGCCAAGGACATGGTGTTCCGCACCGACGGCGAGAAGTGGACCGCCGTCGTCAACGAGATCGTCGAGGTCCACCAGACGACGCGGCCCATCCTGATCGGCACCACGGACGTGGCCAAGAGCGAGAAGCTGTCGGCGCTGCTCAAGCGCCGCGGGATCAAGCACGAGCTCCTCAACGCCAAGCCCGAGAACGTCGCCCGCGAGGCCGAGATCGTCGCCCAGGCCGGGCGGCTCGGCGGCGTCACCATCAGCACCAACATGGCGGGCCGCGGCACCGACATCATCCTCGGCGGCAACCCGGAAACGCTGGCGTGGGCGCGGCTCAAGCAGCTCAAGAACGAGGACGGGCGGCCGAAGTACCCGACCCGCCTCGAGATCCCGAACGACATCTGGACGGCGACGGTCCACGAGATCGAGACGAAGGAGAAGATGAAGGAGGAGGGCCGGCGGGTCGCCGAGATGGGCGGGCTCCACATCGTCGGCACCGAGCGGCACGAGAGCCGGCGCATCGACAACCAGCTCCGCGGCCGCGCCGGCCGGCAGGGCGACCCGGGCTCCAGCCGGTTCTACCTGTCGCTCCAGGACGACCTGATGCGAATGTTCGCCGGCGAGTGGGTGTCGGGTGTGCTGACGCGGCTCGGCATGCAGGAGGGTGAGGCGATCGAGAGCACGCTGGTGACCCGCCGGATCGAGAAGGCCCAGAAGAAGGTCGAGGAGTACCACTTCGACCAGCGGAAGAACCTGCTCGAGTACGACGAGGTGATGGACTACCAGCGGAAGCGCGTGTACGGCGCCCGCCAGGAGATCCTCGACGGCAACAACCCGCGGGCGCTGATCCTGGAGATGATCGACGAGCAGGTCCGCGCCGCGGTCGAGCGGTTCCTCGCCGACGACTACGGCCCGGCCAGCTTCGCCGAGTTCGCCGGCAACCGCCTCGCCGTCGAGTTCGAGCCGAAGGAATTCCGCGGCGCGAGCTTCGAGGACGCCAAGACCGTCGCCCTCGACCGCGCCCTCGCCGCGGTGCCGACCATCATCCAGGAGCTGACCGAGGAGAACTTCAACCCGGACGAGGACGTCAAGGACTGGAAGTGGAACGAGATGGTCCGGGCGCTCGGCGCGCGGTTCGGGATCAAGACCTCGGAGAAGGAGCTGAAGAAGGTCCCCACCGAGGAGATGGCCGTCAAGCTCGTCGGCCAGGGCGAGGCGTCGGTGAGGGCGGTGGACCTGTCCGAGGGCGCCCGCTTCCTGACGCGCACCTACGGGGCCGAGTCGCTGTCCGACTGGGCGCGGCAGAAGTTCGGCGTGAAGCTGTCGGTCGAGGACGTCGCCGCGAAGTCCGAGGCGGAACTGGTGCCGCACCTGGCGGCGGCGGTGCGGGACGTGTACCGGCGCAAGGACCGCGAGTTCCCGGTCCAGGTGGCAATGCAGCACCACATGTCGGACAAGCCGCACGCCGGCGGGCAGAAGTACGACCGCGACGGCCTGTTCAACTGGGCGCACGGCCGGCTCGGCGTCGCGCTGGCGTCGAAGGCGGGGAGCACCGACATCACCCAGGGCGACGCCGGGTTCTTCGCCGCCGCCCGCAGCGCGATCGAGGCCGAGGGGTTCACCGAGGAGTTCTGCCGCACCGAGCCGCGGAGCAAGCTCCGCGAGAAGCTGCTGGAGATGGCGGCGAAAGCAATGCCGGCGGCCGACCTCCCCGAGGTCGACGCCCGCCTCGACGACGCCTTCAGCGGCACCCGCACCGCCGAGGCCGCCGACGCGAAGGAGCTCGCCGACTGGGCGCGCGCCGAGCTCGGGCTCGTCCTCGACCCCGAGAAGCTGACCGGCCTGACCCGCGACGCGGCGCGGCAGACGCTGCTGAACGCCTTCGACACGAAGTACCGCCCCGAGATGCACGCGGTCGAGCGCGGGCTGGTGCTGGAGCAGCTGGACAGCGCGTGGAAGAGCCACCTGCTGACGATGGACAGCCTGCGGAGCGGCGTCGGGCTGCGGGGCTACGCCCAGGAAGACCCGAAGATCATCTACAAGCGCGAGGGGATGCGCGAGTTCGACACGATGTGGGCGGGCGTCCGCGACCGGGTGACCGAGGCGGTGTTTCGCATGGAGGAGATGGGCGACGAGGACGCGCAGATGGCGCTGTGGGCGGGCGCCCGGGCGACGCAGTCGGCGGCGATCTCGGCGGCGCAGTCGCGGGCGGCGGAGGCCGACGCCCAGCAGCAGACGACGAGCACCGGCGGCGAGGCGAAGAAGGCCGAGCCGATCCGCAACGTCGGCGCGAAGGTGGGGCGCAACGACCCGTGCCCGTGCGGCAGCGGCAAGAAGTACAAGAACTGCCACATGAAGATCGAGGCGCGGAAGTAGGCCCGACGGAAGGGGAACGGCGGGCACCTACCGAGCGTATCCTGTCCGCATCCACCGCCGCTTCCCTGCCAGACGGAGATGCCCATGCCGATCACCCTCGGTTGCCCGTCGTGCGGCAAGCGGTTCCGGGCGCGCGACGAGTCGGCAGGGAAGCGGGTGAAGTGCCCGTTCTGCCAGGCCGCCGTGCCCGTCCCCACGCCCGAAGAAGCGGCCTCCGCGGGGGCGCCGACCGAGACGCTGACCGCGCCGCGCCGCCCGGCGCCGTCGTCGCCCGAGTTCGTGCTGCCGCCGGTCGAGCCGCCGACACCGCCGCCCACACCAAAGCCGCCGCCCGCGCCGAAGCCACCGCCCGCGCCGAAGCCGGTGGCGGCCGCGCCGGCATCCGATTGGGGCGCCAGCGACCCGGCGCCGGCCCAACCGCTGCTGCTGGAGGTCGACCCGTCGCCGCCGCCGCGGAAGGATCGCGAGCGGCCGTGGCCGCACCGCCCGCCGCCGACCGACGAGCCTTCGCCCGCCCCGCCGGAGCGCGGCGGCACGTCGCGGCCGAAACCGGCGCGTCCGACCGACGCGGAGGCGGTCCCCGGCTGGCGCGCCGCCCGGCGTGGCCTGCGCTGGGTGATGCTCGGGCTGTTCTTCGTCACCCTCCTCGGGGTCGTGCCGTTCGGCAAGCTCGTCTACCATCGCGTCGAGGGCGAGTTGCCCGACGGACCGGGGTGGGTGAGGGTCGAGGGGTACATCAACGCCGACGGGCCGGACGTGATCCGCACGACCCGGCGCGAGGAGATCGACGCGGCGGCATACGGGCTGCCGGTGCTGCTCGGCGGGTTCGCACTAGTCGTCGGCCGGCTCGTGGCCGGCGGCGCGCCGCGGGCGAGCGGGGCGAAGGGGCTGTTCTTCTTCTCCGGCGTGTTCACGCTGTTCGCGCTCGTCGGCTCGCTGTCGATCCCGGTGTGCGAGAAGGTAGCGTTCCGCGAGACGGGCGAGTACGCGCGAACGGCCCTGCTCGTCGGCGGCGGGCTGGCCGAGTTCTGGTTCCTGGTGGCGCTCGGGAACGCGGCCGGGGCGGTGCGGCGGCCGAAGGCGGCGCGGGCGGTCGGCGGGTTCGCCCTCCTCGTCGGCCTCGCCTACCTCGTGGCGACGGTCGGCTGGGACCAGTACGTGAGGCACGGCGCGGCCTTCGGCCGCCCGCAACCGCTCGACGCCGACTGGCAGTTCTACGAGCAGGCCGCGAAGATGCTCGGCTGGGTGTTCGTGGTCGGGTCGTACTGGCGGGCGGTCGGCGCCGTCAGCTACGCCGTCCGCCTCCACATCGAGGACGTGGAGGACGGCAAGCCGGCCCGCTGAGTCAGCGCGTGCGCTCCTCGAGCCGGCCGTCCTCGTGCTGGATGAGAACGCGCTCGGCCATGCCGAGGAACAGCCCGGTGTCCACAACGCCGGGGATACCGTGGAGGGCACGGTCGAGCGCGGCGGGGTCGGCGATCGGGCCGACCCTCGCGTGCAGGATCGGGTTGCCGTTGTCGCTCAGGAACACCGCGCCGTCCGCCGTTCGCAACGGCTCGGCGGGGTAGCCGAGGTCCGCCAGCCGGGCGGCGACGAGCGGCAGGGCGAACGCCACCACCTCGACCGGCAGCTTCCCCCGCGACCCGAGCGCCGGCACCACCTTCTCCGCCGCCCGCTCCGGGCCGACCAGGATCACCAGCCGCTTCGACGCCGCCGCCACGATCTTCTCGCGGACCAGTGCGTTCCCGTAGCCCTTGAGCAGCCCCAGGTCCGGCGCCACCTCGTCGGCGCCGTCGAAGGTGATGTCGAGCGGGAGCGCGTCGCCGAGTTCGACGAGCGGAATCCCGACCCGCCGCGCCAGCTCCGCCGACCCGTTCGAGGTCGGCACGCCACGGACCTTCAACCCGGCCCGCACACGGTCGCCGAGCGCGGCGATGAACTTCTCCGACGCCTTCCCCGACCCGAGGCCGAGGGTCATGCCGTCCGACACGAGGGCGAGCGCGGCTTCGACGTTGGTCACGGGCGGGCTCCTGAAGCAAGCGGGGAGTGAGGGGAAATGGGCGTTCGCCGCCGGGGTCACGCCCTCCTCATTCCTCTCTCCCAACTGTACTGGCCCGTCATACTACAACCGGGTCGTCGCCGCCGCCCGGGAGAAATCGTGCCCGCCCTGCCCCGCCCCGCCGTCGTTGCCCTCCTGGCCGCCGCGTTCGCCACCGCCCACACGCAGGCTCCACTCTTCTACTCGAACCAGAACCAGTACCTCCTCCACGGCCTCGCGGCCGGCGGTTACGGGCACCTCTCCGCCGACTGGCTCTCGACCACCGCCGACCCGACGCCGCTGTTCTCCGCCGGCGTCGCGCTCGCGTACCGCGTCGCCGGGCTGTGGCCGCTCCAGGCGGCGTACTTCGCGCTGCTGATGGGCTACTTCGTTGCCGCGTGGCGCCTCGCGGGTCGTGTGGTGTCGCTCGTACCGCTGACGCGGTTACTGGCGTGGTCGGCGCTGTTCACGGCGGCGCACGCGGCGGCGTTCCGGGTGCTGTCGGTGAACCTGACCGGTGTCGATTACCCGTGGAACTTACAGGCAGGCGTAGCGGGGCAGTACCTGCTCGGGCCGGGGATTCAGCCGTCGGCATTCGGCGTACTACTGCTCGCGTCTGTCGCCGCGTTCGCCGCCGACCGCCCGCTGCTCGCCGGCGCCCTCGCCGGCCTCGCGGGGTTGATGCACGCCACGTACCTGCTCCCCGGCGCGCTGCTCGTGGCCGGGTATCTCGTGAAGCTGCTGGTCGAACGGCGGACGCGCACGGCGGTGAGCGTCGGTGCGGTGTCACTCCTGTGTGCGCTCCCGGCGGTGGGGTACGCCGGCGTCACGTTCGCGCCGGACGACCCGGCAACGTTCACCGAGGCCCAGCGCATCCTGGCCGAGGTGCGCATCCCGCACCACGCGGTCGTGGCACGCTGGTTCGACGCGGTGGCGGCGCTGCAGCTCGTCTGGATTCTGGCCGGGCTGCTCGCCGTTCGCGGGACGCGGGCATTCGTTCCGCTCGCCGTCGCCGCCGGCGCGTCCGCGGCGCTGACGCTGGTCGTGACCGCGTTCCCGAACCCGTCGCTGGCGCTGCTGTTCCCGTGGCGCCTCTCGGCGCTGCTGGTGCCGATCGCGACGACCGCGCTCGCGGCGCGGGCCGCCGCGCGTCTGCCGGCCGCACGACGGACTAGCTGGGTGAGCACCGCCGCTCTCGCGGCGATGGCGGCGGCCGGCGTGTGGGTGATGGCCGCCCGCGTCGGGTACGCGATGAACACGGCCGAGGAACCGCTGCTGACGTTCGTCCGTAACCACGCCGGCCCCGACGACGTGGTGCTCATCCCGACGCGCGTCCCCGCCGTGGGATCGGGCCGCGGGTCGATCTCGGCGAGTTTCACCCCGCCGCCGCGACCGCGGCCCGGGTCGAACCTGATCCCGGTCGATCTCCAGCGCTTCCGGCTGGCGACCGGCGTGCCGATCTACATCGACTTCAAGTCCGTCCCCTACGCCGATGACGAGGTGCTGGAGTGGTACCGCCGCGTGCGCCGGGCCGAGGCGTGGTACGACCTCGCCGACTGGAACACGGCCGGCGTGCGCGACGAGTTGAAGCGTGCGGGGATCACGCTCGTCGTCGCGCCGCGTGACAAACCGCTGTCGGCGCCGTTCCTGGAGCCGGCCTACGCGGACGACGCCTATCATCTGTACCGGGTGAAGTGACAGCGTAGTGTCACCGAGACGAGGGGATGCCGGGTCAACCCGACCGTGCGTGCGGCGGCGCGGTCGTGCTGCTGGGGACGACACGCCTCACCCGGCCATCCCGGAAGGGGTAGCGCTTCCGAAGTACGCGCCCAGCGCCGCGGCCAGGTCCGGGTGGCGGGCGGCCAGCTCGGACGGCGACGGCACCCACCCGGCCGCCGCCGCCGGCGGGTATTCGGCCGCGACCACGTCCCCGGCGCTCGCCCCGTCCACCCCCGGGCACCGGAACCACGGGCTCGCCAACAGGTGCCCCGCCAGCAGCCCCACCACCCGCCCGTCCGCCACGCCCGCGGTCCTCATCACGCACCTCCCGGCTTCGCGGCGACCGGGTTCGCCCCGCGACCGCCGCTCACCCGGGGATGCCCGCCCGCCCCGTCTTGGGGCCACGAATTTTTCCTCTTAATGTTGGCCCCGCCCAGCGGCAGACGGGCATTCCCCGGGAACGGCCGGTCGTTGTGGCGGCCGGCGGGACACCGTATGATCGTGCTACCCCTTCCCACACGGGCCGCCATGCCCGCCGACCCGGTGACCGTCTGGCTCGGGCAGCTGCAGGCCGGCGACCCCGCCGCCGCCCGTCCGCTTTTCGACCGGTACTTCGCCCGACTCGTCGGGCTGGCCCGCACCCGCCTCCGCGACGCCCCGCGCCGCGCGGCGGACGAGGAGGACGTGGCCCTCAGCGCGTTCGACAGCTTCTGCCGGAACGCCGGGGCCGGGCGGTTCCCCGACCTGGCCGACCGCGACGGGCTGTGGCGGCTGCTCGCCGCGTTCACCGCGCGGAAGGTGGCACACCACGTCCGCGACGCCGGCCGGGTGAAGCGCGGCGGGGTGGCGGATGTCGGCGGCGACCTGGGCGACGTGCTCGGCCGGGAGCCGGACCCGGCCCTGGCCGCCGAGGTGGCCGACGAGTGCAGGCGGCTCCTGGCGGCGCTCGGGGACGCCGACCTGCGGCGCGTCGCGCTGCTGCGGATGGACGGGTACTCGGTGGAGGAGGTGGCGGCCGCGATCGGGTGCGCCCCGCGGTCGGTGAAGCGGAAGCTCCACCTGATCCGGGGCATCTGGGAGCGGGAGGCGGGCGATGGGCCGGGCTGACGACACGACCGGGGCGTTCGCCGGGTCCGCGGCCGACCTCCCGGTCGAGGCCGGGCTGGAGCTCGACCACGCCTGTAACACCTTCGAGGCGAAGTGGCGGGCCGGCGGGCGGCCGGACGTCGCGGCCGCGGTGCTCGAACTTTCGGTGGCGCTCCGCCCGGTCGCCGCGCGCGAGTTCGTCGCGCTCGACGCCTTCTACCGCCGCCGAGCCGGGGATCCGCCCCGCGCCGCCGACTACGCCGCCCGGTTCCCGGACCTCGACCCGGAATGGCTCGCCGCGGTCGTGGCCGAGCCCGACCCGAACGCCCGCACCACGACACTGGCGGGTGCCACCCCCGGCTCGGGGGCACCCGCCGGGGTGCCGGCCGGGGAGCGGCTCGGGGACTACGAGTTGCTCGGCGAGGTCGCCCGCGGCGGGATGGGGATCGTCTACCGGGTCCGGCAGGTCAGTCTCGACCGGGTGGTCGCACTGAAGGTGGTGCGGGCCGGGGAGTTCGCCGACCCGGCCGAGGTCCGCCGGTTCCGGGCCGAGGCCGAGGCCGCGGCGACGCTCGACCACCCGAACATCGTCCCGATCTACGAGGTCGGCGAGCACCGCGGGGTCCAGTTCTACGCCATGCGGCTGGTCGAAGGCGGCAGCCTCGCCGCGCGGCTGGCTGACCGGGCGGTGTCGACGGCCGGGTCGCGCGGCGAGGCGAGGGAGCGGCAGACCGCGGCGGCGGGGCTCGTGGCCCAGGTGGCCCGGGCCGTCCACCACGCCCACCAGCGGGGCATCCTCCACCGCGACCTGAAGCCCGGGAACGTCCTGCTCGACGCGGCCGGGGCGCCGCACGTCACCGACTTCGGGCTGGCCCGGCGGATCGGCAAGGACAGTACCCTGACCCGGACCGGGGCGATCCTCGGCACCCCGAGTTACATGGCCCCCGAGCAGGCCCGCGGGCGGGAGGACGTGACCACCGCGGCCGACGTGTACGGGCTCGGGGCGGTGCTGTACGAGCTCCTCGCCGGCCGCCCGCCGTTCGCCGGCGAGGACGTGCTCGACACCCTCTACCAGGTCCGCGAGCACGAGCCGGCGGCGCCCCGGGCGTACTCCCCGCACCTCGACCGCGACCTGGAGACGGTCTGCCTGAAGTGCCTGGAGAAAACCCCGGCCTGCCGGTACTCGAGCGCCGCGGCGCTGGCCGACGACCTGGACCGGTGGCGGGCCGGGGAGCCGATCCTGGCCCGGCGGGCGGGGGCGGTCGAGCGGGCGATGAAGTGGGCCCGGCGGAACCCGGCCGGGGCCGGGCTGGTGGTACTCAGTGGGATCGCCGCGGCCGCGGTGGTGTGGGGGCTTGTGGCGCTGGCATACAACGCCGAGTTGGAGCACCGCCGGCAACTCCTCGAGGAGGCGAACAAGGGGCTGACCACGGCCAACGACGAGCTGGCCGTCGGCAAGCAGAATCTGGAGAGCGTAAACCACATGCTGACGGCGGCCAAGTTCAGGCTGGAGGACGCGAACAGAAAGCTCGCCGGCCTGAACGGGCAGTTGACCGAAGCGAACAGCCGGCTCGACGAGGCGCTCGGTCGGGTCACGAAGGAGCGGAACGAGGCCGACCACCTCCGCGGCGAGGCCGAGCAGTTACGGGCGAAGGCCGAGGGGTCGGAGCGGGCGGCCCGCGCGCTGCTGTACGTCACCACCGTGCAGCGGGCCGAGGCCGCTGCACGGGAGGGCCGCCGCGACCTGGCCCTCAAATACCTCGCCGACGTGCTCCCCGAGAATTTCGCCGGCCGCGACCTCCGCGGGTTCGAGTGGTACCACGTCCACCACCTCGCCGCCAACCAGCTCGCCCTCCCGAAGGGGCTGACCGAACCGACCGACCTCCGGGTGAGCGATGACGGGGAACTCGTCGCCGGGGTCGTCCTCGAGCCCGGGATGAAGGCCGGCGACACCCGGAGGGCCTGCAAGTTGTTCGACGGCACCTCGGGCGCAGCGCTGCGGGAGTGGCCCGAGGGGCTGGACCCGACAACGGTCGGGCTGCCCTCGGGGGAGCGGGCGGTCGTCGCCTATGGAGACAACGTCCGGGTGTACCCCCACTCGCAGCCCGCCAAGTCCCTGGTCCCTCCCGGACCGCCCCGGACCGCCGCCGCCTCCCGCGACGGCCGGCGGGCGGCCGCGGTGTGCGAGAAGGACGGCTCGCTCGCCCTGGCGGTGTGGGACGTGGGGCGAAACGCCCCGGTCTGGACGACCCCGCTTCCCGCCGACGAGGACCGAACGACGGCGGTCACGTTCACCGGAGACGGGTCGCAGGTGTACTGGGCACGCCGGCTCTGGAACACCGACACCGGCCGCCCCGAGTCGGACGCGAAAACCCTACCCGGGAGGGTGGAGTTGGTCGTAGCCCACCCGACCGCCGGGTGGCTGGCGTTCGCCACCTCCGGACCGGACCGCGTGGAGATTCGCCGCGCCCCGGGCCTGGAACTGCTCCGCGTGTGGGAGAACGTATCGGCAGCCGCCCTCGCCCCGGCGGGCGGCTCGGAGGCGGTCGCGGTGGGTGGGAGGGACGGCACCGTCCGCGTCCTCTCGGCCGACGGCGAATGGCCGGCCCACCTGCGATTCCCCGGCGCGGTCCGGGGCGTCGGCTACCGGGCCGCCGACCGCGCCGTTGTCGCCACCGACGGGCGACAGGTGCGGGTGCTGCGGCGCGACGAGGAGGGCGACGGGCGAGTAGTCCGGGGCGCGGCGAAAGGAGCGAACCACGGCACGATGCTCGCCTTCCCCGCGGACAGGCAGATCCTGGCCCCCTTCAACCCGGACGGGGTCCGCGGCTGGGATCCCGCGACCGGCCGACTGCTCCGAACGTACTCGTTCCCCGCGGTCGGCGCGATCGGGAACGCCGTCATGGACGTCGCCGGGGGCCGCGACGGGAGTTGGGTCGCCGCCGGGTCACAGCAGCTCTCGCTCCGGTTGTGGGACGCCAAAACCGGGGTCGGGGGCGACCCGGTGGACGTACCCAGCGCGGCCAAGGGGAAGGTCCGCTCGAGCCACCGCGTCGCGGCCGGCCCGGACGAGCGCTACCTGGCCTTCTGCGGGATGGACGAGGTGGTGGTGGCGGACCGGACCGGGGCGGCGGCCTCGCGGGTCTTCGTCCACCCGACTCAGAAACCGGGTGGGTTTGCCTGGGCCTCGGCCCTGGCGTTCACCCCGGACGGCACCCAGCTCGTCGCCGCGTGGCGGAACGCCAACGCCCCGGGTCCGGCGGTGGGTCGATACGACCTAGCGACCGGGGGACGGGTGGCACTCTTCTACCCCCAGCGGACCGGTCACGTCTACGCCCTCGTCCCGTTGCGGGACGGCCGGCTGCTGACCGCCGGGCAGACCGGCGAGGCGAAGCTGTGGGACATCGAGCTGAAAGAGGTCGCGTCGTTCATCGGTCACCGCGGGGCGGTGAACGGGGCGGCCGTCGGCCCGGACGAGCGGCGCCTCGTCACTTCTGGTGAGGACGGCACCGTCCGGCTGTGGGACGTCGAGACCGGGCTGGAGCTGTTCCAACTCGGGAGGCACGACGGCCGGGGAATGGGCGTCGTCTTTTCGCCCGACGGCACGCGCGTCGCCTCGGTCGGTCACGACGGCACCCTCCGCATCTGGTCCGGCAGCCGCCCGCCGCCCCCGCCTGTTGCCCCACCGCCCCGGCCCGTGGGGAAGTGATCGCTGGTTCCGCGTCGCACGTTCCCGTTCGGAGGTCCGCCGTGTTCATGTTCCTCCCGCGCGTCGGCGCGCTGGCCGCGGCCCTCGGGTTGCTCGTGTCGGTCGGCCCCGCGGCCGCCGACGACGCGAAGCCGGTGGAGCTGAAAGTCGGGGACAAGGCGCCGGGGTTCGAGGCCCCGTCCGACGCCGGCCCGACCTGGCTGTCGGCCGACCGGTTCGGCAAGAAGTGGGTGGTGATCTACTTCTATCCGGGCGACTTCACCCCGGGCTGCACCGCCCAGGCCAACGCCTTCCGCGACGCCATGCACAAACTCGCCGGGAAGGGCGTCGAGGTCGTCGGGGTCAGCGGCGACTCGGCCGAGGTCCACGCGAAGTTCAAGGCCGCGCAGAAGCTCAACTTCACACTGCTGGCCGACGAGGACGGCGCGGTCGCCCGGAAGTACGGGGTGCCGTTCACGCGGGGTGCGGTCGTGAAGGCGAAGGACGCGGACGGGCGGCCGTTCGAGTTCACCCGTGCCGGGACCGCCGCCCGGTGGACGTTCGTGGTCGGGAAGGACGGCACGATCGCGTACAAGAACACGAAGGTCACCCCGGCGCTCGACGCCAAGGCGATCACCGAGTTCATCGACAAGGTCGAGCGGAAGTAACCCGCACCCACCGGGGGAGAAGACGAGTACCAGCCGCTTCCGGGTCCGGGCCGACCCGCGTCAGGCCAGGGAGGAACAGGAACCAGCCGCCGCGGGTCGCCCGTGGCCACAGGCTGCGGGTCACGCTGTCGTGAAGTGTCCGGTACCTCGGCATGGCGGCCGCCGGTGCGTGGCAGATGACCGCCGGACGTGCCGCACGTTTCGTCTCGAGCCGATGGCTATTTCGTCGGCGTCTCGCGGAGGACCGTCGGACCGCCACAGCACTTGCACGGGCCGGGCGACAGCACAAACAACTGGCAGTTGTCGCACCAGTAGTCCACGTCGTACACCTTGTCGTCCTTTACCGTCTGCACCGCGGACACGCGCAGGAGCGTCGTGCCGGGCACCAGCTTCGCCGTCAGCCGGACCGGGCCGCTCTGGAGCTTCTCCTCGACGAACAGCATCCGCGAGAGCTCCTCCTTCACGATCGGGGACACCTTCCCCTCATCGGTCACGAGCGCGACGCCCGGGGTGTCCGCGTCGGCCTTCACGCCGAATTTTGCCAGCGCCGCGGCGAGCGGCAGCACCTTCCCGGACACGACCGCCTCCGACTCGTCCACGGGCGGGCGTGACGAACGCGAACAGTGCGAGCAGGGCGATGGGGCCGACGATCCGGGTCATGGAACTTCTCCGCGTTCGCCCGGAGGCGATCGGTTGATGGCGTACCCGCCCACTCTGCGGGCGTTAACGGCGGTTCGGCCCGCCCCGTCCCGCTCGCGCTCCGCGCGGGCGCGGGCGGTGGCGTCGGCCCGCTCGCGCTCGGTCAGCGTGCGGGTGTCGGCGACGGCCGGCTTCGGCTCGGACCGCGCCCGGGCGGCGAGCGGCGGCAGGTTCCACCCGCGCCCGCCGACCGCCGGGCGGAGCGTGATCTCGTTCGTGCCGGCGTGAACGGACGCCCGCAACTCCGAGGTCCGCGCGTCGCCGTACAGGCCGTAGAGACGGTCGTGTAGCGACGGGTCGGGGCACAGGCACTCGTCCAGCGGCATCGACTCGTTCTGCCAAAACACGGTGACGACGTACTCGCCCGCCGGGGCGCCGTCGCCGGCCGTAAACGTGGTTAGGGTGAACGTGCCGTCCGGCCGGCTGACACCGGCCGACACCCTGACGCTGGAGCTGTTGAGCGGATGGAAGGCGATGTGGGCATTGCCGGCGGGGCGGTCGTTGACCTCGATCCGCCCCGCGACCGGATGAACGCGCGTGAGATCGTCGCCGCCGCAACCAGCCGCGACGACGAGGACGAAAACGACCAGGAGGCGGGGCATGGACGTTTCAATCCAGTGTGAACGGCTCCAGCGCGTTGTCGCCGGATTTGATCGTCAACCTCTTGTCACTCTTGGCCGGGTCGGCGTACTTCCCCTTCCAGACGTCGACCTCGACGTCCAGCCCGCGCTTGTCCGTCCCCCCCTGGAGCAGCTCGAACGTCGCCACGTACTCGCCCGCCGGCGCCCCGTCGTTCGGCGCCGCGGTGCTCAGGGTGAACTTGCCGTCCTTGCCGGTCAGCCCGTTCGGGGTGAACTTGACAGACCCCATGTCGAACCGGGGGTGCAGACTCACCTTCACCCCGGCGACCGCCTTCCCCTTCACCAGCACGGTGCCGGAAACCGGATAGGTGCGGGGGGCCGAAATCCCCCCGCCGCCGCACCCGACCGCCGCCGCGCACACCATCACACCGAGGACGCGGCTAGTAGTCGCCAATGACTTCCCCCTTGTTGCGGCTGCCGAGCGCCTGGTAGGTGACCATGTCGACGGACTGGCGGAGGAACTTCACCGACCCGTCGGCGAACACGAAGTTGCACCCGCCGGTGTGCGTACTGCGGAACGCGTAGAGCGGGCTCGTGGTCATGAGCAGGTTCAGTCGGTCCGTGGCGGTGTCCGCCCGGGTGTAGTACGGGCCGGAGAGCGTGTTCATCGGCACGGTGGTGCGGCCCTCGCTGTAGTAGTCGCCGCCGCTACCCGCCCAGGCCACCGGGCCGCCCGACTCCTGCGCCGGACTGATACCGGACACGCTGTTCACGATCGTCGTGGTGTACCCCTTGAGGATGTTGTGCATGTCCCCGGCGGCGATCGTGTTGGACAGCCCGTCGCTGATGCCGGCGAAGTTGATCCGGTACGAGCTTTCGGGCTGCCACGCGCCCGTGTCGCCGGCGTCGCGCTTGGCCTTCAGTGCGGCCCCCAGAGCCTGACCGGCTGCGTAATCCAAACCGGCGTCCATTTTCGAGATGAACACCCCGTCGGAGGGCATGGCCCCGTTCGACGCCCCCGTTTTGCAGATGTCGCCCGGCTGGGGGCCGTCGCGGTAGAGGCTGTTACCGCGGCACCACCCGTAGCTCGCGTAGTCGGCGTACACCGGGTTGACCGGCGTCGGCATGGACGGACACAGGAAGACCTTCAAGGGGCCGGTCTGGGTCAGTTGGAGGTTGGTCAGGCCGCCGGGTATCCCGGGGGCGCCGGTGGAATTCCCGGCGAGGTTCTTGTTGAACTGGTTCTGGAGGTTGCCCTGCTCGACGTACGACAGCAGCTCGAAGGCCACCGGGTAGTGGCGAAAGCGGAACCAGATGTTCTGCATGCCCGGGTTGGTGTCGTCGATGCCGCCGCCGCAGAAGCTCATGTTCGGAACCCCCTGCTGGCTGTCGTGAAACGCGTGGATGGCGAGGCCGATCTGCTTGAGGTTGTTGGCGCACTGGGCGCGGGCGGCGGCCTCGCGGACCTTCTGCACGGCCGGCAGCAAGAGCCCGATCAGGATGGCGATGATGGCGATGACCACGAGCAACTCGATCAGCGTGAACCCGTTCTTTTTCGGGCGCATGTCATCTCCCAGGGTGTCCGGCCGCGGTGGGGGCGGGGCTCGCGCCCCGCGGCGGCCGGGAGAATACCGACGTCGGGCGGAGGCTACTTGGCCCGCGGGCGGGCGTAGGCGAGGGCGATCAGCGCGTACCCGGTGTCGAGGTTCGGGTCGCTCTCCATCTACATGGCAAAGTCGTTGCCCCAGCTGCCGTCGCGCTTCTGGCGGTTCGACAGAGCCCGGGTGATGTCGGCGCGCCAGTCGTGCGCCTTCCCGGCGGCGTCAGTGACGGTGTCCACCCCGATCGCGTCGAGGCTGCGGGCCATCGAGACGAGGTAGTAGTAGTACCCCTGCCCGCCGGCCCCGGCGTCGCGGCCGGGGTTCACGTCCACCGAGTAGTTGTGGGCGACCCACTCCATCGCCTTCTTCCGCCGCGGGTCGTCCGCCCCGACGCCGCACAGCGCCAGGCTCTTGACCCCGGCGAACGTCATGCTCCCGTACCCCGGCCGCGGGGTGTCGAGCGGGGCCGTGCCGCCGGCCGCCGGGAGGACGTAGATGAAGCTGCCGTCGTTGATCTTGCTGGCGAACGGCTGGTCGTTGAACTCCGACTTCAGGTTCTGGCACCGGCTGACGAACACGGCCGCCCGCTTGAACGCCGGGTCGTCCTTCGGGGTGCCGGCGGCGACGAGCGCGTCGAGCGCGAAGTGGGTGTTCGACAGGTCGCCGCGGGTGCCGGGGCCGTACCCGAACCCGCCGTAGTTCGGGTCGTCCTGTGTCTTCTCGTCCGCCGCCCCGACCTGGCCGGCCTTGAAGTACGCGGCGGCGGCGGCGACGAGCCCGTCGTACTTCTTGTCGCCCGACGCCTTGAGCGCCTGGAGGTTGACGCTCGTGGTGTAGAACTTGTGGCGGATCTGCTCGCCGACCGCCAGGTGCCCCTCCTTCGTGTCCGCCAGCGACGCGACGAACGCCAGCCCCTTCGCCGCCATCGGGTCGTCGGCCGTCACCACGCCGGCCTTCAGCAGCCCGGTCAGCACGACGCCGGTGATGCCCGGGTGGGTAGCCTTGCTCCAGCTGCCGTCCTCGGCCTGCGCGGTCTTGAGGTACGTCGCGGCGGCGGTCGCCACCTCCTCCCACGACTTGGCCTTGAACCCGCCCTTTTTCTCCTGGGCCGTGCCGTGCGGCGACGGGAGGAACGCGAGGGCGAACGGCAGTGCGAGCAGGCAGCAGGCGCGCATGTGAGGCACCGGGTGTCGCGTCAGGGTGTGATCGCGTGTGACGGCGTGCCCCAGGCATCGCTCGTGCCGATTCGTTGTGCGATCACTCTTTTCATCGAGAGCGATGTGAACTCCGCCCCGACTGGCGAGATTTGATCGCCCGGCGACCATCACGGCCGCTTCACATCCACATAATTGATCGCCGCTCGACCAGACTGAGCAACCGTGGTGCTGAACGGGCCTTTTCTTCTGAACAACTCGCGCCCGCGACTGCCCACCCCGTGACCACATCCTCGGCTGACGCTCCTGGGAACGTCGGGAGAAAACCGATTCGGCGATACCGAGCCGGTCCCTGCACAGAACGCGTGGGTGCTCGACGTCGGAGGCGACCTCACAGCCCGGCTGGAAGGCTCGAGGAACTCGGCGCGATTCTGGCAGGATGTCCGAGCCACTCACCGCGGGAGGCGCACGAGATACGCCGGCCCCTCCGCGACCACAACCAGATGGCGGGCGTCTGCCACGAACCCGGCAGCCGTCAGGTGCGAGTCGTACCGCAGTTCGTGCGCTTTCTTCCCGTCCGCTCCCCACACAAGTACCCGGTCCTCGGTCGGCGAGTGGTTCACCAGCCCGGCCACCTCCGACCCGCCGGGCGCGAACCCGACCGACAGTACCGCTCGCCCGTCCGCCTCCAGGGACGTCGGACTGGTTGGTGTGCCGCCCTTCAGCGCCCACACCTTTGCGGCCCCCTTCGCCCCGGCCGTCGCCACGTGTTTCCCGTCCGCCGACACCGCCACGCCGTTGAGGCGCCCGCCGGCTTTCACCGCCCCGGCCGCTTTCGCTGCGGCCACGTCCCACGTGCGCAGTTGCCCGTCGTCCCCGCCGACCGAGTACAGCCGCTTCCCGTCCGGGGCGAACGCGACCCCGCGCACGCCGTCCTCGTGTCCGTCGAGGGTCGCGGCTGCCGGCCCCTTCGCCTTCGACACGTCCCACACCCGCACCGCCTTGTCCCGCCCGCCGGACGCGAGCATTTTCCCGTCCGGGGCGAACGCGACCGCCCACACCGGGCCGTACTTGTGGGCGGCGAACGTGGCCCTGGGCGCCGCCGCCTTGGTCTCGGCCTTGTCGTACACCCGCACCGTCCCGCGCTCGTCGCCGACGGCGAGCAGCTTGCCGTCCGGCGAGAACGCGAGGCACACGACCGAGTCGGGCAGGCGGGTGAGCGCGGTGAGTTTGAGGCCGGTCAGGTCCCACACCCGCAGCCCCTTGTCCGGACCGGACAGGGCCAGGAGCCGCCCGTCCGGGCGGAAGCAGAAGCAGTCCACCTTGTCGCCGCGGGTGCCGAGTACGGCGATCACGTCGGGCGGCAGCCCCTTCGCTGGGCGGATGCCGGCCGGCAGCTTCGCCGGTACCAACTTGTCGAGCGGCGACGGCTCCTGGGCCGCGCCGGCCGCCGCGAGCACCGCCACGAACCCGAGCGTCCGAACCATGTCTGCCTCCGCCGCGGGACCGCCCGCCGGGAGCGGCGGGACGGTGATCGAGCGTAGGTCACACCCGAGGGCGGTCCAGAACCGCCGCACCAACTCGTCCGCTTCCGCCGGGCCGAATGTCAGCGGCGGCGGTCCGTCCGGCGCGTCCGTCGCGGCCATCAGGCGGCCCCGGCCGGGGCCGGGCGCAGGGCGGCCAGCCAGTCGGCGAACGCGCCCAGGTCGAACGGTTTGCGGAACAGCCGG
>JAFKFQ010000439.1 GCA_017308215.1 bacterium | reverse complement strand
CCCTCGAAGTCCTGGCGGTGAACCACGACGCCCAGAAGAAGGCGGTGAGCCTCCACTTCGCGGGGGACGGGAAGCGGCGGGTGCAGGTCGGGTACGTGGTCGAGGCGCCGATCTGGAAGACCTCGTACCGGCTGGTCCTGGACGCCGAGGGGAAGGGGGCCAAGCCGTACCTCCAGGGGTGGGCCATCGTCGAGAACCCGACCGACGAGGACTGGTCGAACGTCCGGATGGCGCTCATCTCGGGCCGCCCGATCAGCTTCAAGATGGACCTGTACAACCCGCTGTACGTGCCGCGGCCGACGGTCGAGCCCGAGCTGTTCGCCTCCCTCCGCCCGCCCACCTACGACGGCGGCTTCGCCGGCCGCAGCAAGGACGGTCTAGCATTGCGCGACGAGCAACTCCGTGAGTGGGCCGCGGAGCGGGCGCCGAAGGCTGCGCCGAAGGCTGCGCCGCCCCCGGGCGCGATGCCGATGGGCGGCCCGATGCCCGGCCGCAGCGGTGGTGTTGCGTTCGGTGCCCCCGCGGCGGATCGCATGGCGCTCGCCCCCGCCGACAGCCCGGCGCAGGCGGAAGCCCGCCGGCAGCACGCCGCCGACGTGGGCCGCGAGCTCGTCGGCCGTCTCGGTACCGCGGCCGTCGGCAGCGCCGCGACGGCCGGGAAGCTGGGCGACTTCTTCCAGTACGCGATCGATCACCCGGTCTCGCTGGCCCGCCAGAAGAGTGCGCTGCTCCCGATCGTCGGGAAGGAGGTCGAGGGGACGCGGGTGAGCATCTACAACCCGGCCGTCCAGCCGAAGCACCCGCTGCTGGGCCTGCGGTTCAAGAACACCTCGGGCATGCACCTGAGCCAGGGGCCGATCACCGTCTTTGAGGGCAGCACCTACGCCGGCGACACCCGCGTCCTCGACGTCCAGCCGGGCGAGGAGCGGCTCGTGTCCTACGCCATCGACCTCGGCACCGAGGTCGATCCGCAGACCGGCCCGGGCACCAGCCGGATCACCAACGTGAGGGCGGTGAAGGGGCTCGTCACCACCACCACGAAGGTCCGGGAGGAGAAGAAGTACCGGGTCGCCAACCGCAGCCAGACCGACCGGACGCTGGTCATCGAGCACCCGAACCGGACGAACCAGCAGTTCAAGCTGGTCGAGACCGCGGCCCCGGTCGAGGACACGAAGGACGTGTACCGGTTCCAGATCGCCGTCAAGGCCGGGGAGGAGAAGACGCTCCCGGTGACCGAGGAGCGGGACGTCTCGACGCAGGTGGTGCTGTCGAACAACCCGGACCAGACGATCCGGTTCGTGATGAGCCTGACCGAGGCGACCCCGGCCCTGAAGCAGCGGCTGGCCGAGGCGCTGAAGTTCAAGGCCGCGTGGGACGGGCAGGCGCGGGAGCTGGCGGACGTGAAGGCGAACCTGGCCCGGCTCGGCACCGACCAGGACCGCATCCGCAAGAACCTCGCCGCGACGCCGCGGGAGGCGGAGGTGTACCAGACGTACCTCCGCCGCCTCGCCGAGCAGGAGCGCGAGATCGACGGGCTGACCACCCGGGAGAAGACCCTGATGGCCGCCGAATTCCAGGCCCGCAGGACGTTCGAGGACTTCCTCGCCAACCTCAACGACTGAACGGTTCTGGTATATAGCGGCCGGCTTACCGGCCGTGCTTTGAGGTGTGTCAAAGCACGGCCGGTAAGCCGGCCGCTATATTGAGCGGCACCCCCGCGAGCGCCGCGCATGCCCCTTCGCCTCTCCGCCTTCCCGAAATGCTACCTCGAAAAGATCGCCGGCGAGCGGACGATGTCCGTCTTCGACTGGATCGAGATGGCGAAGCAACTCGACGCCGACGGGCTCGAGATGTTCGACGGGTTCTTCACGTCGCTCGACCCCGGCTACCTCGACACCATCGGCGAGGCGGTCCACGCGGCCGGGTTCGTCGTGCCGATGCTGTGCTGCTCCCCGGACTTCACCAACCCGGACCCGGACGCCCGCAAACGTGCGGTCGAGCGCGAGTGCCAGCTCATCGCGGTCACGCGGCGGCTCGGCGGGCCGCGCGCCGTGTGCCGCGTGCTGAGCGGCCAGCGCTACCCCGGCCTCGACCGCCGCGAAGGACTCGACCGCGTCGTCCGCTGCATCGAGGAGGTACTGCCGGTCGCCCGCGAGCACGACATCGTGCTCGGCTTGGAGAACCACTACAAGGACAGCTTCTGGGCGTACCCGGAGTTCGCGCAGAAGCAGGACATGTTCCTCGAACTCGTGAACGCCATCCCGGACACCACGCACTTCGGCGTGCAGTACGACCCGTCGAACGCGCTCGTGGCCGGCGACGACCCGCTGGAGCTGCTGCGGCACGTCGCCCCGCGCGTCGTGAGCATGCACGCCAGCGACCGCTACCTCGCCGACGGCACCACGCTCGACGAGCTGCGCCAGGCCGACGGCACGCTCGGTTACTCGCCGAACCTGCGGCACGGCGTCACGGGGAAGGGGCTCAACGACTACGACGCGATCTTCCGCACGCTCGCCGGCGTCGGCTACCGCGGCTGGGTGAGCATCGAGGACGGCATGAACGGCATGGACGAGATGGCCGAGTCGCTGGCGTTCCTGCGGCGGAAGGTGGCGCAGTACTTCCCGGATTGACGGAGGCCGGCGTGGAACCGGTACGAGTGGGAATCGTCGGCTGCGGGAAGGTCGGCGGGCTGCACGCGGCGGCGCTGCGGGCGGTGCCCGAGGCCGTTTACGTCGGGGCGTGCGACGCCGATCCGGCGCGGGCCGCGGCGTTCGCGGCGAAGCACGGCGGGGTCGCGTTCCCCGACCTCGACGCGCTGCTGCGGAGTGGCGTCGAGGCCGTGGTGATCGGCACGCCGCACCCCGCGCACGCGGCGCCGGCGGTCCGCGCCGCGGCGGCGGGCGTTCACGTCCTCGTCGAGAAGCCGATGGCGGCGACGCTGGCCGACTGCGACGCCATGCTCGCCGCCGCAGCCCGGAGCGGTGTGCGGCTGGGCGTCATCAGCCAGCGGCGGTTCTACGAGCCGATCCGCCGCGTGAAGGCCGCCATCGACGCCGGGAAGCTCGGCACGCCGGTGCTCGGGCTGGTGCTCATGTACTCGTGGCGGGACGCCGCGTACTACACGTCCGACCCGTGGCGCGGCCGCTGGGACACGGAGGGCGGCGGCGTGCTCGTCAACCAGTCGCCACACCAGCTCGACATGCTCCTGTGGTTCCTCGGCCCGGCCGCGGAGGTGACCGGTTTCTGGGCGAACCTGAATCACCCGACAGTTGAGGTGGACGACACCGCCGTCGCCGCCATCCGCTTCCGTAACGGCGGGCTCGGCTCGATCCTGACCAGCGTGTCGCAGAAGCCCGGGCTGTACACGAAGGTCCACGTTCACGGGTCGAACGGTGCGTCGGCGGGTGTTGAGACGGACCGCGGCTCGACGTTCATCGCCGGCGTGACCGGCATCGCGGAGCCGCCGCTGACGGACGTGTGGACGATCCCCGGCGAGGAGCACCGGCTGACGGAATACCAAGAGGCCGACCGTACCGCGTTCGCCGGCGTGGACGGCACCACCTACTACCACGCGCTCCAGTTCCGCGACTTCGTGCGGGCGATCCGCGAGAACCGCCCGCCGCTCGTCACCGGCGAGGACGGGCGTGCCGTGGTCGAGCTATTCACCGCGGTCTACCAGTCAAACCGCGAGCGCCGGGCGGTGAAGCTGCCGCTGTGACGGCGAGCCCGGTCACACACCGGGCTGATACTCCTCGTACACGAACAGTGTCCCGCTCCAGTCCGCGAACACGTCCTCGATCACGGCGCGTACCTTCTTCCAGCTCAGCCCGCCGTACCCGGCCGCGATCCGCGGTGCGGCAATGGTGGTGATGCCTTCCGCGTCCGCGACGGACCGCATCGCCCGCAACGCCTGATCGACCACGGGGTAGGTGGCGCCGCGGCCCGGGCGCGGCTGGGTGCCGAGGTTGAACACCATCGGCTTGCCGGCCTCGCGCCAGAGGAACACGTCGCCGAGGCCGAACTCCGGCGGCGTCGCCCTGCAGCGGTGGCGGAATTCCTCGAACATCGTCGGGTAGCGCTCTTTGAACCCGACCGCGACCCCGGCGCCCATCGAGCCGGCGCAGTTGCAGCCGTGCGCGAGCGCCGCGGCACCGACGCGGTTCACGAATACGTCACCGCTCACGAACTCGACCGGCATGTGCGGACCTCCCGCGGGCGAACCTCACCCCCCAACAGCGTGTCGTGATTCGTTCCCCGCCGCGATGTCCGTTGTGAGCGACTCATGCCCGCCGAACCCGTCGTCCTGATTGGGCTCGACCCGCCCGAGACCAATGACCTCCGCCGTCGTTGCGCTGCGCGGCTGCTGACGTACCCGATGCTCCCGCATGCTCAACTGCGGGCGGGCGAGCTGTTCCTCGGTCGCGCCGGTGTGTGGGACGGGCCAGTGACGAAGGTCGTGTACCACGGCATCTTCGAGGATGACCTGCCGACGCTCGCGGCACTCGCACTGTGGGGCGGGCCGTGCCTCCCGTCGGCTCACGGGCTCCTCGACTGCCGGCCGCGGATTCCGAACCTCGCCCGCTGTCGCCGGGTATCGCGCTTCGCCGGCCTGCCGCGCGGGTACGCCGGCCCCGGCACGACGTTCGAGACAACGGTCCCAAGCGTCGCCAAGTGGGGCGAGTGGCACTGCGGCGAGGGGAAAGAGCGGTTCGACGGCACGTGGGCCGCGACCGAGCCGACGCTGATCGAACCATTCCTCGACGGCGAGGCGGTGCGCGTGACCGCGATCGGCGACCGTTTGTGGCAGGTGTGCATGGGCGGCGACGGGTGGAAAAAGTCGATCCACGGAGCGGGCGCTGCGATGATGTCGCTCGACGCCGAGTTGGCCGACGACGTGCGCCGGATGCGCGATCACTTCGACCTCGCCGTGTGTGCGGCGGACTACATCGTCACGGCGGCGGGCGAGAAGCACCTGTTGGAGTTGAACCACGTCCCGAACGTGACCGAGTTCCCGGAAGTTCGGGAAGCTTACCTGTCGCATGTGGCAGATTGGGTAGCGCAGGTGTAAACGGCAGGCTGTGCGGGTCGTAGTGGTTTTGCGGGGGACACGCGGCGGATTGCATGGTACAACTAACGCCTGTCCAAACCCCCACCGCGAGGACCGCACGTGAGGACGATCGCCCTAGCCCTAGCCGCACTGGTCGGGGCCGCCGCCCCGGCCCGGGCGGACGAGATTCCGCAGTTCGTCGGCGTCCCCGGAACTTACGTCGCCACCGTACCGTTCACGTTCGAGCTGCGGGCGCCCGGCCTGAGCGCGTTCACCGATTTCAGCGTCAACCTGATCGTCGAGACGCCAGGACTTGACCCGGTGGCGCTGGTGGCCGTGATCGCCGAGCGGCCCGGCGACGGGGAGTACGTGTTCGGAGCGGCCGGCACGTTCTCGACGAGTCAGTCGGCGGTCGACGGGAGCCCGACGTTCACGGTGAGCATCGCCGGCACGTCCGGCGGCAGCGGCGTGTCCACGGTCGCCGGGGCGAACGACGTGCTCGCCCGCATCACGGTCACGCCGGCCGCGGGGCTGACGGACCCGATCACATTCTCGATCGACGCCAGCGGCTACACGTTCAGCGCGCTCTCGGAGAGCGGGCAGTCGCTGCAACCGCCCGCGCCGGTGACCGTGTTCCTCGACGACACGCCGCCTCCTACCAGTCCGGTTCCCGGGCCGGGCGGTGTCGTGCTGATGGGGTTTGGCGGGTTGCTGGTCGTGGCCCGCGGGCGATTGCTGCGGTGGGCGTGAGCGGCGTCACTTCTTCGCCGGCCGCCCGAACGCGGCGGCCAGGTTTGCGTAGCTCGCCCGGGCGGCGGCCACGGGGTCGTAGCCCGGGCGGTTGCTGATCATCCCGCTCACCTCGACGACGACCGGCCCGCGGTAGCCCGCCGCGGGGAGCGCCTGCGCCAGCTCGCGGTAGTCGGTTCCGTGCTCGCCGGGGAGCAGGAACTCGAACTTCTCCGGCGTGCCGCGGGCGTCCTTGACGTGCGCGAACGCCGCCAGCGGCGCGAGCGGCCGCACCGCGTCGGCGAGGGCGACGCCGCGCAGGGCGAAGTGGCTGTAGTCGAACGCGAGCCGCAGCCACGGGCTGTTGACCCGCTCGACGAGCCAGACCGCCGCGGCCGGGGTGTGGAGCGCGTTGGCGACGTGCGGCTTGACCGCGATCACCGTGCGACCCGCCCGCCCGACCTCGGCCCAAGCGCGGAGGCGGTCGGCGAGGCGGTCTTTCACCGCATCCCAGTCGGCCGGCTTGCCGCCGAGGACGGTTTCGATCGGCGGGGGTGTGTCGGGCGAAAGCGCGTGGCCGAGGTCGGCCGCGGCGCGGAGGCGGTCGAGGTTCGCGCGGTGGGCGGCGTCCGCGGCGGGCTCGACGAGGTTCTCCATCAGCCCGTGAAGTGACAACCGGTTGTCGGCGAGGCGGGCGCGGAGGTCGCGGCGGTCGGCCGCCGACAGTCGGGCCGGTTCGGCCGGGTAGCCGGGCATCAGCGCGAGTTCGACGCCGTCGTAGCCGACCGCGGCGCAGGTGCGGATCGCCTCGGGGAGTGCGAGTGTCTTCATCCCGTAGAGGCTGAAGCCGAGCGGCGGGCGGGTCGGCGCGGGTTGCGCGTGGCCGACACCGCAGGCCGCGCCGGCGGCCGCCGCGATCCACTCCCGCCGCGTCGGCCCGCGCATCCCGTGCCCTCCGGCGTCACTTCCGGTTCGTGACGTGAACCTTGACCGTCGCCTTCTTCGACAGCGCGCTGACGGTGACGGTCGTGGCGACGTCCGGTCCGAGGTCCGCGGTGAGGGTTCCTGAGGTCTTCGCCCGCTCGATCGCCAGCGCCTTCGACGTCGGGAGGCTGAACAGCTCCGCGGCGTCGTCGGACTTGTACACCGCCACGTCCACCGGCTCGTTCGAGTCGAACGAGACCGTCAGTCGCTGGGGCTTGGGCTGGGCGGGCAGGATGATCGACTTCACGTCGCCGGGTTCGAGGTCGTAGTTCCTCGTCTCGTCCAGCTTGGCCGGGCCGCAGCCGGCCGGGGCGAGCAGGATGATCGCGGCGATCAGCAGGCACGGGCGGGGGGACACGGCGGCCTCCGGTGTCGGGGTGGACCCGGGGGCTGGCGACCCCGGGCCGGGGACGGAACGCTACTCGATCCGGCGGAGGATGCCGGACGTCATGCGGGCGGCGGCGTTCATCGCGGTGCCGGGAACGAACACGTCCACCCCGGCCGTCTGCGGCTTGAGCGTCAGCGCGAACCCGACGTAGGTCGGCTCGCCCTGGACCGGCTGGAGCTTGCCGAGTTGCGGCCCCCCGCCGCCGGGGATTGCCGCGGTCGCCGCCTTCGCCTGATCGACGAGCGTCGTCAGGAGCTGGCCCGTCTCGGCGAGGTAGACGGCCGAGGCGGTGGTCGGGAGGTTCGAGCGGGCGGCGCGGAACCCGGCCTCGGACCCGACCCCGGCGGTCCCGTCGAGGTACTCGTCGAACAGCTTGCTCGCGGCCGCCCAGTCGGCGGCGGTGAGTGTGGCGACCGACTTCCCGTCGGACCCGATCCAGTAGGTCATCCGTTCCTTCGCCATCCGCTTCATGTTTGCCAGTGTCGATTCGCGGACCTGCTCGGGGAGTGCCTCGACCGTCTTCTCGAAGTCGAACGCCAGCCGGACCTCGGAGAATGTGAACCCGCGGTGCGTTTGGGCGTCGCCGGTCACGCGCGTCTTCTCCTTCGTCACCACGCCCATGATCTTGCCGCCGGCGGGGACCGCCTGGTACACGCCCACCAGTGCCGCCGCGGCCTGCTTCGCGGCCTTGTACTGCGTCACCGTCAGGCCCGCGTCCGCCCCGGTGCTGGCGGACACCTCGGTGCCCGGCCCGGCGGCGCTCAACTGGTCGAGGAGCTTGGTGATCTTCGCGTCGGTCCCCTCCTGCCCGTCCGGCGCGCTGAACTGCTGGGTGAAGCCGCGGAACGTGTCGTTGACCTTCTTCCCGAACTTCGCCCCGCCGTACACCGCCTGCCCGCGCGGGAGTTTGCCGATGTCGGCCAGCGGCGACGCGGCCTCGTTCGCCAGCGCGGCGGCCGTGGGCGTGTCGGTGGCGAAGCGGGTGCGGACGCCGAACTGGAGCCCCTCGGGGCGGAACTCGACCGCGAGTAGGAGTCCCTGGGCGTCCTCGACGCCCTGGATGAGTCCGGTGAACATCGTCTTCACCAGCTCGATCTGCTTGCGGTCCAGCCCGGGGAGCATGCCCCCCATCTCGGCCTGCTGGAGGGCGAAGTCGATCAACCCCTTCACCTGCCGGATCTGCTCGCCGTACAGGTCGTTGATGACGTCCATGTTCAGGAAGACGGCGGCGTCGGCTGCGAGGAACGCGGTCGAGAGGTCCGGCCCCATCGACCCGGACTGCGCTTTCGTGTACTGCCCGACGTAGCTCGCCGCGACCTCCTCACTCGGCGAGACCGCCACGTAGTCCTTGAGGTCGGTGAGGAACAGCTTCTTCTCCTGGCCGCCGAACGCGGCCTCGACCGACTCGACCCCCCTGCCGGCCTTCGCCACCGTGCCGCGCTCGGCGGCCGTGAGGAACGTCCGCTTGAACTCGGCGTAGTTCGTGACCGGCAGGAGCACGGCGAACGCCGGCTCCTCGTTGCCCAGCTTGGCGAAGTCGTGGACGACCGCGTACACCCGCCGGTCGCCGGGGAGGGCGTCGGTCTTGCGGCCCTCGAATGCTTTGTCGAGCCCGAGTTCCAGCGAGTCCCGGACCTTCTTGGCCTCGGCGGCCGGGAGCGCCTCGGTCATCTTGGTCAGGCGGTCGGTGGTCTTCTGCCACCCGTTGACGGCGACGACCAGCGGTGCCTTCGCCGGGTACGGGAGCGTGACGTTCTTGCCGCCCGGCTGGGCGGCGGCGGGGCCGGCCGCGGCCAGCGCCGCGAGGGCGACCAGGGGGAAGCGCAGGGTCCGCGGCATGGCGGGGCCTCGTGGGGCGGAGGGGACACCGAGGGGACGCCGGCCGGACCCGCTCGTTTCGACCCGGGGCATCATACCGAACCGGGCGGCCGGTGGACGCCCGCCCTACCCGCACGGGCGGCCGCGGGTTTCGCCCGGCGTCGGGTGATTCGTCGGATCCGGCTCGACCTTGCAGCGAGGGGGGTCAGGACACGTCGTCGGCGGTCTCGGCGGTCTCCGGGCCTTCCTGCGTTTCGAGCCGGAACGGCTGCCACACGTGCGGCCGGGCGAGCGGCTCGATGTGCAGCACCTCCTCGCCCTTCTGGAACACCCGCACCGACCCGCTCGACTGGCTGACCGCGAACGCGATGGCGTTCGTGTGCTTGCTGATCCCCGCGGCGGCGGCGTGGCGGCTGCCGAACCCCTTGCGCAGGTTCAGCCCGTCCGCCCGGGTGCCGAGGTGGAGGCACGCGGCCTCGGCGATGCCGTCGCGGCCGATGAGGATGGCGCCGTCCAGCTTGGCGATCTCCTTGATCTGCTCGCGCACGTCGCGCTCGCGGATGTCGCGCTCGGCCCGGGTGTACCCGCGGAACGGGTTGAAGTTCTGGAACCGCGACAGGCTCAGCACCTTCCGCGTGTCGCCGACGACGAGGATGGTGCCGGTCGGCTGCCCCTCGCGGCCCTCGCGGCCGATCTCGGTGGCGAGGTCGACGACCGCCCGCAGCACGTCGATCGGCACCGACCCGCCGAGGACGCGCAGGTCCTGCGAGGTCATCCGCTCCAGGTGCTCGCCGAGGTGGATGACGCTGAGGCTGTCCACCGGCTCCGGGGCGTCCTCGAGCGACGCGATGCCGTTGTAGAGGGCGACGACGTGCGCCCCGGGCTGGAGCAGGCTCTCGCTGACCGCCTTCAGGAGCGCGTCGTTCATCCGCTCCTGCGTCGGGCGCGGCTCGGGGTCGAGGTCGATGACGGTCCAGTCGGGGTGGTCGCGGAGCGGCTTGGTGAGCGCCGGGTTCTCGGCGGCGACGAACAGGTTGCACCCGCCGAGGAGCCGGCCGACCTCCTCCCAGTCGATGGCCGTCTCGGTGAGGACGAGGACGCCGTCGGCCGGGAGGGTCTTCACGAGGTCGCGCGCCGCCTGGAGCAGCGCGACGGTTTGGCTCGGCAGGCTCATGCGCACGGGCGGTTGGGGCTTGCGAATGGCGGAAACGTGCTCACGTTCGCTGTACGGACCACCGCGCCGCCGGCCAACCACGGGCCGGGATTTCTACCGGATTTCCCCCGCGAGTACGCCCGGGGTAAACTGGCATGTGACCCGGAGGCCGATCCGATGCCGCTGTACGACCACTTCCACGGCCGCCTTGCGACTCGCCCGTGGACTTCGGTCCACGGCCAGTGGGCGGGGGCAATCGCTGCCGACCTCAACCGCCGACTCCCGCGACGCCTGGTGGCCGACACGCTCGTGAAGCTAGGGACCGCGGTCGAGGCAGACGTGGTCGAATGGGAACAACCGGACGGAACCAACCCGCCCCGCGCAGAGGGGGCGGTGGGTGGCAACGGCGGGTTGGCCGTGGCAGTCGAACCGACTACCGCCGAGGCGGCGGTGTTGTACTCCCCACCCGCTCCGGACATCCAAATGCCGGGATCGTTTCCCGACGAACTGCTGGTCGAGGTGAAGGACACGGGGGACGGCATGCGCGTGGTCGGCGTCGTCGAGGTCGTCAGCCCGGGAAACAAGAAGGAGCGGGACGAGCGCGACCGGTTCGTCGCCAAGAGTATGAGTTACCTGACGCGCGGGATTGGGCTGGTCGTGCTGGACATCGTGACGGAGTCGCGCCGGAACCTGCACGACGAGTTGGTCCGCGCCGCCGGATTCGACGACCGGTTCGAGTTCCCCGACCCGACTCCGACCTACGCCGTGAGCTACCGCCCGGTGCGGCGGAAGGAGCAGAACCTCATCGACCTGTGGCGGTGGCCGCTGGCGGTCGGGGTGCCGCTGCCGGCGGTGCCGCTCCCGCTCACTGGGTACGGGTGCGTGCGGCTCGACCTGGAGGCGACGTACTCCGAGGCGTGCGAGCGCTGCCGCATCCCGTGACCGGGCTTGACGCCCGCCCGCGCCGCCGGCATACCCGCACGCACACGCAAGCGTGGGGGTGCGTCATGCTCCGGTTCGGTCTGGCGGCGGTGGCGGCGGCGGTCGGGTTGGTCGGCACGCTCGCCGCGCAGCCCCCGGCCGCGCCCGCGGGCGACCTCGGCACGCTCCAGGGGAACTGGAAGCCGCTCTCGATCCAGTTCGAGGGGAAGGCGCAGGTGCCGGTCGTGGAGATGGCGAAGCTGACCGCCGTGTTCGACCAGAACGAGTACCACCTCTACCACGCCGACAAGTCGAAGAACCCGCCCAACGTGCTCAAGCTCGCGGTCATGACGGTCTCGCTCGACCCGACCACGACGCCGAAGGGGATCACCTTCGAGTTCGCGTCCGGGTCGCTCAAGGGGCAGAAGCGGCACGGCATCTACGAGGTCGCCGGGAACGAGTTGAAGCTGTGCTACGGCCCGGCCGAGCGCCCGCGGCCGATGCAGTTCGCCGCCCCGGCCGGCAGCGGGTACTTCCACGAAGTATGGGCGAAGCAGCCGCGGTGACGGCGGGCCGGATCGTACAATGCCCGTTCCCGGCGAACCCGGCCCTGCGGTCGGGTGTCCGACCGGGCATGACCGCCACCGAGCCGCTGTCGAAACCACCGCCGCTGATGGACGCTCACACCCTCGAACTCCTCCAGTTCGACAAGGTCCGCGAACTCCTGTCCGGGTACGCCGCCTCCGCCCTCGGCCGCGATCTGGCCCGCGGGATCGAGCCGTCCGCCGACGCCGCTCACATCCGCTCCGAACTCCGCCTCGTCACCGAGATGGTCGAGGCGCTCGGCCTCGGCCAGGCGCCGCCGTTCAGCGGGCTCCACGACGTTCGGCTCCTCGCCCGCCGCGCCGCCATCGGTACGATGCTGTCGGCCGAGCAGCTCCTCGAAGTCGCCGACACGCTCTCCTGCACCGGCGCGATGTACCGCTACCGGATGCGGCTCGCCGAACACCTCACCGGCCTCATCGACCACCTCTCCGGCATCGAAGACCTCGGCATCGTGGCGAAGTCGATCAGCGGGTGCATCGACACGCGCGGGCACGTCCTCGACATGGCGAGCCGCGACCTCGCCGCCGTGCGGCAACTGCTCGCCGACCTCGACGAGAAGGTGAAGATCGAGGTCCGCCGCCTGCTAGCGAACCCGGAACTGCGCAGAATCCTGAGCTACCCGAACGCGACGATCCACGGCGACCACTACGTCCTGCCGGTCGCGGCGAACCACCGGCACAAGGTCCAGGGCGTCGTCCACCGGGTCAGCGGCACGGGCGAGACGATCTTCGTGGAGCCGGTGAGCATCGCCAACCTGAGCGCCGAGCGGGTGACGCTGAAGGCCGACGAGGACCGCGAGGTGAAGCGGGTGCTGCGGCGGCTCAGCACCGAGGTCGGGAAGGTGGCGAAGCCGCTGGCGTACGCGGTCGAGGTGCTGGCGAAGCTCGACCTGGTGACGGCGAAGGCCCGGCACAGCCGCGACTTCGGCATGTACCCGCCGGACGTGAACGGCGAGCGCCGGTTGTGGCTCCGCGGCGCCCGCCACCCCCTCCTCGAACACCTCTTCCGCTCCGACCCGCCCGCCGACGCCCGCAAGGTGATGCCGATCGACGTGCGGCTGGGCTACGGGTTCAACCTGTTGGTGGTGACCGGGCCGAACACCGGCGGGAAGACGGTGACGTTGAAGACGACGGGGCTGCTCTGCCTGATGGCGCAGTGCGGGATGCACATCCCGGCGGGGGAGGGGAGTCAGGTTCCGGTCTTCCGCCACGTCCTCTCGGACATCGGCGACGAGCAAAGTCTGGAACAGTCGCTCAGCACGTTCAGCTCGCACGTCACGCGGATCGCCCACATCCTCCGCACCGCCGACGCCGACAGCCTCGTGCTCCTCGACGAGCTCGGCGCCGGCACCGACCCGATGGAGGGCGCGGCACTCGGCCGCGCGATCCTGGACGAGCTCGACCGCGTCGGCTGCCGGGCGGTCGTGACGACGCACCTCGGCGACCTGAAGACCTACGCCTTCAACAACGATCGCGCCGAGAACGGGGCCGTCGAGTTCGACGCCGAGACACTGCGGCCGACGTACCGGCTGATGATCGGGCAGTACGGGATGAGCAACGCGCTCAAGATCGCCCGCCGCCTGAAGCTGCCGAAGGCGGTGCTGCAGAAGGCTCACAAGTACCTGAAGCGTCGCAAGGGGAAGACTGGCGAGCTGGCCCGACTCCAGGAGTTGCGCGAGGAGGCCGAGAAGGCGAAGGCGGCGGCGCTGGCCGCGGCGCACGAGTCGAACCGCGAGCGTGAGGAGTTCGAGCGCCGCAAGGCACAACTCGACCGCGAGGCCGAGGCGGCGGCGCAACTCCAGCAGATGCGCGCCGGGCTCAAGGCCGGCGACGTGGTGCTCGTGTCGCGGTTCGACAAGACCGGCAAGGTGGTGCGCGTGGATGCGAAGAAGCAGACCGTGACCGTCGGCGTCGGCATCGGCCAGTGGGAAGTGCCGTTCGACGAAATCTTCCCTGCCGGCTGAGCCCGTCAGCTGTTCAGCATGTCCGGCTTCACTTTTTCCAGGTAACGGACGATCACCCCGAGAAGGACTCCCTCGATCGCCACGACCGGCAGGTGCGCGAGTAGCACCAGCCGCACCAGGGTGGACCAGTCCTCCTGCCCGCCGAGGAGCAGCGTCAGGGCGTTCAACAGGGTCGCCGCGGCGACCGCCCCGCCGCCGAGGAGCATGCCTCGGGCGAACGCGGGCATCCCGCTCCGTCGAAGGATCGGGTGGACGGCCGCCGCCGTGATCGCCGGGATGCCGATGATGCAGGTGTTCAGACCGAGGGTACTCCAACCGCCGTGGGCGAGCAGGAAGTAGTGAAGAGTCAGCCCGACCGCGATGGCGAGCGGGGCACGGTGGCCGAGGCAGACGCCGACCAATCCGTTCAGGATCGGGTGGACGCTGGTGATCAGGAGTTTGATGGGGATGCTTGAGGCGACGAAGAAGGCCGCGCTGAACACCCCGATCCGCGGAACTAATTGGTCTGGGAGTCGCCAGCAGGCGACGGCCACGAGCACCGCCGCCCCCGCGAACCCGCCGGCGAGCCACGCCGGCGTCACCGCCCCGTCGGACAGGTGGACGGCGAAGAGTGACAGCGGCATGTCGCTCACTTCCCGCCGACCACCGCCGCCCGCGCCGGCGAGCCGGGCGCGTCGGTCAGCTCGACGCGCAGGTCGTCGGTGCGGCGCGCCCGGTCGATCACGACCGTCACCGTCTGCACGCCGGTCGGGAGGTCCAGCGTCGTGTCGGCGACCGGCTCGACCGCGCGGCCGTTCACGAACAGCTGCAACCCGGCGACCGAGTTGAACCGCAGCCCGACCTTGCCGGCGGTGGTCACGTCGAGTTGGAAGCGGGCGACGGCGAGCGGGTCGTTCCCGCTCCACACGACGAGACGCGGCAGCTCCGCGGCCGGCAGCGCGCCCGACACCTTCGAGTAGAGCGGCGTCCACGCGAAGGGCGTCCCGGCTTCGGCGGCCGCGGCGAGGCGGGTGCGGCGGGCGAGGTTCATGTTCTCCGGCGTCCCCTCGATGATCTCCCACCGGCGGACGACCCGCGCCGGGCTGGCGGCGAACGGGCCGACCTTGCCGAGTTCGCTCAGGAACCGCCCCAGGTCGGCGAGCTCTTGGCGTGTGAGTGGGTCGGTCAGCGCCTCGGGCATCAGCGACTTCGTCTTCCCACGTTCGATAATGTCGCGCGTCGGGAGGTTGACCTCCTTGTCGTTCTGGTCGCGGAGCGTGAGCATGCCGTTCGCCTCGCGGACGGCGATGCCGGTGTACACCTTGTCGTCGGCGGTGACGACGCGCTCGGCGTGGTAGCCCTCCTTGATCGCCTTGTTCGGCAGCAGCAGCGCCTCGACGAGGTAGTCCGACGGGGCGCTCGCGCCGATGCTCGTCAGGTCCGGGCCGACGCGGCCGCCGGCACCGCCGACGGCGTGGCAGGCGAGGCACTGCATCTCGCGGCGGCGGAAGATCGCCTCGCCGCGGGCCGCATCTCCGGTCGCCACCAGGTCGGCGACACGGGCTCGAATCTCCTCGGGCGTCGGTTCCGTGCGCGTGCCCAGCCCGCCGGCCTTCGTGAGCGCGTCGGGGAGGCCGCCGGGGTCCGTGCCGACCGCGGCGCGGACCGCCCGCAGGCCGAGCTTCGCCACGTCGGGCGGGAGCTTCGCGCCGGCGAGCCCCTTCGTCAGCGCGGGCGCGCCGCCCTTGCGGCCGAGGAACGCCGAATACACCTCGAGCAGTTCGTCCTTCGCCTCGGCGGTCGGGAGGAATGCCGCCGCCTTCCCGGCCGCCGAGGCGAGGTCGAGCCCGGCCAGCGCGACGACCGCCTGGCGCTTCACGTCGCCCGACGCGCCGCCCGTCGCCAGGTCGCCGAGCTTCGCCTTCGCCTTCGCGTCGCCGTAGAGCGCGAGTCCTTCGAGCGCGGCGGCCCGCACGTCCGGCGCGGTGTCGGCGGCGGCGCCGAGCGCCTCCAAGTCGCCGCGGAACTCGTCCAGCTTCCACCCGCCGGCCAGCCGCGCGGCCGGGCGTCGCACCGCGGGTGCCGCGTCGGACAGGAGGCTGCGAATCCCGGTCGCCTGCGCCGGGCGACCGACGCGGCGGAGCCGCACCGACTCCTCGACCGCCTGAACGAGTTCGGCCCGCTGTGCCGGCGTGATGCCCGCCGACCGGCCCGCCGTCTCCAACACCTTCTGAAGTTCCGCCGGTCCGCCGACGCGGGCGAGGAGCAGCCAGAGGCCGTGGACGTTCTCGGCCGGGACGTTGCCCGACTCGATGAGCGCAAGCACCGGCTTCACGGCATCCGCGCCGCCGACCGCGTTGAGCGCGAACGCCAGCTTCTTCGGGTCACCGCCGAACGTCAGTTTGCCGGCTTTGAACTCGGGCATCCACACCGGTTCGAGTTCCCGCAGCGTCAGCCACAGGGCGTAATCGAGGGTGCGGTCCATCGACTTGTCCAATGCCCGCAGGGCGAACTCTGCGGCAGCCGACGACTTGGCACCGGCTAGACCGCGGACTGCTTCCAACCGCACTCGCGGGTGGGTGTCGGTGATGCCGGTCTCATGCGTGAAGCTGTTCTGGGCCGTCTGGGCCTGCATGCGAACCGCCGCCGCCCGGACACGGAAGTCCGGCGATGCCATCAGCCGGGACACGAGCCGCGGCTGCGTGTCGTTCAGCCCCTGGTACACCCACGCCGCTTCGAGCCGGGCGGGGTCGGCGTCGGGCGGCAGCGCTTCGACCCACTTCGCCAGCTCGGGCACCACCGCGCCGCGGCCGCGCTCGACGAGCACGCGCTTCGCCATCTGGCGCGTGAAGTCCTCCGGCGCCTTCAGCGCCTCCAGCAGTTCGGGCACTGTCGCGTCGTGGAGCTTCGGCCACGGGGCGAGCGGGCGGCCCTTCGCGGTCACCCGCCAGATGCGGCCGTGCGTCTTGTCGCGGCGCGGGTCGCGGAAGTCCACCTCGCCGTGCTGGATGATCGGGTTGTACCAGTCGGCGATGTACAGCGCCCCGTCCGGCCCCATCTTGGCGTCGATCGGGCGGAACGCCGGGTGCGTGCTGCGGATCAGCGGCTCCTGCTCGCGGCTGGCGTAGGAACTCCCGTCATCCTGGAGCTTGAACCGGCACACGCGGTTGCCGCGGAAGTCGCTCGTAATCAGGTCACCCTGCCACTCCGCCGGGAAGTGCCGGCCGGTGATGATCTCCAACCCGCAGTACTTCGGCGAGCCGGGGTTCAGCCCCTGCATGATGCGGGCGACGTGTTGCCCCTGCGACGTGGCGTAGTAGCCACCTACCACGAGGTAGTTGATCCCCTCGCCGCCGGCGCCGTCGGTCACGAATGACTGGCCCCACGGGTCGAAGGCGTGGCCCCAGCTGTTGATCCACCCGCGGGCGAATACGTCGAGCCGGCTCGTGGTTGGCTCGTACCGCCAGATGCCACCCGCGTTCAACCGGCGGACGCCGTGCGGCGTCTCGATGTGCGAGTGGATGTAGATCGACTGGTTGAAGTACAGCCGCGAATCCGGCCCCCAGCGGAACGTGTGGATGATGTGGTGCGTGTCCTCAGTGCCGAAGCCGCTGAGGAGTACCTTGCGACGGTCCGCTTTCCCGCCCGGCTGCGACGCCGACAGGTGAACCAATTCCGTGCTGTTCGCCACGTACGCGCCGCCGTCGCCCGGCACGACGCCCGTGGGGATGAGCAGACCGTCGGCGAACACGGTCGTCTTGTCGGCCTTGCCGTCGCGGTTCGTGTCTTCGAGGACGATGATCCGGTCGTTGGCCGTCTCGCCCGGCTTGATCTGCGGGTACGTCGCGCTCGACGCGACCCACAGCCGGCCCTGCGGGTCGAAGTTGATCTGGATCGGCTTGTTCAGGAGGGGGTCGGCCGCGTACAGCGTGACCTCAAACCCGTCCGCCACCTGGAACGACCGGCGCTCGACCTCGGGGTCCGGGTCGGGCACTTTGGCGTTCGCCTGGGCGAGCGCCGCCGACGGCGACAGCGCGAGGAGCAGCGCGGCGGGGAGGAACCGGTGCATGCGTCGATCCTGCGGCCGGGTTTGGATTCGGAGGAATGGACTGGATAACAGGATCACCAAGCCAGAGTCGGTCGTGGTTCGGTAATCCTGTTCATCCTGTTATCCGGTCCGTTTGATTTCGATCGGGCCGTTCATCGCTGGACCGCCGCCCGCACCGCCTCGACGGCCTCTTCCGCCTTCGCCACCAGCGGGTCGAACTCGGCCACTTCCTTCGCGTTCTTCCCCTGTTCGTGCTTGCGGAAACCGAACAGGTACGTCTCGTTCTGCGGCCGCCAGCGGTGGAAGAAGAGTTCGTTTTTGGCGACGACGCCGCGCCGCAGCCCGTCGAGCTGCGCCCATTCCAGTGTCCGTGTCGGGATGCCGAGCGCGGCCACGAACAGCGCCGCCGTCTCGCGGTAGCCGGCCTCGGTGGGGTGGACGCCGTTCTCGGTGATCGGGCCGTTGGCGAAGCCGGGCGCGAGCGCTGAGTACAAGTCCACGACCGCAAGCCCGCGGGCGCCGGCGGTCCGGCGGATCGCGTCGGCGTAGAGCGCGAGGTCTTTGCCGCGGGCGTCGCGGGCCTCGGGCGTCAGGTGGCCGGGAAATGCCTGCACCGGTGCCGGCGTGAACAGCACCACGCGGGCGTTCGCCGGGCGGAGTGCGTCGAGGAGTTTCGTCAGCCCCTGCTCGAACCGCGGCAGGCCCGCCGCGCCGTCGAACGACTCGTTCGCCCCGAACGCGACCCAGACCGTCGTCGGCTTCAGTTCGAGCGTCAGGCTCACCATCCGCTCGAAGCCCTTCGCGGGCGTGTCGAACCCGGCGCGGGCGTCGCCGAACACCGTGTCGCCGCTCCAGCCGAGGTTGCGGACGGTGTACT
>JAFKFQ010000492.1 GCA_017308215.1 bacterium | reverse complement strand
AACTGCTGTGATTTCGAAACGCGGAGTCAGGCCCGCTGGCAAGCCGGAGAGCGGCGGCGACAGCGACCATCAGGCCAAGCGCGGGGAGGTCGTGCCTCGCCCGGGGAGGGGAGGGCAGGCAACCGCTGGTGCCTAAATGGCGTGAGGTGTCGGGTGTGGCCCCACCGACTCCGCCGCGGCCCGGACCGCGGCCGAGGTATCAGGATTCGGCGCACACACCCGGACTGTGTCTTCCTCCCCAGTCCGTTTGCCGCGCGGCCCAGCACTATTATGGTGCGTCCGCGGGGGCGGTCGTCCGGGCGACCGAGCAGGGGCAACCTGCGACCCCCGCGGCACGAGCGGCCGGCTGGGGCACCGCGCCGGAACTCGACACCCGCCCACCGGCGACCGCCGGCCCGTGCCGCAATGCACGGCCGACGGTCGCCGCGTGTGGCGTTTCACACTCGAAGACCAGCCGACACGCGCCGACCGGTCACCGAACCCGACACTGATCGGTTGGCGCAACCCGTGTGGGGTGGCATGCGACATGACGTTTGATGACTTTCCCGCGCCTCTCGGGTCCGGCGTGGTGGCCGGTCAGCCGCCGAACAGCGCCCGCACGACGAAGTACCCCAGTGCCGCCGTCGCCGCGCCGATGGCGAATACCGCGAACAGCAGGCCGATCACCACGCCGGTGCTCGCCCGTGCGGCGCGGCGCGGGTCTTCGAGGGTCTGCTCCAGCAGCCGGACGTTCTTCACGTTCGACTTGAACCCCAGGTCGAGCAGGTCGCCGGCGAACGGGATCAGGCCGATGAGCGCGTCCACACCCTGATTCAGCACCATCCGCGCGAGCACCGGCGCCGGCGCCCCGAGGCGGTGCGCGATCAGGATGATGTAACTGCCGACGACCGAACTGATCGTGTCGCCGATTCCGGGCAGGAGGCCGAGCAGTGCGTCGAGGCCGATCGACACCTTCGTACCGGGGAGCGTGACGGCCCGGTCCATGATGTTGGCGACGGCGCGGACCGCCGGCAGTGCGTTCCGCGGGTCGTCGTTCAGGATCAGTTCGGGCTTCGGCAGGGTCGTGGACATCGTGGTTCCCCGGGCGTCGGGTGGGGTCACTGCAAACCGCTTGCCGCGCCCTTCTCGGCCCGCTCGCGGTCGTGCTCGGGCTTGAGGAAGCGGGCGTCGTACACGAACGTCCCGAACGGCAGGAGTGCTGCGACGAACCCGTAGACACCGGACATGATCCCCCACCTTCTCGCTTGCATCGCCAGCAAACCGGCAATGCCGAAGGCGATGACCAGAACGCCGTGCGCCCAGCCGACGTACTTCACCGGGAGCGGGTTCCCGCCCAGTGCCTCGACGTACTTGATCGGCATCGCCACGAAGAACAGGAGCAGGGCCGAGAGGCCTTCCACGAACGCGATCACGCGGAACCGGCCGACGGGGGTCGAGAGCAAGGCTTCACCTGGCAGTGGCAAGGGGTGTGGGGCAAGCGGCCAGCAAAATCCGGTACAGGCATCGTATCGGTCCGGTCCACCCTTGCCCCTCGCCACTGAGCAAGGGGCAAGGGTGGACCGGACCGATACTCTTGTGGTCCTACTTGCCCCTTGCCACTCGCCCCATGCCGCTACCGCAGCGTGGCCGGATCGACGCGGGCGGTCTTGATGTGGGTTCGCCGCCACGTGTAGGTCATGACGAGTTCCCCGGCCGCCGTCTCGATGATCGCCGGGTACGAGTACTCGCCTGGCTCCGTCTCCAGGTCGCGGACCTTCCGCCACGTCTTGCCGTCGTCCGCCGACACCCCGAGGCTGATCGGCGAGCGGCCGACGGCGACCGGGTTGTAGATCATCACCAACTGCCCGGCGCGCGTGCGGACGGCGTCGATGCCGGCGCTCGGGTTCGGCACGTCGATCTCCTCACTCGGCGCGAACGTCCGCCCGCCGTCGGTCGAGACCGAGCGGCACACCTTCAGCGTCCGCGAGCGCGTCAGCGCCACGACGCCGCGGCCGTCCGCGGTCGGCACGAGCGTCGGCTGGATCTGGCCGAACGCCCGCGGGAGCGGGAACGGGTTCGAGCGCGTCCACGTCTGGCCGTCGTCGTCGGAGCGATCGACGTATGGCGTCCAGTTCCGGTAGCTCTCGACCGACGTGCCGGCGAGGATGGCGCCGTCGGGCAGTTGGATCGGCTTCGCGCGCACCGGGCCGTAGAGCGGCGTCGGCAGCATCCGCGGTTCGGTCCAGGTGCGGCCGCCGTCGGCGCTGGTGCGGTCGTAGCCGGTCCAGTTGTCCGGCTTCGGCCCGGCCTTGTACCACAGCCGCAGCGTGCCCTTTGCGCTCTTGAACAGCACCGGGTTCCACGTCGGCTGGCCGGGCTCGCTGCCGACCACGGTCGGCTCCGACCACGCGCGGCCGTCGAAAGCGGACAGCCAGATTTGCACGTTCCGCGCCCCCTCGGCGTCGCCGGCGAACCACGCGGCGAGGAGCTTGCCGGGCTCGTGCTCGACGACGGTCGAGGCGTGGCACGACTTGAACGGCGCCTTCTCGAAGATGAACATGTGCGGTCCGTGGGAAGGGGAGAGCGGATTCGGCCGCTATCCTACCGTGGCACGACCGTGGACGCGAGGGGGCGGGATGGCGACGGTCACAGCCGAGGAGTTCCGCGCCGCCCTCGCTCGCTTCCGGCGCGAGGCGCGGCCGGGCGTCGTCCACACCGGCCGCTACCGCCTCGGCTACCGCGCGTGGGGGAGCGGCCCGCCGGTCATGTTCGTCCACGGCATGGCGGACGTGGGCCGGTCGTTCGTGATGGTGATGGCGCGTCTCGCCGACCGTTTCACCACGGTCGAGTACGACCTGCCCGACGGTCTCACCGACGGCAGCGCGATCGGCCCGTACACGCAC
>JAFKFQ010000438.1:33515-52113 GCA_017308215.1 bacterium | reverse complement strand
GGCGTGCCCGACGATGCCGACGACGGTGGCGTTCGGCACGAACGTCGAGGCGGAGACGCTGCGGGCGGCGCGGCAGGCCGGGTGCGACCGCGTGCTGCCGCGGAGCAAGTTCGTGGAGGAGTTGGAAACGGACGTGGCGAAGTGGTTGGAGCTTTCGTAGTGGTGCGTTGACCGTTCGCCAGGTCCGACACCCGATCGGTCGACGCGCCAGTCGAGTCGGTCGGGTCGAATCTTCGAGACGCGCCGCTCAACGGGGGGGGAACGCACCACGCGGCGGCCGTCGGCCGCGCGGTGAGGCGCTGCCGGCGGTCGCCGGTGGGCGGGTGTCGGGTTCCGGCGCGGTGCCCCAGCCGGCCACTCGTGCCGCGGGGGTCGCAGGGGTTACCTGCTCGGTCGCCCGGACGACCGCCCCCGCGGGCGCACCATAACAGTGCATCCCGCGCGGCCAACGGACTGGGGAGGAAGACACAGTCCGGGTGTGTGCGCCGAACCCGAAGCTCCTGCCGCGGTCCGGGCCGACAACAGGGACGGTGGGGCCACACCCGACACCTCAACCCAGTCTACCGGCCCATTTGCCTGCCCACCCCCGTCCGGGGCTCCTACAGTCGTAGGCACGCTCCGTGTGCCTACGACTGTGGCCGGCTCACGCCGGCCGGTCGCCACGTCGGGGTTCGCACCCGGCACGGGTCGGCAGACGCCCACTACAAATCCGGCTCGCCGTCGCGCCCGTCCGGTACGAGTACGCCGCGCAGGCGCCGCAGTGCCCGCAAGTAACGCATCGACGCGGCCGCTTCCGTCAGGTTCAGCGCGTGGGCGACTTCCTGGTTCGACAGCGCCTCGTGGTGGCGCATCAGGATCACCTCGCGGTCGTCCTCGCCGAGCTGGTCCACGGCGTCGGCGAGGCGGCGGCGGAGCTCGTGCGCGATCGCCTCCGACGTCGGCGTGCGCTCGGTGTCGATGAGTTGGGCGACGAGCGACGCGCTCGACTCCTCGGCCCACGCCGGGCGGGCGATCGGCTGTTCGCGGTCCACGCTGCGGCGCTGGGCGAGGCGGTGCCGGCGGTGGGTGTCGATAATGCGGTCTTGCGCCAGGTGCCGTAGCCACAGGTGGAACGGCATGTCCGGCTTCTTCAGGTAGTCCGTCAGCCGCTGGTTCGCCTCGATCAGCACGTCCTGCACGATGTCCGACGCGTCGACGCGCTGGGCCACCGCCGGGTCGAGACGCATACCGATGACGCGGCGCAGCGGCTCGCGGAACTCACCGAGGAGGCGGTCCACGGCGGCGGGGTCGCCGGCGCGGGCGTCGTCGAGCAGTCGGTCGGTGGAGTCACGCGTCGGCGACATGACGGGAATTGTAGCGAGAGGTGATCTAACAAGCGAAGGCCGGGGAACGGTCGCCCCCCCCGGCCTTCAGTCTAAACTCAGTCGCGGTCGCGCCGCGGGCCGCCGCGCCCACGGCCGCCGCCCCCGCCGCGCCGTTCGCCGCGGTCACCGCCGCCCCGCTCGCCGCGGTCCTCGCGCTGCGGGCGCTCCTCGCCGCCCTCGCCCTCGGGCAGCGGCGCCATCAGCGCCTTGCGGGACAGCTTCACGCGGTCCTGGTCGTCGATGGCGATGACCTTCACCTGGATGCGGTCGCCGACCTGCACCACCTCGTCCACCCGGCTGACGTAGCCCGGGGCGAGCTCCGAGATGTGGCACAGCCCGTCGCGGCCCGGGGCGATCTCGACGAACGCCCCGAACTCCTTGATCGAGATCACCTTCCCGTCGTACACCGCGCCGACCTTCACCTCGGCGCACAGCGCCTCGACGCGGCGCTTGGCGTCCTCGACCCCGGCGGCGTCGAGCCCGGAGATGGCGACGGTGCCGTCGTCCTCCACGTCGACCTTCGCGCCGGTCTCGTCCTGGATGGCGCGGATCGTCTTGCCGCCCGGGCCGATGAGCTTGCCGATGAGCTCGGGGTTGATCTTGAGCGACACGATCCGCGGCGCGAACGGGCTGATCTCCTTCCGCGGGGCGGGGAGGGCGCCGAGCATCGTCTTGAGGATCTGGAGCCGGGCCTCGCGGGCCTGCTCCAGCGCCCCGCGGACGATCTCGTCCGGGATGCCGTCCAGCTTGATGTCGAGCTGGATGCCGGTGACGCCCTTCTGCGTGCCGGCGACCTTGAAGTCCATGTCGCCGTAGTGGTCCTCGTCGCCCTGGATGTCGGTGATGAGGACGTGCTTGTCCTTCTCCATCACCAGGCCGACCGAGATGCCGGCGACCGGCCGCTTGATCGGCACGCCGGCGTCCATCATCGCCAGCGTGCCGCCGCACACCGACGCCATCGAGCTGGAGCCGTTCGACTCCAGGATCTCGCTGACGAGGCGGATGGTGTACGGGAACCGCGTGGCCGGCGGGATGACGGCCTTGAGCGACCGCTCGGCGAGCATGCCGTGGCCGATCTCGCGGCGGCCCGGCCCGCGGATCGGCTTGCACTCGCCGACCGAGTACGACGGGAAGTTGTAGTCGAGCCAGAACTTCTTCGAGTACTCCTCCTGCACCCCCTCGACCCGCTGCTCGTCGCCGACGGTGCCGAGGGTGGCTACGACGAGCGCCTGCGTCTCGCCGCGCTGGAACAGGGCGGTGCCGTGCGTCCGCGGGAGGACGCCGACCTCGCTGCCGATGTGGCGCAGGTCCTTCGGCCCGCGGCCGTCGATGCGGGTGCCGCCGAGGGTGATCTCGCGGAACACGCGCTCGCGGATCGCCGCGACCGCCGCCGACACCTGGGCCGCCGTGTACTTGGTGTCCGCCGCCCCCTCGGGGGCGTACTCGGCCTTGAGCTTGTCCTTGAACTCGTCGAGCGAGGTGTTGCGGGCCTTCTTACCCGTCGTCAGGTAGCGATCGCGGAACTCGGCGCCGTGCTTCTTGTAGATCTCCTCGGCGAGCGCGTCCGGCTCCGGTGCCGGCGGCAGTTGCTTCTCGCCGAGCCCGGCCCTCTTCCGCAGCTCGTGGATGGCGCCGATGATGAGCTTGCACTGCCGGTGCGCTTCGACGATCGCGTCGCCGGCCTCCTGCTCGGGCAGCTCGCGAGCGAAGCCCTCGATCATCACCACCGCCTCGTCCGTCCCGGCGACGATCAGGTCGAGGTCGCTGTTCTCCATCTGCTGGAACGTCGGAAGGACGATCAGTTTCCCGTCCACGCGGCCGAGACGCACACCGGCGTGCGGCTTGAGGAACGGGATGTGGCTGACGTGCAGCGCCGCACTCGCGCCGATCAGGGCGAGCACGTCGGTGTCGTTCTCCGGGTCGGCGGAGACGACGGTGCAGTGGATCTGGACTTCGTTGACGTAGCCGACCGGGAAGAGCGGACGGGTCGGGCGGTCGATCAGACGCGAGGTGAGCGTTTCCTTGGTGCTGGGGCGCGTCTCGCGCTTGATGAACCCGCCGGGGAACTTGCCGGCGGCGTAGGTGCGCTCGCGGTACTCGACCTGGAGCGGGAAGAAGTCGCGGCCCGGGATGGTGTTGCCTTCGACGACCGCGACGAGGACGACCGAGTCGCCGTAGCGAACGGTGACCGCCCCGTGGGCCTGCTTGGCGAGCTTCCCGGTTTCGAGTACGAGGGTGCCACTCCCGAGCGGGAGTTCGACGGAGGCATGACTAACCGGCACGGATGGAGCCCTTTCCGTTGACCGGCAGGAGGGCGCGGCGGCGAGCGGGGCGGACGGCTGATGCGTCCGGCGGCCGCGGGTGGCGTTCCCCGGCGGCCGCGAGCGGGAGCGGGACGGACCGAACCCGGGGCGTTACTTCCGCAACCCGAGGCGGGCGATGAGGGCGAGGTACTTCTCGCGGTCCGTCTCGCGGAGGTACTTGAGCAGGTCGGCCCGCTGGCTGACCAGCTTCAGCAGCCCGCGTCGGCTGGAGAAGTCCTTCTTGTGCGCCCGCATGTGCTCGGTCAGGTAGTTGATCCGGGCCGTGAGGAGCGCGACCTGGACCTCGGGCGAGCCGGTATCCTGGTCGGCCCGCCGGTACTGACTGACGAGTTCGGTCTTCTGTTCCTTCGTAATCGCCATCGCTCCCGACCTCCGCTATTCCGCCGCGTCGCACTCCTGCCAACAGTTACGAAACGACGACAGTGACGCCTTGTTCACAATTGAGAGAGTGTACGGTCGGGTGTGCGGGCGGCAAGGGAGAAATTCGGACGGGGGCGCCGGCTCGGCTCAAGGCAATAGGTCCGTCACCGCTTCCGCGCCGCGAAGAACGCGGCGATCTTCGCCCGCGACTCGTCCGCCCCCGCCAGCCGCAGGAACGCCTCGGTTTCGAGCGCGATGCCCTCGGCGAGCGGGAGGCGGTGGCCTTCTGTCGTAACCCGGTAGGCTTCCCGCGCCGCGGTGGTATCGGGCACCACAATGCCCGACGGTATCTCGACATTCGTAGCCGCTTGCCGCCACGCTCGCAAATCCACCCGATCCTGCGGCTGGTAGCCCGGGAGGTAATCCGCGGCTGCGTCGATCAACTCCTCCGACGGCGCGTCCGTATCGACCAGGATCACTTCGACCGCTTCGTGACCGGATAGAGTCATGCCCTCCAGTAGCAACCGAAGGGCAGTCCGCAGCGTCGTGATTCGCCGTAATCGCTGAGTTCCGCCCCATCCCGGGATCAATCCGAGTTTCACTTCGGGCAATCCGAGCTGCACCTTCGGATTTGATCCAGCGACCCGGATGTCACACGCCAGCGCCACCTCCAACCCACCGCCGAGCGCCACGCCGTCGATCGCCGCGCACGTGGGGAAGGGGAGCGCCTCCAGCTTCCCCAGCACGCGCAGCCCCTGCTCGATGAACGCCTTCACCGCCGGGCCGCCGGGCGTCGCATTCGCGAGGAGGTGCAGGTCGGCGCCGGCGATGAAGCAGCCGGGTTTGCCGCTGGCGATCACCAGGCCGGCCACATCGGTGCGCGCCGCCAGCACATCGATCGTGGCTTCGAGTTCGGCCCAGAGGGCGACGGTGAGGACGTTCACCTTCGCGCCGGGCTGGTCGATCGTCAGCACGGCCACGCCGTCGGGGCGGACCTCGACGCGGACGGCGGGGTCGGACATGAACACCCCCCCCCGGAAACGACGCCACCCCGGGCGGAACCCGGGGTGGCATTGTACCCGACTGGCCGGGTCAGTTCTTCGGGGCGCCGGTGGGCGTCATCGGCCCCTCGACGCGCGGGGCGCCGAGCGGCATCGGCGTGCCGATGATCGGCGTGCTGATGATCGGCGGAGCGCCGATCGTGCCGGGGCCGCCGACGGGGACGGCGTAGCCCCCCACGGCCGGGTCCATGCCGGACGTGCAGGTCGAGCAGCCGGGGGCGCCGACCGGGCCGGCGCTGACGGGCATGCCGACGACCGGGCTCGGGATGCGGAACGCGGGGGTGGCGTTGCACACCGGCCCGCAGGCCGGCGCGCAGCCGACGCCGTGGTGGTTGTGCCACCGCCAGGCGATCCGCTCGCGGACGCACCAGCACCCGGTGGACAACTGGGCTGCGGCCAACAGGCCGAACAGGACTAATCGACGGGACACGGGAACCTCCTTCGCGGTGCGGCACGGGCGCGGGACGGAGCCTCGATCCGTCGGGGGCCGGGAGTCCGTTCCGGCCGTCCCTGGGGGCAGCGCTCGGCCGCCAGCGGTCCCCGAACGGGACCGTGGGCCGCGGCGTTCCTCTGCCGTGCGTCAATCGTGCGCGCCGGACCGGCGCGGGCAAACGGGGCGGGCGGCGAATGAGTCGAACGGGGGCGAAACTGCGCCCGACGGGTGCGACGGTGGCGGGCGGGGGAGTTGGCGCCGCGGCGCCGGCGGAAGGGAATGGGCGAAGCCCACCGGCGAGGACCGGTGGGCTTGTGCGGGCGGTTCCGGTCGCGTGGTTTAGAACTGCGATGGCGGCAGCACGCCCGGCGGCGGCAGCCCCGGGGTGCCCGGGCAGCACGGCGGGGCCGAGCTGACCGAGCTGCTCTTGCAGCAGCGGTTGCTCCGGCAACCGGTCGCCAGTGGCAGGATCACGGTCAGGGCGGCGAGGGCGAGAATCAATCGCTTGGCGAACATGGTCCGCTCCTTCAGGTCTTCGGGTGTACGTCCGCGGTGGCGGGGGGCGGTCGGGCGTCGGCCGTCTGCCCTCCAGACGCTGTACCGTATGTCGGGCTTGCGCCGCCCGCAAAGTCGGACTTGAGCGAATTCGCCCGGGATTCGTGGTAGCCCGGGGGGTCGTGCGGGTCCGGCCGGGTGTGCCGGTCGGTGAAGCACGGCAAACTCGCCGGGTCGTCCGGGTTGCGCCCGTCGTGCGGGTCACAGCGTCCGGCCGCGCCGCTTTCTCGTTTTTCCCGAATTGCCTATTGACGCCCGCTGATCTCAAGGTTAGTTTCTGCCCAGCTTCATAGATTCGCACCCTCGCAAGACGGGCCGCACGGACGCCGACGGCCCGGCGAACCACGGACGGTCGGGATGTCAGTCCCTTTCACCCCGCGCGGTTCGGGCGCACCCACACCCCACCCGGCGTTCCCGTCCGGCCCCCACGGCCTCGTCGTCGCCGCCCCCGCCAAGCTCAACCTCTACCTCGAAGTCCTCGGCAAGCGGGCCGACGGCTACCACGACCTCGAAACCCTGATGGTCGGGGTCAACGTCTACGACACGCTCGAACTCCGCCCCCGCGCCGACGGCCGACTCGTCCTCACCTGCGACCGCCCCGACCTGCCGACCGGCCCCGACAACCTCGTGGTGAAGGCGGCCGACCGCTTACGGCTCCGCGCCCAGCGCCCGGACCTCGGCGCCGACCTGCACCTCGCCAAGCGCATCCCGGCACAGGCCGGGCTCGCCGGCGGGTCGAGCGACGCGGCAGCGGCGCTCGTCGGGCTGAACCGCGTCTGGGACCTGAACCTCTCCGTCGCCACGCTCGCCCTCGTCGCCGCCGACGTTGGGTCGGACGTGGCGTTCTTCCTCAGCCTGCCGGCCGGGTGGTGTACGGGGCGCGGCGAGGTCGTCGCCCCGGAATCGCCCGGCGGGGGCTTCCACGTCGTGCTCGTGCTGCCGCGGGTCGGGCTCGCCACCCCGGCGGTGTTTCGCCGGCTCGTCGTGCCCGCCTCGCCCAACTCCGGCGCCGCCGCCCGCGCCGCCGTCCGCGCCGGGGACGCCACCGCCCTCGGCGTGGCGCTGTTCAACCGGCTCCAGGGGCCGGCGTTTGCCCTTGCCCCGGAAGTGGAACGCGTGTATCGCCGCCTCGCCGCCCTGGACCCCGCCGGGTGCCTGATGTCGGGGAGCGGGTCGGCCGTGTTCGCCGTCTGCCGGGACGCCGCCGAGGCGGCCCGCGTGGCGGCCGGTTTCCGGGCCACCGAACCGCCCGGGGAGTCACCGAGTCACGTCCTGGTCGCTCGCACCATCACCCCAGATCCCGCCTGAGAAGGAGGCCGCGGTGGTCATCACGGAAGTCCGCATCAAGCTGTGCGAGGAGAACAACGAGCGGCTGCTCGCGTTCTGCTCGGTCACCTTCGACAACGCCTTCGTCGTCCGGGACTTGAAGATCATCGAGGGCACGAAGGGCGTCTTCGTGGCGATGCCGAGCCGGAAGCTCACCGACCGGTGCCAGAAGTGCGGGTGCAAGAACCACCTGCGGGCGCGGTTCTGCAACGCCTGCGGCGTCCGCATGGACGAGACCCGGGCGACGCGCGAGATCGACGGCCGGGCCAAGCTCCACGCCGACATCGCCCACCCGATTCACAGCGGGTCGCGGGAGATGGTGCAGTCGGCGGTGGTGAAGGCGTTCCACGAGGAGAAGGAGCGGTCGAAACTGCCCGGCTACGTGTGCCGGTACGACGAGTTCGACTTCGACGACGACATTCCGGTGAGCTACGGGGCGGTGGTGTCGGAGATGGGGGCGAAGACGGCCCGCCCGCACGCCGGCCACCCGGCTCCGAAGGCGCCGCACATCGCCACCGAGGCGGCGAAGGTGCGGGTCGACGACTTCGCCGCCGGCATCGGCTGACGCTGCCCGGCGAGGAACGGTCAGAGGGCAGTCGAGAACGCACAAACGCAAAGCCCGGGGACCGCGGTCCCCGGGCTTTGCGTTTGTGCGCTCGTGCAGAAACCCGTTACCGTGCTGCCGCCAGCGCCGCCCGCAGGAACGCGGCGAAGTCGGCGGGGGTGTTGATCTTCCCCTCGATCCGGTCGCGCTTCTCGCCGGTCTGCTCGCGGAATACGCGCACGGTCCCGTCGGTACGCGGGATCAACACCAGGTACGTCGGTAGCGCGCTGGTTCCGAAGGCGTCGATCTGGAAGTTCCGGTTCGCATACGCCTCGTCCACCCGCTGCCGCTGGCCCGGGTCAGCGCGATAGGCGGCCGACGGAACCTCGTCCGTGTAAAGCTGAACCTGCTCAAAGCCGTCGAGATGGGCTTTCACCTCGGGCCGCGTGAAGACGACGGACTCGTTGTACTTGCAGTTCGTGCACGTCACGCCGGTGAAGTCCACGAACACCGGCTTGTTGGTCTTCCGCGCCTGGTTGATTGCCTCGCGCAGGTCCGTCCCGATCTCGGCCGCTGCTACGTGTTCTGGCAGCAGGAAGGCTTCAACCCAGGCATAGACCGCGCCACTCGGGCGAGGGTGCTTTCCTTCGTGGGTCTTGACCAGCGCCGGCGCGAGGTACACCGCCAGCCCCAGGAACGCTGCCGCGAACAGCAGGCGCGGCACGCCGATGTTCGGCCGCTCCTCGTCGTGCGGGAGGCGGTAGAGGTTCAGCAGGTACAGCCCGCACGCCGCCGCGATCGCCACCCAGCCGGCGAGCACGAGGTCGTAGGTGAAGTACTCGGGGCTCGGCAGCAACCGCAACTCGGCGGTGCGGAGGAACTTCAACGCCGCGGCGAGTTCGAGGAAGCCCATCACCACCTTCACGCTGTCGAGCCACCCGCCCGACCGCGGCAGCGCCTTGAGCAGACCCGGCACCAGCGCCAGTACGAAGAACGGCGCCGCGAACGCGGTGGCGAACGCCAGCCCGCCGAGCACCTCGCGCGTGCTCGGCACGGCGATCAGGTTCCCCTCGGCGGCGGACGCGGCGGAGATGCCGGCGAACCCGCCGAGGAACGGGGCGACGCACGTGAAGCTGATGACCGTGAACGCCAGCGCCCCGAACACGGTGCCGACCACGCCGCCCTTCGCCTGCTTCGACTGGAGCCGCCGGGCGAGGCTATTCGGGAGCGTCAGTTCGTACATCCCGAACAGGCTCAGCGCCAGCACGAAGAACAGCACGCCGAGCGCAATGTTCGTTGCCGGGTGGGCGGCGAGGACGGCCATGAACTTCAACAGCGCGAACGCCGAGAAGCCGAGGACAGTGATGATGGTGAGCGAGTAGACGCCCGCCAGCTTCAGCCGCTCGCGGAGCGACCCGTCCGCCTGTTTGAGGAAGATACTCACCGTGATCGGGATCATCGGGAAGACGCACGGCGTGACGAGCGAGATGAGCCCCCACAGCGCCGCCGTGGCGAGGAACGCCCCGAGCCCTTCCGCCGGCGCCCCGCCCGCCCGTGACGCGCCGCCCGGGGCGTCGTCGAGAACGAGCGACTTACGGATCGCTTCGAGCTCGGCCTCATAGTCGGCGAGCGGCTTCGCCGGCTTCCGCCCGTCTTCCGTAGACGGCGCGGCCGTCGGTGACTGCGCCGGGGCAACGGCGTTCGGACCCTGTGGACCAATTGCCGCGGGTGGGTTGGCGCCCGGCGCCCGCGTCGGGTTGAGGAGTTTCTCGGCTGCGGCAAGATCGGCGGGATTCGGGTTCGTCGCCGGTTCGTCGAGAACTTCGAGCTCGGCGGTCGGGAGTTCGCTCCGCGTCAGCGTGACGCACACCGACCTGCAAACCTGGAGCGTCGATTCGCCGAGATTGACGGTCTTCTTGCCGGGCTCAGCCTGGGGCGGGACGAAGATCCGAAACTCCCAGGTCGCCGCCTTCGGGTAATACTGATCGGTTTTTCCCGCCGCGTCGGGCCGCGGCTTCTCCGCCACCCCGGGTGGGTCGGTCGTTCCGGGAAGGAACACGAAGTCTTTCGTCGCGGGGAGACCGGCGAGTGTGTTCTTCGACGACTGCTCCGCGTCCTTCGGGAAGAAGGGGTATGTCACCCAGCCCTCTTGCTTCGGGGTCACTGTCAGGCGGGCCGTAACGGTCTCGCCCCGCTTCGCCTTCGCCGGAACGACCTCGAACGAGACGTTGGCGTACCGGTAGAACGCCGGCTGCCGCTTCTGCTTCGGCGGCTGGAATGGGTCGTTGCCGGTGGGCTGGGCAAGCGCCGGCGCCGCCGACAGGGCCAGCACCGCCAACGCGAGGAGCCGGGGGAGACGGGGCATGACGTGCTCCGAACGGACGGCGAACGCCCGCGGGAACCCGCGGGCGTTCTGTAATACGCGGGGAACCCGCCGGCGCTTACACGACGGTCACTTCCCGACGGCCTTCGCCACCTCGGCGGCGTAGGCGGCCTCGACCGGCACCGCCGGACCGGGCAGCACCTTCAGCGTCGCCTCGACCGGCACCGCCTTCGGCGGGAAGCAGTTGTTCTTGTCGCACACCTGGATGCGGAACGTCGGCAGCTTCACCGCCGCCGGCCCCGGCGTCGCCTTCGGCGACACCACCGCCTTCCGCGTGTACACCACCGTGCCGGGGTTCACGCGGTACTCCTTGATCCCCAGGTCCGGCTCGCTCTTGACGTCGTAGATCGGCGGGTCGGTCACGCCGCCGACGAACACGACCGCACCGGGGTCGGGGAACTTGAGCTGGTTGGTCATCGCCGCCGCCGCCTTGTCCGGCTGCACGGTCGGGTAGGTGTGGTAGCCGTCGTTCAGGTCCACGGTGAGCGTGAACGTGACCGTCTGCCCCGGCTTCGCGTCCGCCGGCTCGAACTTCGCCTGGACCGACTTCACCGCCTTGGCGAACCAGTCGGCCTTCTGCCGCGCGTCGAGCGGCGCGCCGGGCTGGGCGGCCACGACGGCGGCGGTGAGGAACGCGACCAGCGCGGGCGTCCGTGTCGTGCGCATGGGTTACCTCTTCGGAACGGGGGCGGGGGCCGGCGGCGCCGGCGGGGGTTCGACGCCGCGGAGTTGCAGCGTGCTCACCGCGCGCGTCTTCAGGTCCACGACGCGGATGCGGTGGGCGTTCGTGTCGGCGACGTAGAGCTTGCCCTTCGCGTGGCTGATACCGGCCGGTTCGTTGAACATCGGCCCGGTGAACCAGCCGGCCGTGTCGCTGCCGCCGAGGAACGTCGTCAGCGTCTTCGCCGCCGGGTCGTACACGCGGAGCTTGCTGTTGTACGTGTCGGCGACGTACAGCTTGCCGTCGGCGTACGCGACGCCGAGGGCGTGCTGCAACCGCGCTTCCTTCGTCTCGCGCTCCAGCGGGTCGTCGATGCGGCCGGGGCCGTCCTTGTCGCCGAACACGAACAGCCCGCGGCCGACGAGCGTCTTCACCTCGCCCTTGCCGCCCAGCGGCACCTCGCGGAGCGCGCTGATCTCGCTGTCGGCGACGAAGACCGATTTGCCGTCCGTCGCCAAGCCGCTCGGCTGGGCGAACATCGAGAACGGGAACGGCCCGTCGCCGATGTTCTCGCGGCCGCTGCCGGCGTAGGGCGCGACCTCGTCCTTCTTCAGGTCGTAGGTCCAGATCTGGTGGTGCCCGGCCATGGCGATGAAGAGTTCGTCGCCGACGAGCAGCACGTCCCACGGGCTGTTGAGCCCGATGCTCTTTGCCGGGACCGGCTGCGGGATGCGCCGGTCGTTCGGGTCGGCGGCCTGCTTGCCGGTGCCGGCGACGGTCGTCACCGTCTTGTTCTTCAGGTCGAGCTTGCGGATGACGTGGTTCTTGCGGTCGGCGACGTAGGCCGTGTCGCCGCGGACGGCGATCCCCTGCGGGTCGTCGAACTGCGCGACCGCGAACGGGCCGTCCTGCAACCCCGGCTGGCCGTTCCCGGCCACGGCGATGCCGTTCCCGGCGAGGTCGGTGATGACGATGCGGTGGTGCGTGCTGTCGGCGATGAGGAGACGGCCGCCGGCCTCGTCGGCGGTCACCTTCCCGGGGAAGTACAGCGGCGTGGTGTCGCCGCCCTCGCGGAGCCGCGCCAGGTCGAAGCGGATCGGCGTGGTGTTCAGCGTCTTCCGCCGCCGGGCGTCATCGACCACGCGGCTGATGACGCCTTCAAGCAGGTCGTACTGCTGCTCGCCGGACGTGTAGCCGACGAGGTTCCCTTCCGGGTCGATGAGTACGAACGTCGGCCACGCGTCGACCTCGAAGCGGTCCCAGATCTTCCGCTCGGCGTCGTTCACGACCGGGTGTTCGATCTGGTAGCGGAGCACCGCCTTGCGGATCGAGAACGTGTCCTTCTCGTTATCGAACTTCGGCGAGTGGACGCCGATGACGACGAGCTCGTCGCGGAACCGCTGTTCGAGCCGGTGCAGGTCGGGCAGGATGTGGATGCAGTTGATGCAGCAGAGCGTCCAGAAGTCGAGGAGGACGACGCGGCCGCGGAGGTCTTTGAGCGAGAGCGGGCGGGCGGTGTTGAGCCACGCCGTGCCGCCGTCGAGCTCCGGCGCCGGGATGCGGCGGCGCGGCGGCTCGTCGGCCTTGTCCTTTTCCTTCTCCTTCTCCTTGTCGTCCTTCGCCTTGGTGTTCTTGGCGTCCTTGCCGTCCTGACTGGCGACGGCGCCCGGGCCGCCGGCCAAAAGCGAAACCACGAGTACGGCGAGCCCGACCCCGGCGACCCCCATGATGAGCGGCCACGGGGGCCGCCGGGCGGGCGCGGGCGGGGGAAGAACCGGGTCGGGCATTGGGCGCCTCCGCGGTAGGTGCGTGTGGCTCGAAAGTAGCCGGCACATTCCGTGTGCCATGCCGAAGAACGGCACACCGAGTGTGCCGGCTATTTTGGCCGGGTGCTACCTCTCAGCTACTACGCACCAGTCGTGCGTGTGGCTCTCATCTTAGCCGGACGACCGCCCGGGGTGAACCGCGAACCGCCCCTACAGCGCGGCGAGCAGATTCCGCCAGCCGACGGCCTCACCGAGGGCCACGAGCGCGGCGACGAGGATCGCCATCAGTGCGACGCGGAAGGCGAACACCCGCCACTGGAAGCGCCGCTCGCGGGCCGGGTGGTCGATGAGGTCCATCAGGAACCCGACGCGGCGGCGGATCGGGCCGTGCTGCCACGCCCGCAGCCACCCGAACACGCCGCGCAGCAGGCGCTTGGTCGGCCGGTGCGGCGCCGGGTCGTCGGGGCCGTGCAGCAGTTCGACCCGCTCCAGGGCGCGGACGAACGTGCGGATGCCGGTCGGGCACAGGCCGCGCCCGGCGGCGGGGAAGTCGGTGTCGGGGTTGTGGCCGGTGCAGGCCGGGTTCGCGCACGACACGGCGCGGCAGCCGAACACGTCCGCCTGCCGCTCGCACCGCCGCGACAGCAGGCCGAACACCAGGAAGATGTACGCCGCCGCCAGCCCGACCGGCGGGAGCGCGAGCCACCACGGCGCGTCGAACGCCGCCGGGGTCAGCGTGGCGACGAGGTACGGCTGTGCCCACAGCGCCAGCGCCGACAGGTCGATCACGCTGAGCAGGATGAACGCCGCGTACAGCCACAGGTGGCCGTGCTGCTGGTGCCCGACCTCGTGGCCGAAGATCGCGTCGACCTCGTCGGCCGGGAATTCGTCGAGGATGCGGTCGGTGAACACGACGTAGCGGGCCTGCGGGATGAGGCCGGCGATGAGCGCGTTCGCCATCGTCCCGTGCGTCGGCCACAGGAGCAGGTCCGTGTAGCGGAAGCGGAGGCGGCGGGCGAGCGCTTCGAGGCGGTCGCGCGTCGGGCCGTCCGGCAGCCGCCGCAGCCCGAGGAGCGGCTTCGCCAGGAGCGGCATCACCATCGCCAGCCCCGGGAGCAGCGCCAGCGAACCGAGGCGGAAGGCGTCGGCGGTGGCGAGTTCCGGGTAGAAGCGGCCGAGCGACTGGAGTCCGGCGTAGAGCGTGACCGGCAGTCCGACCATCAGCGCCATCAGCCGGGCGTGGCCGAGGACGTAGGTGAGCCGAGACGGGAAGTTCTTCCCGCCACCCGCCGCGTGCAGCGCCCGCTCGGCGTCGTAGTAGAGCACCCACCCGCCGACGAGCACGACGAAGTACGGCAGCGGCACCGCCAGCTCGGCGAACGGGGCGAGTTGCTCGAACCCGAAGCGGGTGACGGTCAGTGTGTGTTGGACCGCCCACCCCCACCCGAGCCCGGCGATCGCGCCCGCCGCGAGTGCCAGGTTGGTGAGGCCGAACAGCCGCCGCAGCCGGCCGTACACGCGGGCCACCCCGGCGCGCCGGGCCGGGTCGCGGCGGAGGGCGCGGACCGCCAACGCCCGCAGCGCCACGGCGGCGGCCAGCGACGTGCCGACGACCGCCGCCGTGAGCCCGGCCGCGCCGCCGGCGGTGAGCCCGAGCGGGTTCACCCACGGGACCGGCAGGCAGGCGGCGGTGACGAACAGAACCAGCAGGATCGGCATACGGGTAGTCTACGTCAGGTTCGGCCGGGCCGTTGCGTCCGCCCGCCGCGCCGGGTACAACGGCACCCACCCCGCCCCCTCCCCGGAGCGTTCCCATGCCCGGCGGCCGCCTTCGCGCCTGCCTCGTTGCCCTGCCGCTCGCCGTCCTTGTCGCGGTCGCGGTCGTCTCTTCCCGGCCCGAGGCCGCCGCGCAGCCGCCCGGCCCGTTCCGTCTCGACCGCGGCGACCACGTCTGCATCATCGGCAACACGCTCGCCGAGCGGATGCAGCACGACGGCTGGCTCGAAACCTTCCTCCACGCCCGCCTCCCCGAGCACGATCTGACGTTCCGCAACCTCGGGTTCAGCGGCGACGAGGTCGGCGGCTATACGGCGAATCCCGACTTCAACAAGCGGCTCCGCTCGCAGGACTTCGGTACGGCCGACCAGTGGCTCGCCGGCGCCGCGCCCGTGCCGCAACCGAACAGCGTCGGCGACAAGTCCGTGGTGAAGGCGAACCGGTTCGAGAACGTCGGCACCAACGCCGACGTGATCTTCGCCTTCTTCGGCAACAACGAGAGCTGGGCCGGCGAGGCCGGGCTGCCGCAGTTCCGCCAGCAGGTCGGCGACTTCATCGCGCACGTCACGGGCCAGCGCTACAACGGGCGGTCGGCGCCGCGGCTGGTGCTGTTCTCGCCGGTGCCGTTCGAGAACCACCACTCGCCGAACCTGCCGCGCGGCGACGAGCAGAACAAGAACCTCGCCCTCTACACGGCCGCGATGAAGGACGTGGCGGCGAAGGCGAACGTGCCGTTCGTCGACCTCTTCACGCCGATGCAGGGCCGCTACACGACCGCCAAGGAGAGGCTCACGATCAACGGCGTCCACCTCGCCGAGGGCGGTAACCGCGCGCTCGCCCAGGCCGTCGACGCCGCGCTCTTTCCCAACGACGGAAAGTACCTCCCGCCCCCGGACGACGTACTGAACCGCATCCGCCCGGCGGTGGTCGAGAGGAACGCGCTGTGGTTCCATCGCTACCGGGCGACCGACGGGTACAGCACGTTCGGCGGGCGGGCGTGGCTGCGGTTCGTGAACGGCCAGAGCAACTACGAGGTCGCCCAGCGCGAGCTCGAGGTCATCGACCAGATGGTCCGCAACCGCGACAAGGTGGTGTGGGCCGCCGCCCGCGGGCGGGCCGAGAAGGCGGACGACTCGAACCTCCCGCCGCTCATCCCGGTCGTCACCAACAAGCCGGGGAAGGGGCCGAACGGCACGCACCTGTTCCTGTCGGGCGAGGAGGCGATCAAGAGCATGACCGTCGGCAAGGGGCTGACGGTCACGCTGTTCGCCGACGAGGCGATGTTCCCGGAACTGGTGAACCCGGTGCAGATGGCGTGGGCGCCGGACGGCAAGCTGTGGGTCGCCGCGTGGTCGACGTACCCGCACTGGAAGCCCGGCGAGCCGATGGACGACAAGCTCCTCGTCTTCGAGGACACCAACGGCGACGGCCGCGCCGACAAGATGACCGTCTTCGCCGACAGGCTCCACAACCCGACCGGCTTCGAGTTCTTCAACGGCGGCGTGCTCCTCGCCGGCGCCCCGGACCTGATCTTCCTCAAGGACACGGACGGCGACGGCAAGGCCGACGTGCGCCGGCGGGTGATTCACGGCCTCGACACGGCCGACACGCACCACACGGCGAACAGCTTCGTGACCGACCCGGGCGGCGCCGTGTACTTCCAGGAGGGGACGTTCCACCACTCGCAGGTCGAAGACCCCTACGGCCCGCCGAAGCGGGTGGCGAACGGCGCCGTGTTCCGCTACGAGCCGCGGACGCAGCGGTTCGACGTGTACGTGACGTTCGGCTTTGCCAACCCGCACGGCCACGTGTTCGACCGCTGGGGGCAGGACGTCGTGGTGGACGGCACCGGCGCCGTGCCGTACCACGCGCCGCTGTTCAGCGGGCACCTGCCGTTCCCGATCAAGCACGGCCGCCCGCCGCAGGTGTACCAGCAGAAGACGCGGCCGTGCCCGGGCATGGAGGTGCTCTCCAGCCGCCACTTCCCGCCCGAGTACGACGGCAACCTGCTCGTCGGGAACGTCATCGGCTTTCAGGGCATCCTGCGCTACAAGCTGACCGACCCCGGCAGCAGCCTCGGCGCCGAAGAACTGACACCGATGCTAAGCAGCACCGACCCGAACTTCCGCCCGTCGGACATCAAGGTCGGGCCGGACGGGGCGGTGTACTTCATCGACTGGCACAACCCGATCATCGGCCACATGCAGCACAACCTCCGCGACCCGAGCCGCGACCGCACCCACGGCCGCATCTACAAGGTGACCGCGGAGGGCCGAGAGCTGTCGAAGTCGCCGCCGGTCGCCGGGCGGCCGATCCCCGAACTGCTCGACCTGCTGACACACCCCGAGGACCGCGTCCGCGGCCGCGCCCGCAGCGAGCTCGGCGCCCGCGACACCGACGCCGTGATGCTCGCGCTCAAGGACTGGACCCGCGACGTGGCCGGCGGGAAGAAGCAACTCGCCGGGGAGGCGCAGGAGCACGCGCTACTCGAGGCGGCGTGGCTACGGCAGGCGCACAACGTCGTCGACCCCACGGCGCTCGACCGCGTGCTCCGCTCGCCGGACTTCCGCGCCCGCGCCGCGGCGGTGCGCATCCTGACCTACCAGCGTGAGCGCATCCCCGACGCGCTGGACAAGCTGCGGGCCGCCGCCGCGGACGACCACCCGCGCGTGCGCCTCATGGCGGTGTGGGGCGCGAGCTTCTTCGGTGTGCCGGAGGCGGCGGAGGTCGTGTTCATCGCCCAGGACAAGCCGACCGACGAGGCGCTGACGTTCCTCATGGGCGAGACGATGAAGGCGCTCGACCCGCTGATCCGGCAGGCGGTCGCCGAGCGCCGGCCGATCCCGTTCACCACGCCCGCCGGCGCCCGCTACTTCCTCCGCGCCGTCGCCACCGACGACCTGTTGCGGATGGAGCGCACGGCCGGCGTGAACGCCGAGCTTCTGATGCGGCCCGCCGTCCGCGAGGACGTGCGCCGCGAGGCGGCCGGCGTGCTGGCCCGTCAGAAGGGCCAGTCGCCGCTCGCGGTGCTGATCGACGCCATTCGCACGCACGATGCGGCGCTGAAAGCAGACGAGAGCGTGACGTTCGACCTGTTCCGCCTGCTTCTGCCGCAGCCGGACGCCGAACTGCCGGTGCTGAGGGGCGCCGTGGTACCGTTGTCCACCGACGGCAAGCACGCGTTGACCCGCCAACTTGCGTTCGCCACCCGCGTCGCCATCGACGGGGCGGTCGATCCGGCGTGGGCCGCCGCGACGCGCGGCGTCGGCCCGCTGCAAGACCTCGTCGCTGCGATGCCGCTCGTCCGCGATCCGGGCCAGCGCGCAGCGCTCTACCCGAAGGTCGAGTCGTTGCTGGCCGGGCTGCCCGACAACCTGAAGACGGAGAACGGCAAGGCGGTCCGCGGCCGCTACGTCCGCATCGAACTACCGGGCAAGCAGCGGACGTTGACGCTCGCCGAGGTCGAGGTGATTTCGGACGGGAAGAACGTCGCGCTGAAGAAGCCGGCGACGCAGAGCAGTACCGGATACGGCGGTGTCGCGGCGCGGGCCGTGGACGGGAACACGAGCGGCAGCTACGGCGACGGCGGCCAGACGCACACGCAGGAGGGGACCGACGCGCCGTGGTGGGAGGTCGATCTCGGCGGCGAGTTCCCGGTCGAGACGGTCCGCGTCTACAACCGCACCGACGGCAACCTCGGCAGCCGGCTCAGCAACTTCACGCTGAAGGTGCTCGACGCCGACCGCCGCGCCGCGTTCCAACAGGCGAAGAACCCGGCTCCGAAGGAGAAGGCGGAGATCGCCGTCGGCGCCGCCAACCCCGAGCGCGTGGTGCGCCGGTCGGCGATGCTGGCGCTGGCGAGCGTCCGCGGCAAGGAGGCAGACGCCTTCAATGCCATTGCCAAATTCGTCGCCGACGCCGACGAGCGCCCCGCGGCGGTGTCGGCGCTACTCCGCATCCCGGCGAAGGAGTGGCCGAAGGAGAGAGCGAAGCCGCTCCTCGACACGGTGATGGCGTCGATCCGCGCGCTGCCGGCGGCGGACAA
>JAFKFQ010000438.1:28217-33495 GCA_017308215.1 bacterium | reverse complement strand
GATGCAACTCGGCGAGGCGCTCGCCGGCCTCCTCCCGCCGGACGAGGCGCGCCGCGCCCGCCGCGAGCTTTCCGAGATCGGCGTCCGCGTCGTCCGCGTCGGCACGCTGACGGACCAGATGCTTTTCAACACGGACCGCCTCGTCGTCCAGGCCGGGCGGCCGGTCGAGTTCGTGTTCGAGAACACGGACATCATGCCGCACAACTTCGTCGTCACGCGGCCCGGCGCGCTGGCGGAGGTCGGCAACCTCGCCGAGACGTTCGCCACGCAGCCCGGTGCCGCCGAGAAGCACTACGTCCCGCCGGCGCCGGCCGGGGCGATTCTGCTGTCGAGCCGTCTTCTCGCGCCGCTGCAGTCGCAACAGCTCCGCTTCCAGGCGCCGGCGCAGCCGGGCGTGTACCCCTACGTCTGCACGTACCCGGGGCACTGGCGGCGGATGCACGGGGCTCTGTACGTCGTCGCCGACCTCGACGGCTATCTGGAGAACCCGGAGGCGTATCTGGCGAAGAACCCGCTGCTGGCGCAGGACGACCTGCTCAAGCACATCCGCCCGCGGACCGAGTGGAAGCTGGAAGACCTGGCGGCGGCGGTCGGCGAGATGGAGCGCGGCGGCGGGCGGAACTTCGCCAACGGCCGGCAGATGTTCACGGTGGCGACGTGCGCGGCGTGCCACAAGCTCGGCGGTGTCGGCAACGAGTTCGGCCCCGACCTGACGAAACTCGACACCAAGCTGTTCCCGAACACGACCGAGGTGCTGCGCCACGTCCTCGACCCGTCGCTGCGGATCGAGGACAAGTACGCGACGTACCGGCTCGTGAAATCGGACGACACGGTCGTGACGGGAATGATCCTGTCCGAGAAGGACGGCGTGGTGCGGGTGATCGAGAACCCGCTGGCCGCGGCGACGCCGAAGGAGGTGAGGACCGCCGACATCGCCGGCCGCACGAAGGGGACGACCTCGATCATGCCGCGCGGCCTGCTCGACCGCCTCTCCCGTGACGAGGTGCTCGACCTCCTCGCCTACGTCCGCGCCGCCGGCGACGCGCGGCACCGCCTGTTCCAGGGCGGCCACGACCACCATCACTAGTGATCCCAGTCGAGTAACCATCGAGGGCGCCGCACGGTGAGTGTTTTCCGGTCGCGGTTCCCCCGTGGGGAACCGCGGCCGTTCACGCCGGTGACAGAGCTTCGGCCGCGGCGGTACCACCCGTGACGGCGCGGCGGCCCGTCCACCGCTTGACCGGCGGGCCGAGCGTCAGCCCCGGGGCCGGTGGTAGCATGGCCGCCACCTGATAGTGGTCGACCGACAGGAACATCCGCTACCGGGAAGGTCGCGTTCGACCCCGCCCACCTGGCGGGGATGTTCCTGTGGAGGTGGTCGGGGGCACGGCGGTCGGGGTCGGACCGGCCTGGGTGACGTACCGCTACCGATGGGCTGCGTGTCTCCTGCGACAACCAGGGCACTATCATCCGGCCTCACTGACCGTCGGGCGCGCGGAGCCGGATCGCTCGGATTGGAGGAACTCCCACAGCACGACCGCGTGGCTGTGCTCGACATCGCGGGCGCCGAATAGCAGTGCCACGCGCCGGCGGGCCGCGACCTTCAGCAGCCGTCCGATTGCCTCCGGGCGGGATCGCAACTCCTCGGTGTACCGCTGTCGGAACTCGTCCCAGCGCTCCGGCCGATGACCGAACCACCGGCGCAGCCCCGGACTCGGTGCCAGGTCTTTGGCCCACTCGTCGAGGGGCAGGTCTTCCTTCTTCACCCCACGTGGCCAGAGGCGGTCGACGAGGACGCGATAGCCACAGTCCTGCCGGCCGGCCTCGTAGGCGCGCACGAGGCTGATCCTGGGCAACCGTCTGGCCATTTCCCCCTCGCTTTCCGGTCGTCGTGGGTTCCCGTCACTCGCGGAGGTACTGGATGCGCCGCCCGACGTCGGTGTTAACGGAATGGTACGGCATCCGCAGGTGGCTGGGGTCGAACAGGCCCGACCGGAGCACCTCCACGTCGTCGGCACCGACCGCGTTGGCGAAGACCGGGTGCAGGTAGTCGACGCCGGTCTGGCTCGGCCGCATCAGCTCGGGGTCGTAGAAGCTCGGGTGCATCTGGCGGGGGTGGATCAGCCCCCAGCGGTCGCGGAACTCGTTCGCGTCGACCCCGCCCAGGTGGAACCCCTTGTCCCGGCCGTACTGGAGGACGGCGACCGCGTTCGGCCGGCCTTCGAGCAGGAGGTCGACGGCGTGCCCGCCGAGGCGGGCGGCGTGGAACCGGTCGAACCGGACCGGTCGGCCGCCGCGCTGGGTGTGGCCGAGCTTGCGGGTGAACACCGCCGCGCGGGCCGACTCGTTCCGCCGCCGGCTGGTGAAGTACGCGTCCCCGAGGGCCCGGATGAGTTCCGCCCGCAGCGCCTCCGCCGCCCCGCTCAGGGCCACGTTCCCGGACGGGTCGGTGGTCGCGTGCTCGGCCCCGAGTTCCCGCCCGTCCTCGTTCACCACCCCCTCCCCGCACACGATCACGCAGTGTTTCTGGAGGTCGTAAATCTCCCGCACCCGCCCCACCAGGGTCTCCACGTTCAACCGGCTCTCGGGGACGAGCAGGAGGTCCGGCTGGCCGTACGCGGCCCCCAGCGCGATGTACCCGGAGTGGCGCCCCATCACCTCGATGATGGCGATCCGGCGGTGACTCTCGGCGGTGGTGCGCACCCGCTGCACGCCCATCGCCGACACGAACACCGCGGTGGCGTACCCGGGGGTGACGTAGTTCACCATCTGGTCCAGGTCGAACCGGGTGCGGGACGGCAGCCGCGCGTACCGGTGCCCGCCCTTCACGATGGCGTCGGGGGGCGGCGCCGCCCGCGGGTCGGGGCCGCCCGGCTGCCGGACCCACTCGTCCGACTCGTTGCGGTAGTTGAGCCCGAGGTCGTTGTCGATCGTCTTCGGGGCCAGCACCGTCGGGAGCCGGTCGCACAGGGCCTGCATCCCGTTCAGGGTGCCGTCCCCGCCGACGCAGATCAGCCCCTCGATCCCGAGCCGCGCGAGCCGGCCGGTGATCAGGTCCACCCCGGCGGTGTCCCCCGCGTCGACGTAGTCGCGGGACGCCCCGAGCAGGGTGCCACCGAGGGTCGGGTCGAGTTCGGGGATGGGAATGAACAGTGGGTTCAGGAAGACGTGGGGCACCCGGGGGTTGAACAGCCCGCTGAAGCCCTTGATGATCCCGACCACTTCGACCCGGAGCTGGCACGCGCGGGTCACCGCCCCGTGGATGGTCGCGTTCAGGGCCGGGGTGTCGCCGCCGGCGGTCAGGATTCCGATCCGCCTCATGGGCCGTCCTCGAAAGTGTGGGTGCCGAAACTACAAGCCCGTGCCCTACCCTCGGAGCAATAACTCGGTGTGATGCGGGTTACTTCTCGCCAGAGGAGTGCGATCTCATTCCGTGCGCGGCAGGCGTGTACTCGATTATTCGGTGCGCGAACCAGTTCGGATCGCGCCTCCGAATGGGGCGCGGGGGGGCGGCCCCGCCATGCGAGCGGGACGGGGCGCCGGCCTGCAAGCCGGTGTCGCCCCGCCCGTCCGCGGCCCCGCCACAGGGTTCGTCACCGGATGGGGAGTTCGTAGATCAGCGCCCCCAGCACCTCGCCCTCCTTGACGTGCGGGTGGCAGTTCACGCAGGCCGGCATGACGGCCGGGACCACCGTCGCCGCCCGGAGGACCGGCTTCCCGTCCTTCGTCCCGACCTCGTCGACGTACCCCTTCCCGCCCTTGATCGCGGCCACCGCGGCCTTCTCGAAGTCGGTCTTGGCCACGTTCCCCTCCCGCAGCGGGCTGCCGGTCGCGTCGATCAGCCGACCGGTCCCGTGCCGGTTCTTCTCCATGTGCGCGAACACTTTCTTGACCACAGTCGCGGCCGGCGTCCGCTCCTGGGCCTTGACGTAGGTGTCGGTGATCGTGACCACATACCCCTTGTGCAGGTCGTCCAGCATCTTGACCGTGGCACGAGTCCGCTCGACGGCGGCCTTGTCCGGGCCGGTGCCCGGCGCCTTGTCGTCGGCCGCCGCGAACTCCGGCCGCGGCGGAAAACCGGTAAGCGCGACGGCGGCGAAGCACGCTGCTAGGACGAGGGCCACACGCGGGGTAAGACGCGACACGGTCTGCTCCATTCGTGAGAGAGGACGGCGCTCCCGGGGAGTGACACGGTCAGGGCCGGAAGACGCCAGCGGGGCAGGAGGGTGACTGAAATAGGACACATGTGTCCTGAATTGTAGTATGCGCGCCACTCGCAGTGTGTCAACACGTGTTTCATCAGAATCGAGCGGCGTGAATTCACAACGCAATCCGCGCTGATGACGCACACCACGACTACGGCTGCCCTCCAAGCTCATGCCCCTCCGGTTCCCTGAGGTAGTCCGCCGGCGGGCGGGTCCGCGCCCGGAGGGGCCGGGTCTTCGTGCCGCCCGGGTACGAGCGCGAGCCAGGCGATCCGCCCGAGGAGGGCGGCGGCCAGCACCGCCGACGTGACCCCGAACCACGCGTAGATGTTGGCGAAGACCAGGACGTCGGCCTGGTAGTTGACCGAGCGGAACATCAGGGTTTCGGCCCGCCGGACCGGGTCGGCGGCGCCGCTCCCGGCGTACACCTCGCCGAGCCGGGCGGTGCGGCCGGCGACCTCGGGCGCCTGGATCGCCCCGCGGTCGGCCGCGTACGAGTACTCCCACTGGTGCCCGGCGAGCAGGGCCGTGGCCAGCAGCCCGATCCCGACCCCGGCCCCGAGGAACTGGGCCGCGTGGAGCCCGACCTCGACCCGCGCCTCGCGGGCCGGGTCCCGCCCCGCGCGGTGCGTCTCCGACAGGATCACCAGGCCGAAGCCGAACCCGATCAGGAACCGGCCCGGGGCCATTTCCCACACCTGCGGGGCGGCGAACCAGTTGAACTCGACCACGTTCTGAATGACCCAGAACGGCCAGCCGAGCATCCGGGCGTAGGCGTAGGCCATGCCCGCCGTGATCGTCAGGAGGCCGACTGCCGTGCTCAGCCGCCCGGGCCGCGTGGCCCGCCACGTCAGCCGCCCGGCCAGGAGCGAGACCGCCGCCCCGAGCCCGAGCGGGAGGATCAGGAACGCCCGCTCCCACTCCCCCACGTTGATGAACAGCCCCCCGAAGACGCCCGTCTCGGCCACCTGGAAGAACTGGACCGTCCCCGCGTACCCGACGAACGTCCCGCGCGCCACCCCCTCCCGGACCAGGGGCGCGGGCAGGCTGGGCCACGCGAGCCACAGCGCGGC
>JAFKFQ010000438.1:0-28204 GCA_017308215.1 bacterium | reverse complement strand
GGAGGACCGTCCGGTCCTCGCCCCACCCGCTCAGGTAGCCCCAGTGGAGCAGGTACCAGGCACAGGCCAGCCCGACCACGAGTGCGGGCCAGTAGGCGACCGGCCCGCGGGTGCGGGCCGGCGGCTCGGGGGGCGGGTCGAGCGGGACCACGCACGCCAGCCCGAACACGGCGAGGACGGCCTCGAACAGGAACGCCCCCTCCCAGTCCGACCACCCGTACGAGACGCTCGCCAGGGCGATCACCGGCGGGCCGAGCGCCGGGAGTAGGACCTCGAACAGGTCGACCGCCCCCGGCCGCGCGGCCGGGAGCAGCCGCGGGGCCGCGACCAGCGCCTGGCCCGCGCCGAACCCGGCCAGGACGCGGGCGACCACCGCGAGGTCGTAGGTGGTGTGCAGGTTCAGCCCGCTCAGGAGGGAGCCGGCGGCGAGTAGCCCGAGCCCGAGGACCGCGAGGGCGTGGGACGACGCCGCTCGCCGCAGGGCGGGGGCGATCAGGATCGAGGCCGCGACGGCGAACAGGTACGCCGCGTGGAGCCCGAACCCGACCGACGGGATCCACCCGCGGGCGTCGTTCATCTCCCGGAAGTTGGCGGTGTGCCCGGCGGTGGTCAGCCACACCGCGGCCTGGGCCGCGAGCGGGCCGGCGATCGCGAGCCCCCGCGCGCCGCCCCCGGGCCGCCCGCCGGCGTCACTCGCCGTCGCCATGGAGCAGCCTCCGCCCCGGGGGGGCATCGTTCACCCAGGCCAACTCCAGCCCCTCGGGCGTCTGGAGCGTGACGGTCGGCCGGAGCGGCGGGGTGATCCCGGCCCCCGCCAGCCGGCCCGCCAGGTCGGCGAACGCCGCCGCCGTGACCGCCTCCCGCCCGTCCGCCGGCAGCGCGGCCCAGCCGGGGCCGGTGGTCAGCACGACCGGCAGGCGGAGGACCTTTTGGTAGGTGCCGATGCCGTAGGGCTGGAGGGTCGGGACCGGCGGCAGCACCTCAATCCGGCCGAATACCGGTCGGTCGCCGGCCTGCTGCTGGCCGGCCCATTCGGTGAACCCGCGGGCCGCCCCGGCCACCTTCGGATCGGTGATCGTGGCCCGCGGGTACGCCGGCGGCAGGTCGGCCGGGGCGGGCGGCGGGGCGGCCGGTCGACACCCGGCCGTCGTTACCAGCCAGGCGACACTCACGATCCAGGCGGGCCGTCTCATGGGTTCTTCCCCCGGTGCTTCTCGCCCTCGGGTTCGTGGGCCGGAAAGACGGTCAGGGGCGCGTCCGGTGGGAGCTTCTTCGCGGCCGTGGTCCCGACCACCACGGCCAGCGTGTCGCCGGGCTCCAGCGACCCCTCCTGGCCGGGCTGGAGGCTGGCGTAGGCGACCCCGAGCAGGAGCCCGACGCCGCCCCCGCCGAGCGTCGCCGCGGCCTTGCCCCGGTCGAGCGTTGTCCCGACGCTGGCCCCGAGCGCGAGCCCCTCCGCCAGGAACAGGGCCGTGATCGCGCGCCGCCGGTGGGCCGAGGTGAACCGTTGGTCCTCGACGTCGAACCCCCACCGCCCCGCCTGGCCACCGGCCGGGCCGAGCGGCCAGGCGAGTTTCACGGACACCTTCCCGGGCCGGCCGAAGCGGCCCGGCGGGGTGACCGAGTCCACGCACCCGGCCAGGATCAGCACCGGGCGGCTGGACGGGGCGACCAGTTCGGCCGTGAACACGTCCCCCGCCCGGAGCGGGGGGAGGCCGTTGAGCAGCCGTTCCCCCCGGCTCAGACCGTCAGCCGGGATGACCTGACGGACGCGGAGCGTGACCTTCGCGCCCGGGGCGAGATCGCTCTCCACCGGCACGGCGTCGGCCTTCCCGGTCGGGTGTGTCGGGGGTGCTGCGGCCCCCAGTCGGGCGACCGCGAGCACCAGGACCGCGACCCAAACCGCCTTCATGACATGCCCTCCTGACGCGGGGCGGGGGGACGGGTAGACGGGGGTGGGGCCACCGGGCTCGGCCCGGCCCGCCCGCCGGCGCGCGACTTCTCGACGTAGTCGAGCAGCAGCTCGGTGGACCGTAGCACGTCGAGCCGGGCGAGCTGGAGGCTGTACCACGCCGTCCACCGGTTCGCGTCGGCCTGCGACGCCGCGACTTCGGCGGCCAGCACGTCGACCTCGATCACCTGCCGCTCGGCGAGCAGGTGCCGCTGGCGGTCCAGGGCCTCCAGCCGCAGCCGGTACTCGTCCTCCCGCTGCCGCCACTCCGCCTCGGCGAACCGCCAGCGGTCCCATGCGTCTCCGGCGTCGGCGCTCACGTCGACCAGTGCCCGCTCGAGGTCGAGTTGAGACCGCACTACGTCGAGGCGGGACCGCCGCAGGTCGGCCCACAGCCCGATGTCCACCAGCGGGACGTCGTAGGCGGTCCCGAAGACCGCCCCGAGCGCGATCCCGCCGTTCGCCGGGCCGGCGTTCTTGAACCCCATGCCGACCGGCAGTTTGCCCATGCCGAGCAATGCGAGCAGATCCCGCCGATCCTGGACGCGAGCCGCCCGTAGCCCGACCTCCATGAGCCGGACCTCGAACCGCTGCTGCCTGGCCCGGGCGACCGCGTCCTCGCGGGAGGCGGGGAAGTCCGGGATCAGCCCGAGGTCCACGGTGTCCGGGTCGGCGAGGTCGAACGCGAAGTGGGACTCAGCCCGGACCGGGAGCGGACCCTCTTCCTGGGGCACCAGCAGCCGGCTCGTGTGGAGCACCACCCCGAGTTGCTGGCGGCGGACGTCATACTCCTTCGCGAAGCCCGCGACCAAAGTCTCCGCCCGGCCCAGGTCCACCCGGGCCTGAGTCACCTCCAGGTCGAATGCCTGCCGCTCGGCATGCCGCCGCTCGGTGACGGCCAGGAAGTCCCGCGCGTACCGCACCCCCAGTTCGGCCGTCTTGAGCCCGTACGGGATCTGTTTCGCCTCGAAGTACCGCTGGGCCGCCAGGACCGCCTGCGACCGGCGGACCGTCTGCTCCATCAGTTCCTTCGCCCGGACCCCCTCCTCGGCCAGCGGCAGGGCCGCGATCTGGCCGGCCGGGTCGAGCGGGAAGAACAGATTCATCCGGTTCAACGACGCATAGTTCAGACCCGGTCGGGCGGCGAGCGGCGCGCCGTCGGTCACATCCGGGAAGATAATCCGGTCACCCGCCCCGCCGAACTGGTTGAAGCCGGCGAACAGCTGCGGCAGGTTGATCAACGGGACGAACGACTTCAGAGCCTCGAACCGGCCGACCGCGGCCGTCCGAACCGCGACGTTCGCTCGCACCACTTCGACGTTGGCCAGGCTGCGGGCGAAGGCGGCGTCGAGCCGCAGGGGGCCGGACGGGTCGGACGGGTCCGGCGGCGGGTTCCGGCCGGGCAGCTCGGCGGGCGGCCGGAGGGCCTGGCACCCACCGCCCGCGCCGAGCGCGGCGGCGGCGAACAGGAAGTCTCGTCGGGTTACCACGCGCCGCCCCCCTTCCGGACCGCCGCCCCCTCGTCGACCCACACCCGGGCCGACAGCCCCGGCCGGACCCGGGGCTCGTAGTTCTCCGGCCCGCTGAACCGGACCCGGACCGGGAGCCGCTGGACCACCCGGGTGAAGTTCCCGGTCGCGTTGTCCGCCGGGAACACCGAGAAGACCGTCCCGGTCCCGCCGGAGACGCTCTCGACCCACCCGTCGAACGAGCGGTCCGGGATGGCGTCGACGGCGACGCGGACCGGCTGCCCGACCCGCACCCGGGCCATCTGGTCTTCCGTGAAGTTGGCCACCACCCAGACGTTGTCGGGGTCCAGCGGGACGACGCTGAGGAACGGAGTCCGGGGGGTGAGCGTCTGGCCGAGCTGGATCGTCCGCCGGCTGACGATCCCGGCCTGGGGCGCGCGGACGAGGCAGTTGCTCAGCGACAGCTGGGCCTGGCGGAACTTCGCCTCGGCCAGCGCCACCCGGTCGGCGGCCGCCCGGGAGGTCGACGTCGCGATCTCGGGCTGGAGTTGGGCGGCCTCCGCCTGCCCGACCGCGGCGGCCGCGGCGGCGGTCGCCCGGCGGGCCTGTTCGAGCCGGGCGCGGGCCTCCTGGACCTGCCGGTCGCTCGCCAGCACCTGCCGGTCGGCCGCCGCGACGTCGCTCCGGAGTGCGGCGAGCTTGGCCGCGGCGTCGCGGTCCGCCGCCTCGCGGTTGTCCCGGTCCTGGACCGAGACCGAGCCGGTCGCGGCCAGCCGGTCGAACCGCTCGCGGTAGTCGGCCGCGTTCTTGGCCAACGCCTCCAGCCCCGGCACCCGGGCTTTGACCGCGGCCAGAGCCTCTTCCTCCTTCTGGTGGACCCGCTGCCGGGCCTCCACTTCGACTGCCGCCGCCCGGACCGCCTCGTCGGCCTCACCCCGGCGGGCCACCGCCCCGGCCAGGAGGTTCTTGCGGTCGTCCCGGACGAGGCGGACATTGACCGCGGCCGCCGCGGCCTCGGCCCGGGCCTGGCGGAGGTCGGCCTGGGCCTGGTCGACCTGGAGCTGGTACGGGATCGGGTCGAGCTGGGCGAGCGGGTCGCCGGCCGCGACCACCATGTTGTCGTCCGCGTACAGGGCGACCACCGTCCCGCCGACCTCGGCCGACACCGGGGTGATGTTCCCGACCACGTAGGCGTTGTCCGTGGTGACCTGCCAGTGCGAGTGGAGCCACATTCGGGCCAGCCCGCCGAGGGCGGCCGCGAGCAGGAGGCCGGCGACGACGTGCCGCAGCCGAGAGCGGCGGGGGGCGGCCGGTGGGGGTGGGGGCGCTGGGGGTTCGGGCATTGCGGTCACGGGATGGGAGAGGAAACTCGTCGACCCGGTTATCGGCGGCGGCGGGCTGATAACTCTGTTGATTTCGGACGCCAATGTCCGAAATCCCCGTCGGAACACTTGTTGTGTGACCAGCTGTTGCGCGGGCGGCGGGTGCGCAGGTGCCCGCATCCCCGGACCGACGGGGCGGTCCGGGTCGTCCGCAGGTGCGGGAAGGGGGCCGGGCGGTCAGGCCCGGGGGCGGCGTGGGGCGGTGTGCCGCCGGGGGCGCCAGCCCGGGGGAGTCGTGTCGCCGTGACGGGTCGGGGGCGAGTGGGCTTCCATGTCGGAACAATATCGGTCCGGACAATAATTGTCTAGACATGTATTTTCGCCGGGCGGGTCGGGCGTTACACTGCCCACGCCCCCCTTCGCTCTCCCCCGCGCCCCGAGGCCGGTCATGTCCCGCTTTGGTGTCTGCTGTCTCCTGCTCGCGGCCGCCGCCCCGGCCGCCGCCCAGCCCGACGAACTCGACCGCGAGCCGATCAACTACAGAACGGCGAAGGCCGACAACGTCGTCGCCGCGCTCCAGACCCGGATCAACGCCGGAAAGGCGAGGCTCGCGTTCGCGGATGACCACGGGTACCTCCCGGCGCTCCTCAAGGAGCTCGACGTTCCGCTGTCGTCCCAGGTCCTCGTGTTCTCGCGGACCAGTCTGCAGCGCGAGCGGATCACGCCAAAGACCCCGCGGGCGATCTATTTCAACGACGACGTGTACGTCGGCTTCTGCCTCCGCGGGGACGTGCTCGAGGTGTCCGCGGTCGACACGAACCTCGGCACGGCGTACTACACGCTCGACCAGCAGCCGGACGCGGCACCGCGGTTCACCCGCGAGCGGGACCGGTGCCTGACCTGCCACGCCTCCCCCGCGACCGGCGGGATGCCGGGGCACCTCGTCCGGTCGGTGTTCACCGACCGGACCGGGCTGCCGGTCCTCTCGGCCGGGTCGTTCCGCACGAGCCACACCAGCCCGTTTTCGGAGCGCTGGGGCGGGTGGTACGTTACCGGCACGCACGGCCGGCAGACCCACATGGGCAACTGGGTCGTGGCGAACGAAGCGGCCCCCAGGGCCGAGGGCAACGCGGGCGGGCAGAACGTCACCGAGTTGAAGTCGCGGTTCACGGTGGCGAACTACCTGACGCCGCACAGCGACATCGTCGCCCTGCTCGTCCTCGAGCACCAGATCGAGTGCCACAACCGGATCGCCCGGGCGATGATCGCCACCCGGCAGGCACGCCACTACGAGGCGATGCTGAACAAGAACCTCGGCGAGCCGGCCGACAAGAAGTGGGACAGCGCCACGCGCCGGATCGAAGGGGCCGGCGACCAGTTGGTGGAGTACCTGCTCTTCAGCGGGGAAGCCAAATTGGACGGGCCGGTGGCGGGTACGTCGGACTTCGCAAAGGAGTTCGCGGCACGGGGGCCGGTCGACAAGAAGGGCCGGTCGCTACGCGAGTTCGACCTGAGGACGCGGCTGTTCAAGTACCCGTGCAGCTACCTCGTCTACTCGAAGGCCTTCGCGGCGCTGCCTGCCGGCGTGAAGGAACGCACTCTGAGGCGGATGCACGCCGTGCTGACCGGGCAGGACACGTCCCCGCCCTTCGCGCACCTGTCGGCTGCCGACCGCACCGCCGTGCTGGAGATCCTCCGCGATACCTTGCCCGACCTGCCGAGGTACTGGGCACGGTAGTCCGAGGCGCCCGCGGTTTGCTCGACCCTCCGCCGTCCGGTTGTACGTACCGCCCCATCGGCTGACCCGGCGCCGGCCTCATACACGGTCCGGTTTGGATCCAGTGGGGCAGGCGTCCGCTGGGCCGGACCGGCGGGGCGCCGGTCCCACTGGACCTGCCCCCTCAACCTTGACGGCGACATGATCGCCAGGAGCCCGCCCTGCGGCCCGGGTGATCACTCGTCCTTTACCGGGATGGCAATGACCAGGGCGGCCATACGAGGTGTCTTGTCGGCCCCCGGGGCTTGTCGGGTGTGGCATCCGACGCACCCCCCGCCCAGAGGGATGGCCCCGGCCCTCAGGTAGTACCCGTTCTCGACGCGGCTGAACTCCGTCTTGCCACCGGCGAGCGCCGCCGCCGCCGACTTCTCGAACGCCGTCGCGGGTTCGTGGTTGACGCTCATGGCCGGGGTGTTCACCGCGATCCACCGCGCTTTGGTGCCCGACTGCCGGTCCAGCTTGGCGAACACGTCTTCGAGCGCCCGCGACGGAAGGACGGCTCCCTCGCGGCGGAAGTAGTGGTGGTGGACCACGCCCAGGGTGTCGGCGAACACTCCGTGCAGCAGTTCCGCCCGGTCGCGGGCGGCGGCCGGGGAGACCCGCTTGACCTCGGGCGGCTCGGCGCCGAACGCCACGAGCGGGGTAAGCAGCACGACCAGGATCAGCAGCGAGCGCATCACGCTTCTCCGAGAGGTGCCGCCATGATACCAGTCCAGACGATTTCCGTCCAAACAACTATTCTTCAGTCCCGTTTTTTGTTATGATCCACTGGTGTCTGGGGTGGGGGCGAGGAGGTACGTATGGCCGGGGAGGTCGGCGGGGGTGGGAAGGGCCAGGTCACCCGGATCGTGGCGTGTGGCCGCCCGGTTACGCCTGAGGACGTGTGGAACGCCGCGGTCCGGGCCGGGGTGGACCCGGCGCGGATGGCCCTGTCGCTGTGCCACGTCCTGGGCGAGGTGACGCTGGCGGAGTGTGAGGCCGGGGCCGAGGACGACCCGGTTGCCGTTCGGTACACCCTCAAGGATGGTGGGGAGGTGGCCTACGACGCTTCGTGGCACAACCCGTTCAAATACCTCTGAGACAGGTGACAGGCGCGACGCTTCCACCCATCAAGCCCGGTGGTCGTATTCAGCCGTCGGGCCGGGTGTTCCGAACGCGGGTCAGCCGGTACGGATGCAGGCAGCGATCGAGACGAAGTTGGAGTGGTGACCACGGTGCAAGCAGCAACGCTCTGGCCCCTGTCATTCCGCGGCTCGACCTGCGGTGGTCGGCGCACCGTGTGGCGAAGCAACCTGCGGAGTGCCTACAAACCGATTGGTGGGACGGTCCATGCCTCGTCGTCCGCCGGCCCGTCCCGGTGAATTCGGCCGTCGCACGGTAGCGCCCGGGGGGCCGGAGCGGGTCGGCACCGGTGTCGTCGGTGAGTATCAGCCGGACCACAGTCGGCCGGTGTCGTCGCCCGTTGGCGAGCGTCAAGCCGAGGTGAGTGCCAGACCCTCCGTGCCCGCGTTCTCCAAGGCGCCCTCGACCGCGCCCGGTCCCGCGGCCCGCGCCCGACCCGCAGGCGGCCGCCCTTTGGCCCCACGCGGGCGCATTGGCCGGTCGCTCGACCGGCGGTGATTCCGGGCCGCGCAGCGCACTCGCCCCGGCGACGCCCGGCAGAATCAGCACCCCCACCCAGCGCCCACGGCACGATCCGTGTTGAGGACGGCGCCCGACTGTACCTGCGGGTTGCTACTCTTTCGCCGGTGGGCGGCCGGGCGGATAGCGCCGGCCGAGTTCCTGGAGATCCGCGAACTCCTCGACCCGTACCACGTCCGCCAGGGGCAGCCACTGCCGTCGGGTCTCTCCGGGTTCCCGCCCGACCAGAAATGCCCGGTCCCCCGCCGTCCGAACCTCCGGCGCCTCCAGCCGCACGCCCTCGTTGGCGCCCTTCAGCCAGACGACGACGGCCGAGCCGGTGAACCCCTCCGGGCCGGGCGCGCGGCTTCCCCGGGCCGGGCCAACCGCGGCGTCCCGGGGGCGGTGCCCGACGAACTCCCGCGCAGACAGGGCGTAATCCAGCAGCCGGGCGTCAACCACCGTGTCCGGCCGCATCCCCGGCTCCGCGGCCAAGCGGAACAGCGACACGTCTGCACCCCCGAGTTCGACCACGCCGAGCGGTTTCAGTGCCCCGTCCTTCCCTTCGCCGGCCCAAGCCTGAAACGTCCCACCCCTGCGGACCAGGCGGATTCGGGTCGGACCCGCGAGCGGCCCGGCGGTCAGCTTCAGCTCGTTCTGGCTCGATCACGGTGCATGGCGTGTCGCTGACGGTCAACAAGGTGGACAACACGCGCTTTGCGCTGATACACGTTGACCCCGGCGGCCAGGTTCGTCGGCGGCTCCGAGACTTCGATCAGCTCGAACGCAGCGTCGAACACGAAGTCCCCGCGGACGGGGTATCGGAACGCGACGCCGATCGGGGCCGCCGGCCCGTCCTTTGCCGGCAGGGTGATCCGCAACCCCTTCTCCTCCCGGCGGATGAACCGGTCAGCGTCGGGGCCGGAGAGTTCGAGGTACTCCGCGGGCAGGCCGCGGCCCCGCAGGTTCGTTCCGAAGGACGACGGCCAGACCGCCGGCTCGCGCCCCGGCTGCGGCCGCGGGGTCGCGGGGCCGTGCGCCTCACGGGGGCCGCCGGCGGGAGGATCGGTCGCTGTCCACGCGCCGGCCGCACCCGCCGCCAGGGTCACGGCGCCGACGACGGCAGCGAGCGCCGCGACCGTCAGCTTGAGTCGTTGCATCGCCATGGCGCGGAGCACTCCGTGCGTGAGGGTGACGGCCGCCGGGGAGGGCGGCCCGGTGAGCGCGGGGGATGGGCGAACCGCCGCGGCGGCGAGCAACAGCGCGCCGACCTCAACGCCCCGCCGGCTGAGACGGCGACGGAGCAGGTCTCGCCCGCGCTCCAGCCGCCCCTTGACCTGATTCCCGGTCCACCCGAGGTAGGCGGCGGCTTCGTCCCGCGACCGCCCCTCGAGGCAGCAGACGATCAGTGCCACCCGGTACCGTTCCGGGAGGCGGGCGAGCTCCTCGTCGAGGGCGCCCGGGTCGCCGACGGGGGCAGGACGGACCGCGACCGACTCCGGCCGGGCGGCCGCAGCCTCGACCGCCGCGCGCCGGCGGGCCGCCCGGCGGAGGTTGGCCGCGACCCGCCGGGCGACGGCGTGGAGCCACGCCGGAAGGGCGCCGTCGACCGCCGGGGCCTTGCGGGCAAGGGTGAGGAAGACGGCCTGGAAGGCGTCCTCGGCGTCCGGGCCGGCGAGCCGGACGCACGCCGCCCAGACCCCGGCCCCGTACCGCCGGACGAGCCCGGCGAACGCCTCCTCGTCCCGGTCGCGGACGTACCGTTCGAGCAGGTCGTGGTCGGACCCGTTGGCGGTGCGCAGGAGTCGGAGCAGCCGGTTCATCACCCGCCTACATGTCCGCCCGGCGGGGCGCGGCATGCCGAATTTTCCGAGCACGGCCGACGGCCCACCCGCGGCTCTGCTCGGATGACAATACCCGCACCGAGTCGGTGGCGACCACCTTCCGCGGCGGGGGCCGTGGTCCCGCACAACCCGGCTTCGTCGTGTCCGAAGCATGCCCTCTCGCCCGCCGCCCTGCCGCGTGGTACAGTTTCAGTAACCTACCGCCGCCCGCGCCCCGACATCCGACCCGCCCGACAGGATCGCTCCATGCCCCGGCTCGCGGCCGTTCTCGCCGTCGTGCTCCTGCCGGCCGCCGGACGGGCCGACGACGCCGACTTCTTCGAGACGAAGGTCCGTCCCGTCCTCGCCGAGCACTGCTACGCCTGCCACTCGGCGTCCGGGAAGAAGGCCAAGGGCGGGCTCACGCTCGACACCCCCGACGGCATCCGCAAGGGCGGCGACTCCGGCCCCGCGGTCGTCGCCGGCGACACGGCAAGCCTGCTCGTGAAGGCGGTCGAATACCACCCAGATGCGCCGGCCATGCCCCCGAAGGGGAAGCTCCCGGCGCGGGCGGTGCAGGACCTGCGGGCGTGGGTGAAGGCGGGCGCCGCCCTCCCGGAGGCGCGGGCGGCCCAGGCCGGCCCCGCGGCGCGCGACCTAACGACGGCGAAGCAATTCTGGTCGTTCCGGCCGCTCCGCGAGCACCTGCTCCCGCCGACCTCCCGGCCCGACTGGCCGACCCGCCGGCACGACCACTTTGTCCTCGCCAAACTCGACGAGCAGAAGCTCCGCCCCGCGCCGCCGGCCGACCGCCGCGTGCTCGCGCGGCGGGTGTCCTTCGACCTCGTCGGCCTGCCGCCGACGGTCGAGCAGGTGGAGGCGTTCGCCACCGACGAGCGGCCCGACGCCTACGAGCGGATGGTCGATGATCTGCTTGCGTCGCCGCGGTTCGGGGAGAAGTGGGCGCGCCACTGGCTCGACGTGGCCCGGTACGCCGAGGACCACTCGACCGGCGAGGCGACGTGCCGGCCGCCGCGGTTCCCGTACCGCTACCGGGACTGGGTGATCGCCGCCCTCAACGCCGACGTGCCGTTCGACCAGTTCGTCCGCCGCCAGCTCGCCGCCGACCTGATGCCCGGGCTACCGCCCGGTGACCTCGCCGCGCTCGGGTTCCTCGGGCTGTCGCCGGTGTACCACAAGGAGCCGAAGTTGTCCGCGGACGTGATCGCCGGGATCGTCGCCGACGAGTGGGACGAGCGGGTGGACGTGGTCACCCGCGGGTTCCTCGGGCTGACGGTCGCGTGCGCCCGCTGCCACGACCACAAATTCGACCCGGTGTCGAGCGACGACTACTACGCGCTGGCCGGTGTAATGGCGAACACGCAGCTCGCCGAGCGCCCGCTCACGGTCGACCCGGACGCGGGCACCGAGGAACTCACCACAGTCCGCCTGAAGCTCGTGGACGTGGGTGGGCGGCTGGGGTATGCGAAGGAGCACCGCGCGACCGCCGTGAAGGAGGGGCGCGACCCGGCGCCGTTCGAGCGCGACGCGAAGCGGTACGAGGCCGAGCTGGCGGCGCTAAAGGAGCGCGAGAAACGGCTGTTCGCCGGCCCGATCGCCCCGGCCGTGCGCGACGCCGGGACGTGGGTGAACGCCGACGACCCGGCGTGGACGACGCTCACGTTCCGCACCGACCGGATGCGCGACCTGCCCGTCTTCGTCCGCGGCAACCCGATGAAGACCGGGCCGGCACCGGTGCCGCGGCGGTTCCTGCGAGTATTGTCGGCCGGCGAGCCCGAGCCGTTCCGGGCCGGCAGCGGCCGGCGCGAGCTGGCCGAGGCGATCGTGGCCGACGCCCGGGGGCTGACCGCCCGCGTGTTCGTGAACCGCGTCTGGGGCTGGGTGTTCGGCCGCCCGCTCGTCACCACCCCGAGCAACTTCGGCGCGCTCGGCGACCCGCCCACGCACCCCGAACTGCTCGACGACCTCGCGGCCCGGCTCGTGGCCAACGGCTGGTCGGTGAAGTGGCTCGTCCGCGAGCTGGTGCTGTCGGCGGCGTACCGACAGTCGAGCCGGCACGACGAGGTGTTCGCCCGCCGCGACGCCGACAACCGCTGGCTCTGGCGCGCCCACCGGAAGCGCCTCGAGGTCGAGGGCTGGCGCGACGCGATGCTCCAGGTGAGCGGACGGCTCGACCTCGCCGGCGGGGGGCCGTCCGACGCCCTCGACGCCCCCGGCGCCGTCCGCCGCACGGTGTACGGGAAGGTGAGCCGGCAGCGCGCGGCGGACGTCCACCGGCTGTTCGACCTGCCCGACCCGAAGGCGCACGGCGAGAAGCGCGACCCGACAGTCACGCCGGTCCAACAGCTCTACTTCCTGAACAGCCCGTTCGTCCGCACGGCCGCCGCCGGGGTCGCGCGGCAGGCCGCACGCGCCGCAGCGACCCCGCGCGACAACGTGCGGTTGCTGTACCGCCGTGTCCTGCTCCGTGACCCGACCGCGGCCGAGACGGAAGCGGGGCTCGACCTGGCCGGGGAGCCGGCCGCGTGGGACGTACTCGCGCAGGTATTGCTGGCGAGTAACGAATTCCTGTTCCTGAACTGAGGGGCGGGGAACTCGCAGACCCCAGCTATAGGGCAGCGAGACCGAACTGCCCGAACAGGGGATTCGTCCCCCACCATTGCCTTGATCGGTTTTGTGTCGGTCGTGGGCCTGTCGTCGCCGCGTGTTGGTACCGCGACCGGGTCGGCGGGCGGATTCGTTCAGGGGCGTAGTGGCAGAGGAGGCGTTAATCGCTGCCATCCGCAAGCACCCTCATGAGGGCGCCCTTCGGCTGGTCCACGCCGACTGGCCGGACGGACGGGGAGATGTGTGCGGAGGATGGCTTATTATTCAAATGTTCTTAAACATGTGTAGCAGATGGTCGCCCGTGTTCTCCTCTCGCAGATCGGCAACGACAGCCGGGGTGTGACTCGGAAGTTGACCATGTTTATATTTGCTTGCCTGGTGTAGTATCGAAATTATTACATTGATTAGTGCTTATTCGTAAAGTAGTTGCCGCTTCTGACAGGCTCGGACATAACCCCCGGTTGCCCCGGTTTTCAAGGCGTTTAGGGGGTGTTGTCGGTGCCTCTAAGGGTGACATATGCCCCCGCTTGTGCCTCTGCCCACACATACCGACAACATCGGCGATACTCCCTGCTCAATCGCGTTCGCACTCCGGTGTGCGCGGCGGGTGGTCCCTCTCTACAACGATTGGCAGGATAGTTCTGCTGATCTTCGGGCGGTAATGGGCGGCGCGCTCGACGATGTCGAGCAGGTAACCACTACGCTCACGAAGAAGGAAGTCTCTTTTGCATTACTACAGACGGCCCTCCCAGCAGTGCCGACCAAGTTCCACCCGGTCTTTCAGGCTGTCATCGCGGCGTGCAAGGCGGCAAGCCTGTATAAATCATCAAATGATTTGTCCGGTTTATATGATGCAATTAAGTGGAACGGTCTTTTCGTCTGGCCCGAGGCGGTTCAGGCGGCGCTGATGGCGTTCGAGAGTGGTCGGCAATTCCGTTGGCAGAAGCGGTCGATCGACATATCGAGTGAGATTAGGCAGGATTTCCTGCTCGCGAAAGCCGAGGCCACGCGGCGGGCGGCGCGTCGAACTGGGGCATTCAATAGATCTAAAGATGAGGTGTCTCACCCATCCCTTTTCGGCCTGCTGTGGCCGGATGATACCCCTCTGGGTTGGGGGCACTCGGTGCTATCCGAGGCAACCCCGCCGGCAGCCAACCCGCGAACCGACACCGCAACCGCTCCGATCCGGTGCCCGCTGCGGACGCAGTGCCCGATGTCCGACATCGAGAACTTGATCCAGCGGCCGGCCACACCTGCCGAGCGGCCGGCCACACCTGCCGAGGCCCCCGAGCTCGTACGCGGCCGGCTCCTCAAAGCATTCCAGGGAGTTGTCGAGGGGGCGTTCGACCAGGACAGCCTCGCCCAACTTCTCAGATTCGATCTTGGTGTGCGACTGGATCTAATCGTCCTCGGGGCGAATTTCGAGGAAGTCGTTTTCAGACTCCTGATGTGGGCCGAGCAGCGCGGCCGGTTGCGCGAGCTGGTCACGGCGATCGCACTCGCCCGTGGGCAGAGGCCAGACGTCCAAGCCGCGGCAAATGCCATCCTTCAGGTCGAGGTCTGAGTAAACCCGCTAACACCCGCATTCCTTGCGACACCGGCCGACTGGTTCTTCCTTCGCGGCCGAGTTTTGGAAGTACGACCCATGATCCAACCCGCTCCCGCCGTCACGCGCCGCGCCGCCCTCCGCCAGCTCGGCGGCAGCGTCGGGCTGCTCGGGCTGTCGAGCTTCCTCGGCAGTTCCCCGGCCGTCGCCGCGCCGAAGACGCCGCACCACCGCCCGCGGGCGAAGCGGCTCATCGTGCTGTTCATGGCCGGCGGGCCGAGCCACCTCGACACGTTCGACCCGAAGCCGGAGGTTGAGCGTTACGCAGGGCAGCGCCCCGGGCGCGTGGACCTGCGGACCGAGCGCGTCACCGGCGGGCTGCTGCCGTCGCCGTTCGCGTTCCGGCCGGGCGGGCGGAGCGGCCTGCCGGTCAGCGACCTGCTCCCGGACCTGCGCGGGTGCGCCGACGACCTGTGCGTGCTGCGGGCCGTCCACGCGACGAATCCGAACCACTCGCCGGCCGCGAACTTCCTCGCCACCGGCCGGACCGATGCGGTCCACCCCGGGGTCGGGGCGTGGGTGAACTACGGTCTCGGCGCCGAGACCGACGACCTCCCCGGGTTCGTGTCGTTCGGGAACGGGTTCGGGCAGGTCGGGTTCGAGCGGGCCGGCTACCTGCCGGGCGAATTCCAGGCGACGCGGGTGAGCGCGCAGCAGGCCGACCCGGAGCGGATGATCCGCCACCTGCGCAACCCGGACCTCGCCCCCGACCGCCAGCGCCGGCAGCTCGACGCGCTGCAGGCGCTCAACCGCGTCCACGCCGCCGAGAACGGCCACGACCCGCAGCTGGAGGCGCGGGTGCGGGCGATGGAGACGGCGTTCCGGATGCAGGCCGCGGCGGGCGAGGCGTTCGACGCCCGCCGCGAGCCGCAGAAGGTCCGCGAGATGTACGGCCCCGGCGAGTTCGCCACCGCCTGCCTCCTCGCCCGCCGGCTGGTCGAGCGCGGCGTGCGCGTGGTGCAGGTGTCGAACGGCGGGTGGGATCACCACGCCCGGATCAACGCCGAGCTACGAAAGAAGTGCGGCGAGATCGATCGACCGGTCGCGGCGCTACTCCGCGACCTGAAGCAGCGCGGGCTGCTCGACGAGACGCTGGTGCTGTGGGGCGGCGAGTTCGGACGGACGCCGGTGAGCGAGAACGGCGACGGCCGCGACCACAACCACTACGGGTTCACGCTCTGCCTGGCCGGCGGCGGGGTGAAGGGCGGGATCGTGCACGGGGCGACCGACGAGTTCGGGTTCCGGGCGGTGGACGGGCGGGTGAGCGTCCACGACCTGCACGCGACGATCCTGCACCTGATGGGGCTGAACCACGAGCGGCTGACGTATCGGCACAGCGGGCGCGACTTTCGCCTCACCGACGTGAGCGGCGAGGTGGTCCGCCCGATCCTGGCGTGACACGCTGGGCAGGACCGGGCGGCCTCGTGTGTCTCGAGCCCCGGCGTCCCCCGCGAACGCGAACGACCGGTCCGGGAACTGGAGGAGCGGGTGGAGTCGTCGGCACAAGCGGCGGGCCGGGGGCTTGTGGGGCCGCCCCTCGGCCCGGTCGAGGTCGGGTGACCGGTACAGGCCGAGGAACACCGGCCGTACCGCGCCGGCGGGACGCGAACGGGAACTTCACCAGGGCGGAGGGGCCGATCCACCGGTGTCCGTGCCGCCACGCCGGCAGGGGCCAGCGGCTCACTGACCGCGCTGGTGGCGGATCACGTTCTCGATCTGCCGCTTGACGGCTTCGAGGTTGAAGGACGCCGGGTCCTGCATCGCCGGGTAGTCGATCGCCGTCTGGGCGAGCCGGCCCACCCGCTGCTGGACGAGCACGAACCGCCAGAACTCCCGGGCGTAGAAGTCGTTCATGTACCCGCCGCCGAGGTTGTTCAGGCTCTCCCCGCGGATGCTCGGGGTCCGCTCGAACGGGTCCTGGCGGAGGTTGACGATCGTCGGCATATCGGTCGTCACCCGCTCCCCGGGCCAGCCGAACGGCTGTTGGTAGAACTGGAACTTCATGTCCCCGAGCCGGACGGCGCCGAGTTGTGCCCCGCCGAAGTAGAAGAACTCCTCCCGCCGGGACGGCCCCCGGCCCAGCAGCAGGTCGAGCTGATTGTACCCGTCGAGGTGATTCTTGTACTCCCGGTCGCCGATCCGCGTGCCCTTGAGGAGTTCCGCGGTGACGTTCGGGTTTCCGGCCGCGGCGACCATGGTGGGGAACCAGTCGAGCCCGGAGAACATACCGTTCTCGACCCGTCCCGGCTGGATGCGGCCGGGCCAGCGGGCGACGCACGGCGCCCGGAACCCGCCCTCGTACACGGTCCCCTTGGTCCCCCGGTAGGGCGTCATCCCGCCGTCCGGCCAGGTGAACACCTCGGCCCCGTTGTCGGTGGTGAAGACCACCAGGGTGTTCTCGGCCTCGCCGATGTCCTCCAGGTGCTTGAGGAGCGCCCCGACGGCGTCGTCCAGCTGCGCCATCCCGGCCTCGTACAGCCCGTAGTTGGTCGCGTTGGTCATCTGCGCCCGGTACCGTTCGGCCAGGAACGTGAAGATGTGCATCCGGGTCGTGTTGTGCCACAGGAAGAACGGCTTGCCCGCCTTCTTCGCTTCGCTCATGAACCGCTTCGAGTGCTCGACCAGGACCTCGTCGAACGTCTCCATGTCGTACTTCGAGCCCGGCGGGCCGGACTGCCATTTCTGGTGGTCGGCCTTCATGTCCTTGAACGGCCGGAGCGGGCCTTCGTCGGTGATCCGCTGCTTCCCGACCCGGCCCCACCGCGGCATCACGGTGTCGTCGTCCCGGTCCGTGGCCCACGAGTGGACCAGCGGCCGCGGGCCGTGGGCGGTGTAGAACGCCGGGTCGGCCGGGTACGAGTACCAGAACGGGTCGGACATGGCGTCGAGGTGGTACAGGTAGCCGAAGAACTCGTCGAACCCGTGGAGCGTCGGGAGGTACTGGTTCAGGTCGCCGAGGTGGTTCTTGCCGAACTGGCCGGTGGCGTAGCCCAGCGCCCGGAGTGCCGTGGCAATGGTACACGCCTGGGACGGCATCCCGACCGAGGCGCCGGCTTGGCCGACGGTGGTGAGCCCGGTGCGGAGCGGGATCTCGCCGGTGATGAAGCTGGCCCGGCCGGCGGTGCAGCTCGCCTCCGCGTAGTAGTCGGTGAACAAGATTCCCTCGCGGGCCAGCCGGTCCAGGTTCGGCGTCCGCCCGGACATCGTGCCGCGGTGGTAGGCGCCGACGTTCCAGATGCCGATGTCGTCGCCCATGATGAACAGGATGTTCGGTCGCCGCCCGTCCTGCTGGGCGGTAGCCGACACCCGCGCGTTGTGCGCGGTGACGGCCGCGAGCGCCGCGGGCACCCCAGGTGTCGCGCAACACCCCCTTTCGGGGGTAGGCTCCGGGGCTACGACCGGGTGGGCTCCGACCGGCCGGGTCTCGGCCCGCAGCACCCGGTCCAGTTGCCCGGAGGCGGCGGCCCACCCCCCGACCCCGCCCACCAGCAGGGCGAATACCGGTACCACGCTCGATCGCCGCAACATGACGCACCTCCGGGTGAAGGACTTACGACCCCGTCACTTCGACCGCACTGCTGTGAACACCGCGGTCCAGTCGTTCTTCATGCTGATCCCGGCCCAGCTACTCTTCGTCGCCGCGGCGGGGACGGCGGCGATCCGGAAGCCGCGAGGTAGCACAACAAACCCTCCTCAGTCGCGCGACTTCACGCACCGGAATTCGGCGCGTGACATGCCCGTGCCCGGGCTGCACCCGCGGCCGGTGCTGGGGCGGTCGCGCGAGCTGTAGCCGTCGTTGCACAGGAACGAGCCGCCGTGCTGACTCCGCCCCGTCGTGTACGGCCGGCTCTCGGAACTGGGTGTTCGTCACCCCCGTCTTGCCCATCCAGAAGCCGTCTACCTTGACCCGGTGGGCGGGCTTCTCCTCGGGGCGGCGAAGGTCGGAGTCGGTGCCCATGGTGAACTCGCAGCCCGGTATCCACACCATCCGGGGCGGGGCGGGGCGGGGCAGGGCGGGGCGGGGCGGGGCCGGGCGGGGCGGGTGAGGCCGTACACGCCCCCGAACTCGCCGCCGGCCGCCGCGACCACCAGCAGCATCCGCCGCATGACCACCTCGGAAGGCGCATAGCGGAACACCGGCCCGCACGACGGGCGTGCGTCCGGTCGCTCGGGCGTAGCAGACGACCCACGTCGAGGCCGCGGGCGTGGGAACACTCGAAGACCTGTCACCCGAGATCATCGGGCCGGGGCGCCGCAATGCAAGTGAAAACCCACACCCCGCGATGCCCCGGCCCCGCGCGTGAGCGAAACCGGCGGTCACCGCACCAACCGGACCGGCGGCACCCGCCAGCTGCCGTCCAGGATCGACGGGGGGTCTTGCCGCGGCCAGTACAGGCGCATCATCAGCACAAACTCGCCCCGCGGGGCCGGCAGCCAATTCGCCTCTTTGTCCTGGCCCGGCGAATCGTGCTGGATGTAGACGTCGAGCGACCCGTCGGCGTTGTACTTGAGGGCGTTCCGCGGGCTGACCGTGTACCGGTTGAGCGGGTTGTCCACGAAGAAGTAGTCCTTGTCGTACATCGTGATCGACCAGAAGGCCTTGGCCGGCGGTGCCTGTCCCTTCTCGAACCGCAGGACGTAGTTGTTGGCCCCACTGTACTTCTTCCCCTCGGCGTCCACCTCCGAGGTCGGATAGACGGCGTCCTGCGGGCGGTTGGCCCCGAGGCCGACCGCGGTGATGAACGCCCGCTGAAGGTAGTCGGCGCTGTACACACCCGTCTTCGTCGCGAACGTCCACCCGTTCTCCAACCGCCCCGCGGTCTTGAAGTGCGCCGTGATTCGCGCCTGAGCAGCCTTCGGCGCCGCCGCCACCGCGCGGGCGACGGCCGGGTCGAGCTTCGCGGCGTCGAACGCCTTGCCCGGCACGACCCCGATCCGGGCCAACTTCCCGACCATCGCGGCGTCGTCCGGCCCCGGCGGGTTGTCTTTCATCAGCGCCGCCAGGAGGCCGAAGTAGGCGGTGCCGTCCAGCCGGTTCACCTGCTCGCGGACTGCGGCCTTCGTGTCGACGGCCGGATCGACCCGCCCCGCCGGCGGGGTGTACGCCCGGCCGCGGGCGCTGAGCGGCCGGAGGTCGTACCGGTCCATCACCGCGTGGCACGCCTTGTAGTCCTCCGGGGTGCCGGTGCAGTACGTGCGGCCGGGAATCCACACCAGGTCGGTGGGCGACCTGAGTTCCGTCACGCCGTCGGGCAGGGCGCCCTTCCAGCCGGGACCGGTGATCGCGTAGGACTGAGCCTTGTTCCCGGTCGTTCGCGTCCCGGGCACCTGGAACACGTTCGTCCACCCGTCGAGCATGGGCATCAGGAAGTACCGGTCGCCCATGTCCGGGAGGCTAAGGACGTAGGGCTCCTTGGCGAGGTCGAGCCAGGCGGTCGAGTAGAGCGTGTCGGCGTTCGGCGCGGTCACGTCTCGGAACTTCGCGGTCGGGTACTCTCGCATCCGCACGAACTGGCCCATTGGAGCGTGGGTGCCCGTCGGGGTGGCGGCGTTGGTCATGACCCGCCGGGTGTACTCCATCGTCACGAGCGGGTAGCCGTACACGTAGCACTCGACGGCGAGCTCGGAGGTCTCGTCCCCGCCCGGCTGGGCGGCAGCCGCCGGTCGTCCGACCGGGCCGGGCGACGCCATCCCCGCGACCGTGCCCGTTACCAGCAGAACCAGCAGTCGTGACCGGAGCCTCATGGTGTCTCTCAAGAGGAGTCGGGCGATCGTCCGCGACCGAGCCGGACGCGGTGATGTCGCGCGGGTGCGGGGCGCAACCCGCCCGGGGTCGTCACCGCGATCCGCGCCCTGCCTTCGTCGGACACCGGCAGGCTACTACGCTCGGTCGTAAGCAATCCGTGTCGATTGACGTGATTGTGAGAGGACACTATCGGCGACGCGCCGGATGCTGTCAACCGTCCAGCGGCTCATACGCCATTTTTTCATCAATGCGGTTCGATGGGGCTGCGACCTCCAGAAGTCGTAAGCCGAAGGGAGACTCGGGCCGTGCGGTCGCCAGCGCCGCGACCGCGACGCAGTACCGCGCACGCATGGACCCACTCCTGTCGTACCGATGCGCCGATTGCGTCGGCGGAATGCACCGGTTGACTGAAGAAGTGGCCGCCGAAGTGGCTCCGTAATGGGGCGAGACGGGGCATTCGGGCTGCGACTCAGCCGGCCGGTGGGGTCGGCGTCGTTGCCGTCGCGAGGCGCTTCCCGACCAGGTCTGCGACGAGGACCGCGAGGTAGCACTGGCCGGTCACCGCTTCGAGGATCACCAGCGCCCGCGCCGTGTCACGGGCCGGGGTGATGTCGCCGTACCCCAGCGTCGTGAGGGTGGTGAAACTGAAGTAGGTGAGGCGGAGTTGGCGGTCGTCCGGGCCGAGGGCGGGGTCGAGCCCGGCGAAGGAGCCGGGGACGGCGGTGGCGAGTGCCCCGTAGGTGTGCCCGAACGCCAGCCCGAGGAGCAGGTAGCCGCACAGGGCCGCCGCGACGGCGTCCGTTGTGATGGTCTGCTCGCGGCGGATGCCGCGGAGAAGGGCGACGAGGACAGTGAAGTGGAACGCCACGACCGCCAGTTGCCCCGCGGCCGCGGCCGCGGGCTCGTCGGGGGCGAGTAGCTGCGCCCCACCGCCCACCACCACCGGGATGGTGAGGAGGGCCACCCACGGGCGGAGCCGGCGGTCCCCGAAGACCACGACGACGGCGGTGACGACCACCGCCCCGCGGGCCGCCCACGCCAACCCCGGCGACCCGGCCGGGCCGCGTAACGCCGGGTACGCCACGATGACCGCCAGGAGTGCGGCGAGCAGTGCCTGGTACTTGTACGCGGTCATTCGGTACGGCCGCCGCGTCACGGCCCGGCCGGTGTGGCGGATTGCTTCGGCTGCTCGACACGGACCAGCAGCATCTGGGTGGTGCGCTGGGTGCCGAGGTGGAGCAGGCACGGGCACTCCGGCTGGGTGAGGTTGTACACGCCGGCCTCGAACACCCGATCCTGCTTCTTCCCGATCGTCCAGGCGGCCAGCTTCGACTGCTTGTTGATCGCCCCGAACACCTCGGTCGTGGCGTCGGTCACCCCGTCGTAGAAGTTGCCGCGGATCACCCCGTCCTTGTTCACCGCCAGTTGGAAGATGTTGTTCGAGGTCTTCTCGTCGCCCGAGACGAGGGCGAAGACGCCGAGCGGCTTCCAGTCGTCGGTCGGGGGCGGGGACATGGTCTGGCCCTTCGCGGCGGTGGCGGTCGCCTGCTCGGCGTACTGCTGGGCGGTGCCCGCCTCCTGGCCGTCCACGTACACGGCGTCGCCCTGGTAGACGACGCTGCTGCCGTAGTCGTAGTCCGGCGGCGACTCCGGCGGCAGGCCGCAGTACGTCGCCACGGCGGCGTAGGTCGGCGTCGCCCACGCCGCGCCGGCGGCCCACCCGGCGGCCGCCCAGCACCCCGGGTGGGCGGCGTACCACGCCGGGCGGAAGCAGTCGTAATACCCGAATCCGGTGCGGACGACGCCGGCCCGCGCGCCGATGAACCCGCGCGACCAGTACGCGGTGCTGTGAGCCCCGTTCGCGCCGTACACGCTGGCGTAGTGGGTCATGTTGCCGGTGTACCGGTTCCCCGAAAACGCGGACTCCCAGCCCGCCGCCCCGAACCGGCCCTCGACTGATCCCGAGGCGCCGCCCACGGTCCGCCCGAGCGGCCCCGAGACGGCCCCGCGTTCGCGGTCCGCGGTGAAGGTCCGCCCGCCGGGGGTGGTGACGGTGGTGTCGCGCGAGCCGCCGGCCGCCACCCCGCCGAGCGGGCCGCGGTAGAGGCCGCGTTCGCCGGACGTGCTGACTGACCCGCCGGCTGCGCCCGTCCACGTGTGGTCGTAGCTACCAGTCGCGCCGCGGGCGCCCCAGCCGGCGTTCGCCTCGAACGACCGTGAGCCGGAGTACGTGCCGCCGAACCGGTCGGCGCCGCCGAAGCTGCTGAACCCGCCGTACCCGCGGTAGCCGCCCGCGGAGAACCCGCCGAAGCGGGCACCGCCGAACCCGCCGAACCCGCGGCCGTCGGCGGCGCCGCCCGACAGCCCGCATAGCCCGACGCAGACGAGCAAGAAGACGAAGGGGCGCGTCACGAGTGTGTCCTCCCGGCTCGGGGTTATTTGGTGGGGGCGACGCGGGTGAGGCGGACCGGCGGGGTGTCGGGGAGGGCGTCGTCGCCGAGCACGCGGTCCACGGCCCGCCAGGTGATCGCGTCCGGGCCGACCCGCTGGAGGAGGACTCGCTCGCCGAACGGTGTCCCGTCGGCCAGCACGCCGCGGCCGTCCACGATCCAGCTCTTGCCGTCGGTCGCCCACAGGGCCTGCGAGTGGGCGCCGTCGTCCTCGAAACCCCACGAGCGGATCTGCCGCGATTCGGGGTCGAGGGCGATGCGGATGCTACCGGTCGTCGCCGCCTTGCCGGCCGGGGTACGGGTGAACGTGCCGGTGACGACCGGCCGCTTGGCGTCCCGGGCGAACGCGAACGACACCCCGTCGCCCTTCGCGGCTGTGGTCTTCCACTCCCCGAGGAGCCAGTCGAGGTCTTCGAGCCGGTCCTGCCCGGCGCCGCTTTCGCTCGCCAGGGCGACCCGCCACCGCCCGCCGTCGCGCGAGTGGACCGCCACATAGGCGGTGGACCGGGGCAACTCCTTCGGCCCCCGGGTCTGCCTCAGCAATCCCTCCTCGACGGCCATACCCGGTGCCGGGAAGCGGACCGAGCGGACGAGCACCTCGATCTTCGCTCCGCGGTTCGCGGCGAAGAAGTCGGCAAACGCCTTCTCGATCGCGGCCCGGCCGGTGAGGGGCCGACCGCCGTCGTCTCGGGACTCGGCGTTCTCGGTATACAGAGCCCCGACGGCCTTCGCGTCCCCGGCATTGAACGCGGCCTCGAAGTCGCGGGCGGACTTCAGAATCACCTGCCGGTCCGCGTCCCCAACCGCAGGCTGGTCCACGGTCGCGAGTGGGACACCGGGGGCGGGAATCGGCGGCTGGGTGCGGCCGTGGAATCCCGCGAGCGCTAAGATTCCGCCGACTGCCAGAACGAGCGGAAGGGAGGCTCTCATCATGACTCCTCGTGGGGGCGACGTGGGTCGGGTCTGATGCGTTTGGCGTTCCTGCCCGTGCCGCCAACGAGTTCCATCGGAGGGGTCACCAGCTTTACTACTGCGTGGGAGGGGACGGCCTTCGCCGGACGGTGAAGAGCCGCTGCCCCAAGAATCCTGCATCCCCGCAGCCCACCGACTGCCGTTCGCTGCAGAGGGCGGGGTTGAAGAATCGTGCTCGAAGAACTGACCGGGAGGTAGTCTGATGTCCTCGGTCGGCACTGTCCAGAGATTTCCCGATGTGGGCCCAGGGATTCCACTGCCCTTCAATTTCGCACGATCGCGACAAGTCTGTTTGTAAGCCTTGTTCCCGATGTCATTTCCGCCCGAGGTGAGACTCCCTCTTGACCGGCTTCGCGCCCGGCGCGATCAGCCCTCGACCGGGTTTCGTTGTTCGCCCGTCCCGGCTCGAGCGCTAACTGTTCGGCGTCGCCCACCGGCTCGGGCGGAGGGCCGCGCCCGACTCGCCCGCACGCCCGACCCGGCCCGGCTCACCGCACGCCTGCACCCGACCCAGTAGCGGTCGTCACCTGTGCCGAGGCCCGCGCCGCTCTCGACGAGGAACTGGCCCGGCTTCCCGATGCACTGCGGGTGCCACTCCTGCTGTGCTACTACGAGGGATGGACGCAGGACGAGGCGGCGGCCGAACTCGGCCAGACCGCCCGGCGGGTGAAAGCCCGGGGTGCCCGCGGCCGGGTGGTGCTCCGCGCCCGGCAGATACCGAATCCGGCTGAAGCGTAGCCCAGTCAACACTTCAACGGGTTCGTGGTCGAGCTGAGGAGGGACTTTGGGGACGAGGCGGGGCTGGTGAAGTTGCCTTTGGCCGAGGCCTGGCGATCGTTCTGGGCCGACGTGGGGCCATGAAACTGTCCGACGGCAACCGCGCCCGCACGCGGCTGCTCGCCCCGTGCGCGGCGTTGCCAAACGCCCCGCCGCCCTCGCCCGAGGACGTTCGACATGCTGCCCTCGTCAACTCGTGAGACCTCGATCTGTCCCGCCCAGGGACACGGGCGGGGACGTGCCCCGCTCGTAGGATGACCGCCGGCCCCGTCGCCCGCGGCCCCAGGAGGATTCTCTGTGGAGACGCGCCCGCTCGGTAAGTCCGGGATCGAGGTCGGCCCCCTCGCCCTCGGCGGGAACGTCTTCGGCTGGACGATCGACGAGGCCGCCTCGTTCAAGGTGCTCGACGCCTTCGTCGCGGCCGGCCTCAACCTGATCGACACCGCCGACGTGTACTCCGTGTGGGTGCCGGGCCACACCGGCGGGGAGTCGGAGGCGATCATCGGGAACTGGCTCCAGAAGTCCGGCGCCCGCGGCCGGGTGGTGATCGCCACCAAGGTCGGGATCGAGATCGCGCCGGGCGAGAAGGGGCTGTCCCGCGCCCACATCTTGCGGTCCGCCGAACGGTCGCTCAACCGCCTACGGGTGGACACGATCGACCTGTACCAGGCCCACCAGGACGACCCGGGCACCCCGCTGGAGGAGACGCTCGGGGCGTTCGGCGAGCTGGTGGCGCAGGGGAAGGTGCGGGCGGTCGGGGCGTCGAACTACTCGGCCGCCCGGCTGGCCGAGGCGCTGGCGGTGAGCCGGGAGCGGAACCTGCCACGGTTCGAGTCGCTCCAGCCGAACTACAACCTGGTGGACCGGGCCGGGTACGAGGCCGAGCTCGGGCCGCTGTGCGCCCGCGAGGGGCTGGGCGTCATCCCGTACTACGCGCTGGCCGCCGGGTTCCTGACCGGGAAGTACCGCACCGCGGCCGACCTGTCGAAAAGTGCCCGCGGGGCGAAGGTGGGGAAGAGTTACCTGAACGAGCGGGGGCTGCGAGTGCTGGCCGCGGTGGACGCGGTCGCGGCCGACCTCAAGGCGAGCCCGGCCCAGGTGGCCCTTGCGTGGCTCATGGCCCGGCCGGGCGTCTCCGCCCCGATCGCCAGCGCGACGACGCCTGCCCAGCTCGATGAGCTGGTGGGCGCGACCCGGCTGGCCCTGGGGGCCGACGCGGTCGGGAAGCTCGACGCGGCCAGCGCCTGACGCCGCGGGTGATCCCACCCCGACGCCCTGGCCGCGGTCGGGCGCGAGTGCCGTCGTCCCCAGCCGGAGTGCCGCCCGTGACGCCGCTCACCCGTCCCGCCGCCCTCGCCCTCGCCCTCGTCCTCGGCGCTCTGGCCGCGGCCGCCCCGGCCCAGGTGCCGCAGGCTCCGCCGCCCCGGGAGGTCGGGCCGGCGGCGGGCGGGCTGGTCACCGCCCGCCGCGGTCAACTGCCGGTCATCCTGTCCGCCCCGCACGGGGGGACGAAGGCCGTGTCCGGGGTGGCCCCGCGCCGCGGGGATGGGCTGCCGGTCGGCGGCAGTGGGTTCTTCGCCGGACGTGACACCGGCACGGAGGAGTTGGGTACATCGACGCCAACCGCCCCCCGGACATCGCCTACGACGACCCGCGGGCCAAGCCCGTGTACGACGCCTACCGCGACACCCTGGCCGGGTACTGCCGGGAGGTGCGGAAGACCTACGGCCGCGGGCTGCTGCTCGACGTCCACGGGCAGGGGGCGATGAGGGACGCGGTGATCCGGGGGACGAAGGACGGGAAGACGGTGGCGCTCTTGCGCCAGCGGTTCGGCGAGAAGGCCCACACCGGCCCGGACAGCTTCTTCGGGTTGCTGGCGCGGAACGGGTGCAAGGTGTTCCCGGCGAATCTGGCCGACAAGGAGTACGCTAGCCTCAACGGCGGGAACATCGTGCAGACCTACGGGGGCGGTGACTTCGGCATCGACGCCATCCAGCTGGAGTTCGGCGGGGACTACCGCACCGAGGCCCGGCAGGCCGCCACCGCCGCCGCGGTGGCCGCGGCGGTCGAGCGGTTCGCGGCCCTCTATCTGACCGACGCCGAGTGACCGCAGCCCGTCGGCTGGCCGCGTCCGGGTTGACGAACCTATGGGGCACGAACCGCGCGCCGTTCGTCGGAGCCACGTCGGCGGCGGTCTCCGCCTCGGAGGGGACGCCGGTCATGAACGCCGGCGCGTTCAACGACCCCGACGACAACGGTACGGTGACGCTCTCGGCCAGTGTCGGCACGGTGACGCAGGACAACGCAACCGGCATCTGGAGTTGGTCACGGCCGGCCACCGGTGTCGCCGGCCCACCACCATCACCGCGACCGACGATCAGAACGCTACGGCGGGCGTCACGTTCACCTACACGGTCGTCGCCACCCCGGGGCCGACTCTCCCGCCCCCGGGGCTGGCCGGCTACCCGTAGTTCGGAGTCGGCGTCGGCACAGCCGTTCGGCTCTACAACCCCGACGGCTCGCTCCGGTTCACCACGACCCCATTCGGCGCGGGCACGACCGGCATCTGGACCGCCGCCGACTTCACCGGCGATAGGGTCGCCCGGGTGGCCAACTTCTTCGGGATCGACGCCCCGAACTTCCGGGGCGGCGCCCGACCGGCAGTCGAGGACGTGAACGGCGGCCCGCGGGTGGTGGCGTTCGAGGGCCGCTTGGTGGGCATCGACCCGCTGAAGCTGTCCGCCGACTTCTTCCTGTTCGAGCCAGTGCTGCGGAACGGGGCGTTCGTGGCCGTGGGGGACGTCGATGTCGACGGTCGGGCCGACCTGATCGGCGGTGGCGGGCCGAGGGTGCTGGCCCTGAGCGGGGCGGACCTGCTCGCCGGGACGGGCGGCGGGGCGCGGGGCTCGCCAACTTCTTCGCGGGCAGTGTGAACAACCGGGGCAGGCTCCGGGTGGCGGCGAAGAACCTCGACGGAGACCGGTTCGCGGACCTGGTGGTCGGGGACGGTGCCGGGGCCGGGAGCCGAGTGACAGGGGTACTTCGGAAGGGACTTCGCTGGCGGGTCGACCACAGAGGCGTTTGCGCTCGATACCTTCCCCGGGCAGATGAGCGGGATATTCGTCGGCTGACGCAGCCGGTCGGCCATAGCCCGTTGTCGGACAAGGCTGCCCGTCTCTCGGGTGGTCGCCTCCGAACCCGCGGGCCGCAGCCAATAACATCTGCAGACCGCGCCATTCAAGGGATTGAGATTTTCCACTGTCGCGGAGAGCAGTGGAATCGCTGGCACGACGGCGGCGGGAGTAATTCCTGTACCCGAGGCGTACATCGGCCCGCGGAATGCTCCTAGCGGGGTAAGGGTCACGCGGTCCCAGTCACCACCGGGGCGCTCACCCACCCTCACCGGAGTTCACCTGTGCTCTCGCTCCTGAGCTGGATCATCACCGGGCTCGTCGTCGGGCTGATCGCACGGGCCTTAGTCCCGGGTCGGCAGGGCATCGGGCTCGTACTCACCATCCTCCTCGGCGTCGCCGGGGCGTGCGTCGGTGGGCTCATCTCCACCGCCCTGTGGCCGACGTGGGCGAACGAGCCGGACGTGGACCGGATGTGGCCGGGCTGGCTCATGTCGATCGTCGGCGGAGTGATCATCCTGTGGGGGTATGTCGCTCTCGCCGGCCGGCGCGACACCTCGTACCTCGCCTCCCGCTAACCCGAGTCTAGTGGACCACGCCCCAGCCGCCCTGCTCGGGGCGGCTGGTCTCGTTCCGGGCACCCCCGTGGTGTTGCGGGGCGGGCGGCGGCCGGGACCGACGCGCCGTGTCTGCCGCCGGCGTCGAACGGCATGAACACCGACGGGGCCGGCGAGTTCTGCCGGCGGGTCGGTGTGGGTTAGGAGTGACGAACGGACGCCACGGGAGCGACCGATGACTTCCACCACCGAGCGCCCATGACCGTCTTCGCGGACGCGGTCGCGCCCTGGGGCGCGCTCGACCGCGTCCACTCGTCCGTCGCCGTGCTCGCCGGGCTGGTCGTGCTCGGCGGGCTGGCGTTCGCACTGCTCTGG
>JAFKFQ010000437.1 GCA_017308215.1 bacterium | reverse complement strand
CCACCCGGCCCGGCTCAGCCGGGTCACGCACGATGAGGAGGTCGGCGGCGGCCACGGCCGCGAGGTCGGCGGGGGACAGGGCGGGCACGCGGGGGCGTTCGGGCGGGGGGCGGGGTCGGCGGGCCGAACCGGCCTACGTGAGAGCATACGCAGGCGGATCGGTGAGTCGGATGCCCTTCCACACACGTGCGTGTCGGGGCGGTCCCTGCCGCGACGGGTTGTAGCGGTCGCCTGGACCGTCACGGATGGCTGAGAGGTTCCTGGTCGCCGGTCCCGTGATTCGCCGTCTCACCGGAGAGGGATCGGTCGAGCCGGCGGCTCGATCCCGCATCGGGGGCTCGGCGATATCGGGGGGAAATCGTGGACCGTCCGATCGCCGGGGCGATCGTCTTGTGATGTTGCGAGTCATGAGGGCGTACAGCACACCTCCCAAGCCGTAAACGTCGGTCCACGGCCCGAACGAGTCATACCGAACCAGGCTGATGCGTAACCCTCTCCAATGATGGGGAGGGCTACCATGAACCGAGTACCTGTTGTTAAGCACCTGAGCCACGAGGAGATCGACCGGCGCTATCGCGCCTGCCCGACGCGGCGGAGAAGATGCGGTGGCAGGTGCTGTGGCTGGTCACGCGCCCCGCTCAACCGCTCTCGGCAACCGCCGCCGCGAAGTCGGTCGGGTTCACGCCCGCGTGGGGCCGAGCGATCCTCAAGCGGTACAACGGGTCGGACCCGCTGCTCTCGACTGAGCAGCGGGCGGAGTTGTTCGCGGCCCTACAAGCCGAACCGCCCGACGGCGGGCTGTGGAGTGGGCCGAAGGTCGCCGCCTTCGTGAAGGACCGGTTCGGCGTGGAGGTGTGGCCCCGGACCGGGTGGCAGTGGCTCAAGAACCTGGGGTTCCGGCTCGTGGTTCCGCGCCCCCGACACCCCAAGGCCACGACACCCGCGCTGCAGCGGGTGTGGCTTCGACCGGCTCGGCGAGCGGTTGGCGGACCTGCGCCGGCAGTACCCGGACAAGGATGTCGAGTTGTGGTGCGAGGACGAGGCCCGGTTGGGGTTCAAGCCGATCGCCCGGCGGGTGTGGGCGTCGAAGGGCACCCGGCCCCCGAGCAACGGGCGGCACAAGTTCGAGTCGGTGTTCGTGTACGGGGTCGCACACCCCAGGAGCGGGCGGAGCCGGTTCTTGCTCCTCCCGAAGGCCAACGCCGCGTGCATGGGCCGAGCGCTGGCCGACTGCGCGGGGTGGGCCGACCCGGACGGGCGGAAGGTGCTGGTGGTGATCGTGGGAGGTTCGGGCGGTCACGCGGCCAAGAAGCTGGAGGTGCCGCCCAACGTGGTGCTCCACCGTCAGCCCAGTTGCACCCCCGAGTTGCAACCGGCCGAGCACCTGTGGCCCCTGGTGCGCGAGGGCGTGGCCAACCGGGTGTTCGACACGCTCCCGAAATTGACCGACGTGCTGACCACGCGGTGCCAGTGGCTCGCCGATCAACCGACCGTTGTTGCCGGTGCCGTCGGGTTCCACCGGGCCGTCCAGGTCTGACAGTTGCGCATCAATAAAATTTTATATTATATTAATTACAATTGATTGTTAATATCAGGCTGGGACGGCCCGGTGGAACCCAACCGCGCCGCCGACTCATCGCTGGACATGGACTGGCGGGCGAAGAGCCGGCTTTACGCCCACGCAGGTTTGCCGATTTACTGGCTCATCAATGTCGCGGACCGGGTGATCGAAGTCTACATCGACCCCGATCCGGCTGCGGCCCCGTCCGCATACCGCGCTCGCACCGACTTTCGCCCCGGGCAGGACGCGCCGGTCGTGCTCGACGTCGCCGCCGTTGCCCACGTCCCCGCGGCCAACCTGTTGCCGTAGCACGTTACGTTCCCCTCGCGCCGTCGTCCCCTTATACTCAGGAACACACTCGGGGTCCGCCGGTCCCGCACGCGCCGAGGTTCGACCATGCCGTTCGACCGCCTCACGGTCCTCGTCCTCGCGCTCGTCTCCGCCGGACTCGTCACCCGCGCCGCGGCGCAGCCGGAGAAGACGGCCGACCCGGCGCCGGACGTGGCCGGGCTCTCGGCTCGCTACGTCGAGGAGCGGGCCGCGGCCGCGGCCGCCGGGTTCCCCGCCGGCCGGCTCGCTCCGGCCGACGACCTCGCCGCGAAGGCCGCCGCCGCCGACAAGGCCGGCAACGCGCGGGGCGCCGCCCGCTACTACCGCGACGCCCGCTGGCAGCTCCCGTACCTCCCCGCCGGCCTGCCACAGCACGTCGGCCGCGTCCTCGGCGAGAGCCGCGTCCGCCACCCCGCCCGCGTCAACGCCCTCGCCTACCGGGCCGACGGCAACGTCCTCGCCTCGGCGTCGGCCGACGGCACGGTCAAAGTCTGGGATCTCGGCAACGGCCGCGAACTCGCCACCTACCGCGGCCACGCCGCCGAACCGGCCCGTGGGGCGGACGTGGTAAGGGTCGGCGGCGTCGATTTCGCCCCGGACGGGAAGACGGTCGCGTCCGTCGGCGGGGCGAACCTCCACCTCTGGGAAGCCGGCACAGGCAAGGAACTCAAAGTCATCCCGGTCATCGAGAAGGACGACCGACCGCTCAAGTCGGTGGCGTTCGCGCCCGACGGCAAGACGGTCGCGGTCGGCGGCGACGACGGGGTTCTCCGGGTGTACGACGCCGCCTCCGGGAAGGAGACGTTCAAGGCCGCCGGCCGCAACGCCCGCATCGAGCGCGTGGCGTTCTCGCCGAACGGCAAGCTGATCGCGGTCGCCGACAGCCTCGGCAAGGTCGGCGTGTACGTCCCCGGGCAGCCGAACCCGATGGCGATGTCGGCCGACGTGGTCGAGCGCGGCGGGCCGTGCCTCGGGGTCGCGTTCGCGGCGGACGGCCGGGCGGTGTTCACCTGCGGTGCAGACAACAAGGCCCGCCTCACCAGCGGCCCGAAGGCCGACGGCTCGGCCGACCCCGGCACGCTCACCAACCTGAAGGAGTACGCCGGGCACACGAACGTCGTCACCGACCTGGCGCTGACCGCCGACGGGAAGACGCTGGTGACCGGCTCGGCCGACGGGACGGTGCGCGTCTGGGAGGCGGGGAGCGGCAAACAGATCCGCCTGTTCCAGGGACACGCGACCGAGGTGGCGGGGGAGTCCGGGGTGTCGGCGGTGGCGGTGCGGGCCGACGGCCGGCAGGCGGCCAGCGCCGGCGCCGACGGCTCCACCGTGAGCGCCGACGGGAAGCTTGTGGCGACCGCCGGTGCCGATAAGACGATCCGCCTCTACGACGCCGAGACCGGCACTGCCGCCGGCGAGCTGAAGGGCCACGCCGCCGCTGTCACGGCGCTCGCGTTCCTCCCCGACGGCAAACTCGCGTCGGCCGGCGGCGACCGGGTGGTAAAGCTCTGGGACACGGCAACGAAGGCGGTGGTGAAGGAGCTGGCGGGGCACGATCTGCCGGTCCTGGCGCTGGCGGGCGGCCCCGAGGGGAAGTTGCTCGTCAGCGCCGCCGCCGACCGCACCGCCCGCGGCTGGGATCCGGCGGCCGGTAAGGCGCTGTGGACGTGGACGGCGAAGTCGGCGGTGTGCGGCGTGGCCGTGCGCGTCGGCGCCAAGCAGGTCGCCGCCGGCGCTGCCGACGGCAGCCTGACCGTCCTGGATGTTTCGGCCGGCGAGCCGAAAGAACTGTGGACCGGGAGCGGGCACACCGCCGGCGTGGCGTCGGTCGCGTACGCGCCGGACGGCAGCCTCCTGGCGACCGCCGGCGGCGACGGGGCGCTCCAATTGTGGACGCTCGACGAGGCCGGTAAGCCCTCGCAGGGGCACCGCTTCGACGGCCAGCCGCGGGCGGACAAGGGCGGGTACTCACCACTGTCGGCGGTCGTGTTCTCGCCGGACGGCCGGTTCGTCGCCGCCACCGGGGCCGACGCCGTCATCCGCGTCTTCGACGTGCAGACGAAGGTGGAGGTCCGCGGCCTGCGCGGGCACACGGAATGGGCGACGGCGCTGGCGTTCGGCCCCGGCGGGCGGCTCCTCGTGTCGGGCGGCGCCGACCAGAAGGCGCTGGCGTTCGAGCTGACGCCGCAGGAGGGCGCCACGCCGGTCGGGCACATGCTCAAGCTGAACGCCGTCGCCGTCAGCGCCGACGGGAAGACCGCCGCGACCGCCTCCGCCGACAAGACCGTGAAGCTCTGGGAGCTGGCGACCGGCCGCGAGCTGGAGACGCTCGCCGGCCCGACCGACACGCCGCTCGCGGTCGCCTTCCTCGGCGCGGACCGACTCGCCGTCGGCGGCATCACCTCGACGCGGGCGTCCGGCCAGCTCCACTTCTGGAAGGGGAAGCCGGCGCGGCTGGTGAACACGGTCACGGCCGGCGAGGTGTACGCACTCGCCGCCACCGCCGACGGGGCGAAGCTCGCCGCGTGGACCGCCCGCGCCGTCCAAGGCGAGACGGTGAAGGCCAGCAGCTACGAGCTGTTCGACGCCGACGGGAAGGCGGTGGCGTCGGTCCCGGACCGCGGCCGCGACGTGCGGGCGGTGGCGTTCGCGGCGGACCTGTCGTGGGCGGCCGCCGGCGACGACAAGGGCGTCGTCCGCCTCTGGGATCTGGGGGCGAAGGAGAAGGCCGGCGGCGACTGGCAGCTGCTCGACGACGCGGTCGCCGACCTCGGCCTGACGGCGGACAAGAAGCTCCTCGTCGCCGCCGACGGGAACGGGGCCGTGAAAGTGGCGGACGTGGCGAAGCGGGCGGTGCTGGCGTCGGCGGAGGCGCACAAGGCCGGCGTCCGCGGCGTGGTCGTGTCGCCGACCGGCGACTCGTTCGTGACGATCGGCGCCGACCGCGAGGTGAAGGCGTGGCCGCTGGCGGCGAACCTGACCGAACTGAAGCCGGCACGGGTGTGGGCGCTGCCGACCGGCGTGACCGCCGCCGCCTACGCGCCGGACGGCAAGTCTGTCGTCACCGCCAACGCCGACGGCACCGCCTACGTGCTGACGATGCCGTAGCGGCGGCGGTCGCTAAGACATCCCCGTCCCCGCGAGGCCGCCGATGGACCTGACCGCGTACATCCGCGACGTGCCCGACTTCCCCAAGCCGGGCGTGCTGTTCAAGGACATCACCCCGCTGCTCGCCGACCCGAAGGCGTTCGGGTACGCGGTCGCGCGGATGGGGGCGCACTACGCCACGGCGAACCTCGGCGCCGTCGCCGCGGCCGAGGCGCGCGGGTTCCTGTTCGCGGCGCCGCTGGCGCTCGAGCTGAACCTGCCGCTCGTGCCGCTCCGCAAGCCGGGGAAGCTGCCGTACCAGACGCACAGCTTCAAGTACGACCTGGAGTACGGCTCCGCCGAGTTGCACATGCACATCGACGGCATCCCGGACGGGGCGCGGGTGCTGCTGGTGGACGACGTGCTCGCCACCGGTGGGACGATGGCGGCGGCGGGGAAGCTGGTCGAGCAGGCCGGCGGGGTCGTCGCCGGGTGCGCGTTCCTGATCGAACTCGGGTTCCTCGGCGGGCGTAAGCTGCTGCCCAATTACGAGCTGTACAGCCTCCTCACCTACTGACCGCGTCGGACGAGGCACCGGTGCCGCTCTCGATCACCTGCCCGGGCTGCCGGGAGCCGCTGGACGTGGACGAGGAGTACCGGACCTGGAAGGTCCGGTGCCCGCGGTGCGACGCCGAGTTCGTCCCCGACGACCGCCGCCCCGACCTCCCGCCGCCGGCCCCGCGCCCGCGCCGCGACCGGTACGAGGACGAGGACGACGATGACTACGACCGCCCGCGCCGTCGGCGCCGGCGGCGGTTCTCGCGGGCGGACCACGACGAGGCCGTGGCCGACGTGTACGGCCCGGCGATCGGCCTGGAAATCCTGGGCTGGCTGGGCGTGCTGGCGACGCTCGGGCTGGTGGCCGCGGTCGTCGCCGGGGGCGCGGCGGCGAACCGCCCGGGCGCGCCGCGGAACAACGACGCCGAGGTGTTCATCTTCCTCGGCGTGTGCATGGGCGTGTTCGGCCTGCCGTACAGCCTGGCGATGACCGCCGCCGGCCGCCACCTCCGCCGGCTGACGAGCCGCGGCTGGGCGACCGCCGGGGCGTGCCTGGGGATCGCCGGGTTCGTGCTGTTCGGCCTGTTCGGGGTGTTCCACCTCGCGGTCGGCATCTGGGTGCTGGTGGCGATCAACCGCCCGCACGTGAAGGCCGCACTCGACTACCAGTCCCGCTACGGTGCCCCGCCGGACGACTACGACGACTGACCTCGCCCGACCGACCACCGACACCGAACCACTCCCATGATCGACTTCGACAAGGCCGGCGGGCTCGTCCCCGCCATCGCGCAGGACGCCGACACCGGCGAGGTGCTGATGCTCGCGTGGATGAACCGCGAGGCGTTCGACGAGACCGTCCGCACCGGCCGGGCCGTCTACTTCAGCCGCAGCCGGAACCGCCTGTGGCGGAAGGGCGAGGAGAGCGGCAACGTGCAGGAGGTGCGCGGCGTGTACCTCGACTGCGACGCCGACACGGTCCTCCTGAAGGTGAAGCAGATCGGCGGCGCCGCGTGCCACGAGGGTTACCCGAGCTGCTTCTTCCGCAAGCTGGAGGGCGGCGAGTTGGCCGTGGTCGGCGAGCGGGTGTTCGACCCGAAGCAGGTCTACAAGAAATAAGCTACCCCCGGGCTCGCCCGTTTGGTGGGGCCGGCGTCCCGCCGGCCGGATCGAAGGCCGGCGGGACGCCGCCCCACCGGTTAAGCGCGCCCCTAGTCCCGGAGCCCGGCCCGATGCTGCTCACCTTCGCGCTCGTGTTCGTGGCCCTGTTCGCGCTGCTGTGGGTCGTCACCGCCGTCGGCCAGGCGTACTTCTACGAGCAGACGGTCAGCCGACTCCCGCTCCGCGCCGCCGGCGCGGCGCTGCTCGTCAGCTCGTTCCTCACCTTCTGGGTGTTCCTCGACCGCCGCAGCCCGGGGAAGTACGACACGTTCTTCGAGTTCGCCCCGTACTCCACCACCGGCTTCCACGAGTTCGACGCCGTCCGCTGGGAGGCGAACCCGGGGAACCAGGGGAAGGTGGAACTCAAGAAGGACGCCGCCGGCAAGCCGGCCGAGGTGGTGACGCACTTCAAGCGGTCCGGCGGGAAGACCTCGCGGTTCGTGGACGACAAGGCCGGCAAGGAGTTCGTCCTGTCCGACGGCGGGATGCTCACGGCCGCCGTGGTGCTGAAACCGGAGGGGGCCGCGGAGGCGGTTCGGTTCGACGCCGTGTTCCGCGAGGACAAGCGGACCGGGGCGAAGACGTACCCGTCGAAGGGGAACGAGGACCGCCGCTTCGCCGAGCCGACCGGCAGCCGTTACGTGATGCTCGACCAGCCCGGCGTGCTGTACATCCCGAGCACGGGGGCGGTGATCCTGGCGCTCTTCATCAACCTGATGCTGTACGTGGTATGGTTCGGCGCGTTCTGGCCGATCCTCCGCTTCGGCGCGGGGTTCGCGTTCCTGCTGACACTGGCGTTCGGCCTCATCACGATGCTGGCGGTGATGCCCGTGCTGTTCAAGCCCGGCCGCGCCCCGAAGCTCGAACCCGAAGCGGCTTTCAACTCCGCGCTCCACACTCCGCACTCTGCGCGCTCCTGATGATCGATACCCACGCGCACCTCTTCGACGATCGACTCGCTGGCGAGCTGCCGGCGGTCCTCGACCGGGCCGCGGCGGCGGGCGTCGAGCGCGTCATCTGCGCCGTCGGCATCCAGCCGAACCACGTCGCCGAGGCGCAACCCGGCGACTGGGACGAGGTGGTGCGCCTCGCCGAATCCGAACCGCGCGTGGTGGCGGTCGGCGAAACGGGGCTCGACCGCTACTGGGACCGCGCCCCGTTTGCGCTGCAACAGGATTACTTTGCCCGCCACATCGAGCTCGCCCGTCGGCTCGGGAAGCCGTTCGTGATCCACTGCCGCGAGGCCGAGGCGGACGTGGTAGCGGTGCTGCGCGCGGAGTTCGAGCGGCACGGCCCGGTCCGCGCCGTGATGCACTCGTTCAGCGGTGACGCGGCGACGGCGCGGGCGTGTCTGGAGATGGGGCTGTACGTGTCGTTCGCCGGTATGGTGACGTACAAGAGCGCCCAGCCGCTGCGCGACGTGGCGCGGGACGTGCCCCTCGACCGCCTGCTCGTCGAGACGGACTGCCCGTACCTCGCCCCGGTGCCGCACCGCGGCCAGCGGAACGAGCCCGGTTACGTCGTCCACACGGCGGCGTGCCTGGCGGAGGTGAAGGGCGTGCCACTGGCGACGATCGACGAGCACACGACGCGCAACGCCCGGGCGCTGTTCAGCCTCCCGGGCTGACCCACGTCCGCAGGTTCACCGCCTCCACGACGCCGCCGAACCCGGCGAGCGCCCGCGTAAAGTACGGATCGACCCACCCGCGCGCCGCCGCCTCGTCCCACGGTGTTCCGGGCGGTACGTCAATCGACTTCAGCAGGATTAGCCGATCGGCCTTCCACACGACCGCGGCGCGGGCGGCGATCGAGTCAGTCGTCACCTCCCAGGTGTGGGGTAGCGCTTGCCCGTCGAGGTAACAGAATCCGTGCGGATCGAGGACATTCACCCGCCCGCTGGAAGGGATGTTGGGGTGCGGCGCGAGGCATTCGTATGCCTCGACCTGACAGCAGATGAACCGTGCGGTAGGCCAGAGCGATTCGAGCGCGATGGCGTGTGACTGCTCCTCGGAGAGCCCGTGGACGGCGTGGAGCTTCCGCACCGCGTCCGCGAAATCGCCGCCGCCGGGGACGAGGAGTACGCGGGCTGGCGCGAGCGCGGCGACGAACACCCGCAGCGCCGGGCCGAGTCCGGGCCAGTCGTACAGGCTCCCGCCGACCTTCACGACGATCACGCCCGCGCCTCCGCCGCCAGCACTGCGACCGCGTACGCCGGCGCGCATGCCGACACCTGCGGGCCGAGCTCGTCGTTCAAGGAGACGACCCGGGGTGCTCCGGGGTCTCCCAGGGTGAGGTAGAACGCCACCTGACTTGCGAGGAACGACCCGGTTCCGGAGACGACGACGCTTCGTGGGTGAGAGTTCGGTGTGGCGTTGGAGTAGGCCGTGCGGGCCGCTTCACAGAGCCGTTCTCGCAGCCGCTGGTGGACCTCGTAGGCGAAGTCCCTCAACTCCTCGTCGCCGAGTTCCTCGCGGTCCGCACCCCGAACACGGGCCAGGCGCGTGAGCGAATCCTCGACCGTCAGCGGCCGTCCGTTTGCGGTGTCCGTGTCTGCCGGGTCTTCGGGGGCGAGACCGAGCACGACGTACACGTCGGCCGTGGTGGCGAAGAGCTCGGCGCACACGCCTTCGGTAACCGCCGCGAACACCGGTGTCCGGCGGATGCCGGCATAGACCAGTTCATGCGACGATAGACGTACCATGTCCGTCCGGCCAATCGGAACCGGTTTGCCGTCGCGTAGCGGAATGAGGTCGGACGTGGTGCTGCCGATGTCGATCAGCATCGCCCCGCCGTCCCGCGCGTACCGCCCCGCGAGCGTCGCCAGCGAGTGCCAGTTCGCCGCCGCGACCGACAGATGATTCGCCCGCGCCTCGGCGACCGTGTGAAATGCGCCGTCCGTGCCCCACACGCGCACCGGGCGGCCGGCGGCGGCGTGTTCGGTGGCGTCGAGGATGGCATTCACGCCCTGGCGCTTCGTCTCGAAGCAGTCACAGAGCTCGCCGGTCATCGTGACCGCGAGTTCGGTCGCGTCCGGGAATCGCGCCACAAGTTCGGCGAGAGCGGTCGGCAGCCTGTCCGGTTGCTTCCACAGGGCGAACGGGACCGATACCGCCCGGCCGTCCGGCGTCGCCGCCTTGAGGTTCGCCCCGCCGATGTCCAGCCCTAGAACAATGGCTCTGCCCATCGGGGCAGGATATTCCGCCGACCGGCCCGTGAAAGACCCATGCCCCGCTACCTTGTTGGGATCGACCTCGGGACGACGAACTCGGCGGTGGCCTACGTGGACGCGCACGCTCGCAACGCCGGCGGGCCGAAGCTGCACACGTTCGCCGTCCCGCAGGTCGTCGCCGCCGGGCAGGTCGACGACGCGCCGCTCCTGCCGTCGTTCCTCTACCTGCCGGGGCCGCACGACCTCGCGCCGGGGGCGATCGACCTCCCGTGGAGGGAGAACCCCGGCGACGTGGTCGGCGTGTTCGCCCGCAACCACGGCGCGAAGATCCCGGGGCGGCTCGTCAGCAGCGCCAAGTCGTGGCTGTGCCACCCCGGTGTCGATCGTACCGCGCCGCTGCTACCGTGGGCGGGTCCGCCTGACGTGCCGCGCCTCTCCCCGCTGGAGGTGAGCGCCCGCTACCTGAAGCACGTCGTCGAGGCGTGGAACGCGGCGCCGCACCGCAAGTCCGACGACCGGCTCGAAGAACAGTCGGTCGTGATCACCGTGCCGGCGTCGTTCGACGACGTGGCCCGCAACCTCACCGCCGACGCGGCGAAGCAGGCGGGGTTGAAGCACGTCACGCTGCTGGAAGAGCCGCAGGCGGCGTTCTACGCCTGGCTCGGCACGCACTCGGCGCAGGAAGCCGGCATGTTGAAGCCGGGGATGCGTTGCGTGGTGGTCGACGTCGGCGGCGGCACGAGCGACTTCAGCCTGATCCGCGCGACCGAGGAGCACGGTGAGTTCGGGTTCGTCCGCGACGCGGTGGGCGACCACCTGCTCCTCGGCGGCGACAACATGGACCTGGCGCTGGCGAAGGCCGTCGAGGCGAAACTGCCCGGCGGCAAGCTCGACGCCGCGCAGTTCGGGTCGCTGGTGCAGGCGTGTCGCGCGGCTAAGGAGGTGTTGCTCGCCGACCACCCGCCGCCGACGTACCCGGTCACGGTGGTGGGGAAGGGGCGGTCGGTGGTGGGCGGCACGGTGTCGGTGAACGTCACGCCGGCGGACGTGGCGGCGGCGATCTTCGACGGCTTCTTCCCCCAGGTGCCGTTCGGCGCCGAGCCCGCCCGCGGCGCCCGCGTCGGCCTGCAAGAGATGGGCTTGCCGTACGTGTCGGACCCGGCGGTCACGAAGCACCTCGCAGCCTTTCTCAAGAGTCAGCTCGCCGATGCCGCGGGGTCGCAGGTGGATGCGATCCTGTTCAACGGCGGCGTGTTCCAGCCGAAAGTGCTGCAAGACCGCGTCGTCGAGGTGATGCGGCCGTGGTTCGAGGCGCCGGGGCGAGACTGGAAGCCGCTCGTGCTGACGAGCCCGTCGCTCGACCTGGCGGTGGCGTGGGGCGCGGCGTACTTCGCGTGGCTGAAGCACTCCGGCGGCAAGCGCATCGGCGGCGGCATCCCGCGGTCGTACTACGTCGGCGTCGAGGCCGGCACGGCGGAAGCGGGGAAGCTGCACGTGCTCTGTGTCGTGCCGCGGCGTTTGCAGGAGGGCGAAGAGGTCCGGCTAGAGCAACCGGAGCTTGAGTTGGCGCTCGGCGAGCCGGTGCTGTTCCCGCTGTACACGTCCACGGTTCGCGGCGACGACGCGCCCGGCGCGGTGCTGAACCTCTCCCCCGAGTTGCTGCTGGAGCTGCCGTCGCTCCACACCGTTCTCCGCGGCGGGAAGCGGGCCGGCGCCAAGCGCGTGCCGGTAACGCTTGCGGCGAAATGCACCGAGATCGGCACGCTGGAACTGTACTGCGTGTCGCGCGAGGGGAACCGCTGGCGGCTGGAGTTTAACGTCCGCGACGTGCTCCGCGAGCCGACCGCCCCCGGCGACCCGGACGACGACGGCCCGGCCGGCGTGGTGGACGTGTTCCCCGAGGAAAAGGTCCAGGCCGCCGGCGCCGCAGTCGCCGCCACGTTCGCCGACGGGACGCCGCCCGCCGAGCTGCCGAAGCTGCTCGAAGCGGCGCTGGAGTCGCCGCGCGGCGACTGGCCGACCGGCCTCATCCGCCGCGTCTGGGACTTCCTCGAAGAACACGCCGACGGCCGCGGCAAGTCGCCGCAGCACCTTGGCCGGTGGTACAACCTCGTCGGCTTCTGCCTCCGCCCGGGGTTCGGCGACCCCGTAGACCGCTACCGCGTCGAGGCTCTGTGGAAGCTCATCACCGCCGCCGCGAGCGGGCAGACCGCGGCGAAGAAGCCGACCGTGCCGGAGGGCGGCGCCGACTACTGGATCATGTGGCGCCGTGTCAGCGGCGGGTTGAACACGGCGCTCCAGCAGGCGTTGTTCGGCCGGCTGAAGCCGGCGCTCCTGCCGGCGAAGGGGAAGGCGTACAGCCGCCCGCCGGCGAACGAGTTCGCCGAGATGTGGCGCGCCGCCGCCAGCCTGGAACGCCTCGACGCGAAGACGAAGGAGTACCTCGGGGCGGCGCTGCTGCGCGAGATTCGCAAGTCGCCGGTGCCGGTGTACGCCTTCTGGAGCCTGACGCGCCTCGGCGCCCGCGTGCAGCTCTACGGCCCGCTCAACACGCTCGTTCACCCCGAGGTCGTGGAGGGCTGGCTCGACCAACTCCTCGCGTTCGAGCCCGGCAACGACAACGAGCGCAACGGCTGGCTGTTCGCCCTGGCGCAGCTGGCGCGACAGAGCGGCCTGCGGGCGGTGGACGTGTCCGAAACGACGCGCGAGCGCGTATTGAGCGTGCTGCGAACCAACCCCGGCCCGAAGGCGTGGCGGACGATGGTCGAGGAGGTGACGCGGAACGACGGCGAGGAGCAGGCGCGGCTGTTCGGCGAGTCGCTGCCGATCGGGCTGCGGCTAGCCGGGGCGGGCTGACCGCTCGCGTCGTTTCGGCGCGGTGTGGCGGCCTCGATGTGGTAGCCTGCGCCCGCGTGACGCAGGCTAAAGCCTGCGGCTACCAGCCCATACGCCACCGCTGAAAACAACACTAGCGTCGCTCGTAGAACCCGCCGGGCAGTCGGCGCACGAGCCGCTTCAGTTCCAGTTGCATCAGCACCTTCGCCAGCTCGCCGGCGCCGACCCCCGCCTCGCGGCTCAGCTCGTCGGTGTGCCGCCGAGACGCCAGCAGATCCCACACCGCCTGTTGCGCCGGTTCCAGGTTCGTCGGTGCGGGCGGCGGAGGAGGCGGTTCCGCGAACAGCGTCGGCTGGCTCTCCGGTTTCCCGTCCCCTGTGTCCTGTCTCCTACCCCGCGTGCCCCATTCGGCGGGCGCGATCCCCTTCAGGTCGTCGAGGATGTCGTCGGCCGAGCGCACGAGACGGGCGCCCTTGCGGATGATCTCCAGACACCCGGCGCTTGCCGGGCTGTCGGTCGGACCGGGAACGGCGAACACTTCCTTCCCTTGCTCCAGCGCGTGGTCCACGGTGATGAGCGCCCCGCTCTTGACGTTCGCCTCCACGACCACAATCCCGCGGCTCAGTCCGCTGATGATGCGGTTCCGCGCCGGGAACATGCCCGGCTGCGGTGACACCGTCATCGGCGTCTCGGTCACCAGTGCGCCGGCGTCGGCCACCTGTGCGGCGAGGTCGGCGTGTTCCGGCGGGTAGATGCTGGAGAGTCCGCCCGCGAGGACGGCGATCGTGCGCCCGCCGGCTTCGAGCGCGCCGCGGTGTGCCGCCCCGTCGATCCCGCGGGCGAGGCCGGACACGACCGTGACGCCCGCCCGCGCCAGCCCGCGGGCGATCTCGGCGGCGACCCGCTTCCCGTAGCCGGTGCAGGCCCGCGAGCCGACGATGCCCACCGCGGTCGCGTCGGCGTCGGTCCACGCCCCGCGGAAGTACAGCAGTGGCGGCGCGGCCGCGAGCGCTTCGAGCGGCGGCGGGTAGCCGGGGCAGCCGAGCGGCACCGGCGTGACGCCGTGCTTCTCGATCAGCTCCAGCTCGCGGCCGATGTCGATGTTGCGGAGCGCGGCGGCCATCTCGGCCGCCGTCTTCTCGCCGATGTGCGGGATGGTGCGGAGCTGCGCGGCCGTTGCCTGCCGGGCCGCGGCGGCGGACCCGAATCGGTCGAGCAGTGCGGCGGTGAGCTTCGGCCCGAGGCCGGGGACGAGGGCGAGTGCGAGGTGGTCGCGGACGGCGTCGGGGATGGGCGGCATGACGCAAGGATAGCCGACGCGGCGGGGCAGGTCAGCGGACTTCCAGCGTAAACTCGGGGTTCCCACGCGCGCTTACGCCCCGCGTCAGTCGGAACCACTTCCCGAACACCACCGACGGCTGCCACCCGCCCTCACCCGCCACCGCCGCGTACCCACCATCGCCGCGGACGTGGATCGTGAACGCGACCTCCGCACCGCGAGCGTCCACCAGCCAGTACTCCGGGATGCCGGCCGCGAAGTAGGCGTCGAACAGGATGACCGTGTCCTTCTTGACCGAGCTGTCGCTGACGACTTCCAACACCATGTCCGGGGTACCGACGATTTCCACAAAGCCGGCTTCCTTCCCCGCAACCTCGACCGCCCGGTCCGCCGCGATTGCGGCCTCGGACACGAACGTCGCGTCCGGGTTCCCGGAGAGGTCGGCGGCGGTGTTCGTCAGCAGCAGCCCGTCGGGGTACAACCAGCCGAGCTTCCCGCCTTTCACGACGTTGCCGAGCACTCGGTAGAACTCACCCTGTAGCAACAGGTGGGTAAACAATTGCTCCTTGCTCATATCGACCCACACCTCCCCCCGGAGGAACCACGTCTTCGCCTTCTCGGGTACGTGGTCCGTGTCCAGCCAGCGGCGGAAGGTCTCCAAGTCGGTGACCCAGCCCGGGATTGTGACCCGGCCGTTGTCATGGACGATCGTCGCCACGGCCGACCTCGTCCGCGAGAGCGGGGGCACCGCCCGGGTGTCGTCGTTCACCACCGTTGCCATGTGTCACTCCGCTTCTACTGACCCCAGCATGACGGGCCGCTTGGGTCAATTCAACCCCCGTCGTCCCCGGCCTCGTCCGCTTTCTCTTCCCCCGCCGGCGGCAGCCTCACCCCGCGTTTCGCCAGCGCCTGCCGCAGCAGGTATTCGATGTGCCCGTTCAGGCTGCGCAGGTCGTCCTCGGCCCACTTCTGGACTGCGGCCAGCACCGCCGGGTCGATCCGCAGGAGGAACGCCTTCTTCGCCATGACCGCCGCGGGGAAGGGGAGGGCGAACGAGAGCGGGCCGGCGGGTTCGACCCGCCGGCCCGGGGGCGTCAGGCGTACAGCGTGCCGGTGTTCAGTACCGGCTGGGGCATCGAGTGCCCGCACAGCACCACGAGCAGGTTGCTCACCATCGCCGCCCGCCGCTCGCCGTCGAGCTCCAGCACCTGCTTCTGCTCCAGCGCCTCCAGGGCGTGCTCGACGATCCCGACGGCGCCGGCGACGATCTGCGCCCGGGCCGCCACGATCGCCCCCGCCTGCTGCCGCTGGAGCATCGCCGCCGCGATCTCCGGGGCGTAGGCGAGGTAACTGATCCGCGCCTCCAGCATCTCCACGCCGGCCGGGGCCATCCGGGCCTGAATGTCCTGCTTCAGCTGCGCCGCCACCTCCTCGACGTGGCCGCGGAGCGAGTGGGCATCGCCGGCCGGGGCGTCGTAGTGGTAGCGACTCGCCAGCGCCCGCAGCGCCGCGTCCGCCTGCGTCTCGACGTACCCCTCGTAGTCGTCCACGTTGAACACGGCGCCGGCCGGGTTCACCACTTTCCACACCACCACCGCGGCGATCTCGATCGGCGTCCCGTCGGCGTCGTTCACCTTCAGCGGTTGCCGCCGCTGCGTCGCCGCCGCGGTCACGTTCCCGTGCGCGTCCTTCTTCTCGTCGGTCTTCTGTAAGCCGGTCTCGAACGTCCGCACCCGCAGGCTCACCCGCGTTCGCCAGTAGAACGGGTTGCCGTAGAAGAACCCGGTCTCGCGCACCGTGCCGACGTAGGTGCCGAACAGTTGCACCACCCGGGCCTGGTTCGGGCCGTTGACGATGAACCCGAACAGGCTGACCAGCCACACGAACGCGAACGGGATGATCGCCCACAGCAGCTGCGGCTCGCGCCACCGCGCCGCGAGCACGATCATCCCCACCTCCGCCGCCAGCCCGGCCAGCACCCAGGCCAGCCCCATCCACCCCGACCCCAGCCGCAGTTCACGGTCGTCCACGGTTCATCCCTCCGATAGCGGAGTGATATCATGTTGGTATCTTACCCGCTGATCCGGTGTTCGTCGCCACCGCGGCGGGATTTTTGGAATCGGGCACAGGGGCAGGGGTGCCCGATCGAACGCCCCACGGGCTTTCCCCGTCGGGTATAATCCTCGAAGACACGTCCCCGGAGCTGACCCCATGTCGCAGGCGATCGTCGATCCCGGCGAGCTCCGCCGCTTCGCCGCCAACCTCAAGCGGTTCAACGCCGACCTCCACGCCGGTCTCGGCGGGCTGCACGGGCAGTTGCTCGCCCTCGGCGACTCGTGGCGCGACCAGGAGCACGACCGGTTTCGCGAGGAGTTCGAGCAAACGATGCAGGCGATCGAGCGGTTTCTCGACGTGTCCGCGGAACACATCCCGTTCCTCCTCCGCAAGGCCGAGCGGATCGAGGAATACCTGTCGCAGCGGTGATAACGCATGAGCGCCGACGTTCGCTCGATCGCCGCGCTGCGCGACTGGCACGCCGCCCTCACCGGCTACGGCGAGTCGCTGGCCGAGTCGCTGGCCGGCATCGAGTTGGAGCTGCGCCGCGGGTTCGACTGGCTCGACGAGCAGCTCGGCCGCTGGCAGAAGGCCATCCGCGACTGCGAAGAAGAAGTGGTGCAGGCGAAGGCCGAACTGTCGGCGCGGAAGTACACCGGCTGGGACGGCCGCGAGCCGGACACGACGGTACAGGAGCGGGCGCTGCGGCGGGCGAAGGCGCGGCTCGAATACGCCGAAGACCAGGTGCGGGTCGTCCGCGGCTGGATCGGGCGGCTGCCGAAGCTGATCGACGAGCTCTACCGCGGCCCGGCGAGCCGCCTCACCGGTATCCTGGAGGCCGACCTGCCGCGCGGCCTTGCGGCGCTCGGTTACAAGGTCGAGACGCTCGAAACCTACGCCGGCATGCGGGCCGACTACACCGCCGCGCCGAGCCCTCCGCCCCCGCCCCCCGCGGAACCCGCCCCATGAGGTTCGGCACCACCCGCAGCCAGGTGTACGACGCCCAGAAGACGGCGCAGGCGCACTGGCAGGCGGTCCAGGACGATTGGAACGACGCCGCCCGCCGCGACCACGACGAGCAGGTGTGGACGCCGCTCGACGCCGCCGTGGGCGAGGCGCTGCGGGCGATCGACCAGCTGTCGGTGTTGTTCGCCCAGATCCGCACCGAGTGCGAGTACCCGGGAAAAATGTGACGCTTTATGACGCCCGAGCCGGTCCACATGCCCTCCCCCGACCACGGGACGCCCACCCGCCCGCCGCCGCGATCCGCGTTCAGGGGCTCGCCTACCGGGACGTGAAGCCGTCGAACCTGATGATCGTTCTGCCCGCGGGGCGGTGCGGGTGAAACTCTCGACCTCCGACCGGGCGGCCCGCGGCGAGTCCGACCCGACCGTGTTCATTCGCCCGCCCAGGGACGACGCGCATGACCGCCAACCAGTTCGAGCGCGAGCGGTCGGTCCTCGCCCGGCTCGCCGACGCCGCGCGCGTCCGGGCCGAGGCCGAGGCCGCGGTCGCCGCCGCGTTCCGCGAGTCGTCGTACCGGGCCGACCGCGAGTTCGCCCGCGCCAAGAAGTCACTCGCCGCCGCCCGCGAGAAGGAGCTCGGCGCCATCGACGCCGCCCACGCCGCCGCCGCCACACAGCTGCAGGGCAAGGCCGACGCCGACCTGTTCGCCGCCACCCGGGCCCGCGACGACCGGCTCATGTCGCTCTCGCTCCGGTTCACCACCGCGGAACAGAAGGCGCGGGCCGAGTACCAGGACCGCCTCTGGTCGCTCGACTCGGTGCTCGAGGGCTCGCTCAAGGGCGCGGCCGACCAGAAGGAGTCACTGGAGCGGAAGGCGGGGGCCGCGACAGCGCAGGTGACGGCCCTCTGGGAGGAGGCCGAGCCGCTGATCGTCAAGGCCGGGACGACGCGCGAGCAGGTCGCGGGTCCGGTCACACTTCCGCCCTCCGACGACGACCCGATTACCCGCGTGCAGAAGGCCATCGCCGCCGCCGAGGCCGCGATCGAGACGCTGCGGCAGGACGCGGGGAGCCGGCTGTTCGTGATCCTCGGGAGTACGCGCAAGCGGCTCCTTGAGGAGGCCGAAGCCGTCGGCACGCGGCTCGGCGAGGCGGCCGCGGCGTGCGACGAGCTGACGCGGTTCGCCGCCGCCGAGTACGCTTCCGAAGTGCAGCGGGCGCGCGACCGGCACACCCGCAAGCGGCACGAGACGCAGCAGCACTACGAGCCGCTGCTGGCGGCGCAGAAGCAGCAGATCGAGGCCGAGCGGGCGCGGGCGGCGGCCGAGTACGAGGCGACTGCCGAGGAGATCCAGCGTCGCCGCGAGACCGCCGTCGCGGCCGCCGAGGAACAGTATCGCAACTCCCGGACGATCGCCGAAGCCCGGTGCGACGCCGAGTTCGAGGCTGCCGAGGAGACGCACGCCGACAAGATCGCCGCCGCCACCGAGACCCGCGACGAGGCGTGGAAGGCGCTCTTCATGGCTTGGCGAGCCGCGGTGGTCGATGCGCGGAAAACGCTGCGGGCGGTTCGCGCCGAGGCCGCGGAGGACTTCCCCGACTGGGAGATCGTCGCCGGCGATCGCCCGCTCCCGACGACCATCCCGCCGGGCATCCCGTTCGGGGTAATGGAGGTGGACATCGCCCACATCCCCGACGGGCTCTCGGCCGACACGCGGCTCGTCCCACAGGCTGACCTGAACGGCCCGACGCCGCTGTTCCTCCCGTTCCCGGACCGGTGTGCCGTCGTGTTAAAGGCGCGCGACGAGGGCCGGAACGCCGCCGTGGCCGCACTCCAGACGATGATGCTCCGGTTCCTCACCGGCCTGCCGCCGGGGAAGGTGCGGTTCACGATCCTCGACCCGGTCGGCCTCGGCGAGAACTTCGCCTCGTTCATGCACCTCGCCGACCACGACGAGAAGCTGGTGACCGGCCGCATCTGGACCGAGCCGCGCGAGATCGAGGCGCGGCTGACGGACCTCACCGACCACATCGCCAGCGTGATCCAGAAGTACCTGCGGAACCAGTACAAGACGATCGAGGAGTACAACCAGGCGGCCGGCGAGGTGGCCGAGCCGTACCGGGTGCTGGTGGTCGCCAACTTCCCCGCGAACTTCACCACGGAGGCGGCGAAGCGGCTGGTCAGCATCGCCCAGAGCGGCCCGTCGTGCGGGGTGTGCGTGCTCGTCGGCGTGGACGCGCGGGCGGCCATGCCGCGCGACTTCCAGATGGCCGACCTGGAGGCGCCGAGCCTCGTGCTGAACTGGAAGGACGGGCGGTTCACGCCGAAAGACCCGGCGCTCGCGCCGTTCCCGCTGACGCTGGACGCGCCGCCCGACCCCGCGACCGTCGCGCACCTCGTCCGCCGCGTCGGGCAGGCGAGCAAGGACGCGGTGCGCGTCGAGGTGCCGTTCGAGTACATCGCCCCGCCGCCGGACGAGGTGTGGACGAAGAGCTCGGCGAAGGGGTTCGAGGTGCCGGTCGGTCGCGCCGGGGCGACGCGGCGGCAGGTGTTCACCCTCGGCCGCGGCACCGCGCAGCACGCGCTCATCGCCGGGAAGACGGGCTCCGGGAAATCGACACTGCTCCACGCGCTCATCACGAACCTGGCGCTGAACTACAGCCCGGACGAGGCGGAGCTGTACCTGATCGACTTCAAGGAGGGCGTCGAGTTCCAGTGGTACGCGACGTACCGCCTGCCGCACGCGCGGGTGGTGGCGATCCAGAGCGAGCGCGAGTTCGGGCTGAGCGTGCTCCAGCGGCTCGACGCGATCCTCCGCGAGCGCGGCGAGCGCTTCCGCGACGCCGGCGTGAACGACCTCGCCGGCTACCGCGACCATCTGAAGACCCAGGGCGACGGCACCGCGGTGTGCCCGCGCATCCTGCTCGTCGTGGACGAGTTCCAGCAGTTCTTCGTCGAGGACGACAAGCTCGCGCAGGAGGCGGCACTCCTGCTCGACCGCCTCGTCCGCCAGGGCCGGGCGTTCGGGCTGCACGTGCTGCTTGGGTCGCAGACGCTCGGTGGGGCGTACTCGCTCGCCCGCAGTACCATCGACCAGATGGCCGTCCGCGTCGCGCTCCAGTGCTCGGACGCCGACGCGCAGCTGATCCTCAGCAAGGACAACAACGCCGCCCGGCTGCTGAGCCGGCCCGGCGAGGCGATCTACAACGACCAGAACGGGCTGGTCGAGGGGAACGACCCGTTCCAGGTGGTGTGGCTGTCCGAGGAGAAGCGCGAGAGCGTGCTGCGCGAACTCGGCGACCGCGCCGCCGGGCAGTACCCGCCGCCGCTGGTATTCGAGGGGAACAGTGCCGCCGACCCGGCGCGCAACCCAGCCCTCGAACGGGTACTGGACGCGGCGGTGTGGGGCGAGACGAAGGCACCCGCGGCGTGGCTCGGCGATCCGGTGGCGATCAAGGAGCCGACGGTCGCCGTGTTCCGCCCGCAGGGGTCGGCGAACCTGCTCCTCATCGGCCAGAACGAGGATGCGGCCCGCGGCCTGTTCGCGGCGGCACTGCTCGGACTGGCCGGGCAGGTGGCGCCGGCGGCCGAGCCGGTGTTCACGCTGATCGACGCCACGCCCGAGGACTCCGACGACGCCGAGACGCTGCGCCGTATCGCCGCGCGGCTGCCGAAGCAGGCCCACGCGCCGGAGCGATCCGGCCTGCCGGCGGCGCTCGCCGAACTGACCGCCGAGGTGGAGCGGCGGGTGAAGGGCGGGTCGGCGGCGCGGGCGCCGCGGTTCCTGTTCGTGTTCGGCGTCCACCGCGTGCGCGAGCTGCGGAAGGCGGAGGACGACTTCGGCTTCCGCCGCGGCGCCGAGCGCGAGGTGAGCCCGGCCGAGCGCTTCGCCGCGCTGCTGAAAGACGGTCCCGGCGTCGGCGTCCACGTGGTCGTGTGGTGCGACTCACTGACGAACCTGAACCGCACCTTCGAGCGCGCCCAGCTCCGCGAGTTCGGGCTTCGTGTGCTGTTCCAGATGAGCCCGACCGACAGCAGCACGCTGATGGACTCGCCCGCCGCGTCGCGGCTCGGCCGGCACCGGGCGCTGTTCCTCCAGGAGGAGCAGGAGCGGCCGGAGAAATTCCGCCCCTACGGTGTGCCCGAGCCCGAGTGGCTCGACGCCGTGCTGGCCCAGTTAAACCAGAGGGCAGAGGGCAGAGGGCGGAAGACAGAGGACGGCACGGAGCGCCCGGCGACGGCTCCTTAGTCACTGCCCTCGGCTGTCTGGTCTCTGACTTCTGCCCTCTGTCCTCTGTGGTTCCAGTATGCCCCGCACCGACCTCCCGCCCGGTCCCCGCGGTACGCTGTTCGGCGGGAGCCTGCGCGGCTTCGCCGAGCGCCGGCTCGACTTCTTCCTCGACGTGGCCCGCGGGTACGGCCCGCTCGCCAGCTTCCGGTTCGGCCCGAAGCGGATGTTCCTCGCGTCCGACCCGGCGCTCATCGAGCAGGTGCTGGTGACGGACGCGAAGTACTACATCAAGCACTTCGGCGCCCGCATGTACAAGCCGGTCCTCGGTAACGGGCTGGTGACGAGCGAGGGCGACTTCTGGCTCCGCCAGCGCCGCCTCAGCCAGCCGGCGTTCCTGAAGCAGCGTGTGCATTCTTATGCGCCGGTGATGGCGGAGCTGACGCGCCGGATGCTCGCCGACTGGCGGCCCGGCAAGCAGGTCGACGTGAACTACGAGTTCAGCGCGCTGACGGGCGCGATCGCGCTGAAGACGCTGTTCGACCTCGAAGCGACGGAGGACCGGGCGGCGTTCGTGGACGCGCTGAGGGACGCGTTCGACCTGCTCAGCGCCCGCTTCCGCCACGTGATCGCGTTCCCGAAGTGGTTCCCGACGCCGGCCAACCTCCGCCTCAAGCGCGCCGTCCGCCACCTCGACGGCGTGCTCGACGGTTTCATCGAAGCGGGGAAGAAACGCGCCGCCGAGCGCGAGAAGACCGGGCACGCCGGCGAGTCGGTCGATCTGCTCAGCCGGCTCCTGGCGGCGCGCGACGAGGACGGCTCGGCGATGACGCCGCGGCAGTTGCGCGACGAGGCGATGACGCTGTACCTCGCCGGCCACGAGACGACGGCGCTGACGCTGAGCTGGGGCTGGCTCCTCCTCGCGCAGAACCCGGCCGCGGAAGACCGGCTGGTGGAGGAGTGGAAGCGGGTGCTCGGCGGCCGCGCGCCGACGCCGGACGACTTGCCGAATCTGCCGTATACGGACGCGGTGATCTCCGAGGCGATGCGCGTGTACCCGCCGGTCTATCTGATCGGCCGTGAGGCGACGAAGGAACTCGAACTCGGCGGCTACCGGGTGAAGAAGGGCTACACGATCTTCATGAGCCAGTGGGTGAACCACCGCGACCCGAAGTACTTCCCCGACCCCGAGGCGTTCAAGCCCGAGCGCTGGCTGGACGGGCTGGCGAAGCGCATCCCGAAGTACGCCTACTACCCGTTCGGCGGCGGCCCGCGCGTGTGCATCGGCAACACGTTCGCGCTGATGGAGGCGGCGATCCTGCTCGCCACCATCGGCCAGCGCTACCGGTTCACGCTCGACCCCGGCGCCGTCATCGACCTCGACCCGCAGATCACGTTGCTGCCCAAGTACGGCATCCCGGCGACGCTGGAGTTGCGATAAGGCGGATTGGCCGCAAAAAGGCACAAAAGTCACAAAAAGAAGAGAGATCTGATCTCTCTTCTTTTTGTGACTTTTGTGCCTTTTTGCGGCCAATCCGTCATCCGGGGAACAACGCCGCGATCGGCCGTCCGTCGTCGGTGATGGGCACCGGGCGCGGGCCGCCGGCGAGCGTCTTCGCCGGGTCGATGCCGAGCGCGGCGTAGACCGTCGCATGGAAGTCCGGCACGCTCACGCCGTCGCTCACGATCCGCTTCGCCAGGTCGTCGGTCACGCCGTAGGCGCCGCGGTGGCGCAGCCCGCCGCCGGCTAGCACCAGCGAGAATGCGGTTCCCTGGTGACCGCGGCCGCCGCCGGCATCGAACTCGGCGGGGCGGCCGAACTCGGTGCCGATCACGATCAGCGTCTTGTCGAGCCGGCGCCGCGCCTCCAGGTCGCGGATCAGCGCCGAGAGCGCCGTGTCCATCTCCTCAATCAGCAGGTGCTGGTTCCGCTGCCCCTGGTTGTGCGTGTCCCAGCCGGTGCCGTTGAGGAAGTTGAGGTTGTGCGACACCTCGACGAACCGCACCCCGGCCTCGGTGAGCCGGCGGGCGAGGAGCATCCGCTGGCCGAACTCGCCCCCGAACGGCTGCCGCACCGCCGCCGCTTCCGAGTTGAGGTCGAACACGCTCATGAACCGCGGGCCGGCGAGGCGCAGGCTCTCGGCGAGCGCCTGGTCGTAGGCGGCGACCGGCGCCGCGGCCCGCCCGCCCTCGCGCAGCCCGGCGAGGAGCCGTTCGCGGTCCGACTGCCGCTCGGCGGGCACGCCGGCGGGGCGCGACAACGCGGCGGGGCCGGCGGCGGTGTCGGTGAGGTACACGTAGCCGGCCCGCGGGCCGAGGAAGCCCGGGCCGCGCGACGGGTTCGGGTAGCCGATGAGGACGTAGGCCGGCACGCCTTCGCCGCGGGCGCCGAGCTCGTGCGCGACGACCGAGCCGACCGACGGGTACTGGATCGTCCCCGCCGTCGGGCGGCCGGTGTGGACGCGGTGCGTGGCGGCGGCGTGCTCGTCGATCACATCATGGTTCACCGTGCGAATGGCGGTCACGCGGTCCATCAGCGCGGCGGTCTTCGGCAGGAAGCGGCAGACGCGCACGCCGTTCACGGCGGTGGGGATCGACTCGTAGGCCGACCCGGCCTTGCGTGTCGCGGGGTCGCCGACGGCCTTCGGGTCGAACGTGTCGATCTGCGCCATCCCGCCGCCGAGCCACACGAAGACGCACGAGTCGGCCGACCCGCGGACGCGCGGCGCCGGGCTCGCGGCGGCGCGGGAGGCGACCGCGGCGGCGGTCGCGGCGAGGAAGGCGCGGCGGGAGACGGTCATCCGGTGCCCTCGGTGAAAACAGTCATGTCCGAATCGTAGGTCGAGCCGGGCCGCACAGCGCCTCGACCCGAGCTACGGGGAAATTACGGGGTGAACACGAATTCCGGCGCGTTCAGCAGCGCCCACAGCGCGTCCTCGGCCCGGGCACGCCATTCGGGCGTCAGCCGTGCGGTCGGCGGGTCGCCGCGGCGGGCTTCGGCCTCCAACTCGTTTTTGATCCGCGTCGCGTCCGGGACGAGGTGGTTCGACCACGACACGTACCGCGGCCGCACCCGCGGCGCGGCAGGCGGTGCGGGAGGGGTTGCCACCACCCGCACCGTGAAGCCCGGCGTCAGGTGCTCGGCGAGCGCGGTACGCTCGGCCGGCGTCGGGCGGCGCGTCAGCACGCGCTGGAACAATGCCTCCGCCAGCGCCTCCGGCGACTCCGCTTCCCGTGCCAGCTTCGTGACCGCGTGGTCGTCGGTCAGTCGAGTCAACCACACGGCGACAGTGCCGTTGGCGAGCATCGCCGGTTGTAGTACGTCCGGCGACTGCTCGCGCGTGCTGGCGGCGTCGGGGCGTGAAGCGCGCCAGCCGAACGCGCTCAGCAAGTCCACCACCGCCTGCACCCGTGGCAGCGCCAGGCTCGGGCGGTCGCGCTCGTTCGACGTGGACGCGAACTCCCACGCCCGCTTCGGCACACCCAGCGAGATCGAGTTCTTCAGGTCACGCCCGCCGTCCACGTCCAGGTTGATCTCGCCCACGCTCATCGGCTTCCCGGCCGCGGCAAAGAGCGAATCGACCACCTGCTCCGCGGCCAGCCGGCGGCGCGCCGGAGCGGAGAAGTACGGGTCGGGCTCGGCGCGCGTCGGGTCGGTGGCACGCTGGTAGGCGTGCGACGTGAGGATCAGCCGTTCGACGTGCCGCAGGTCGTAGCCGTTGCGCACGAACTCACGGTCGAGCCAGCGCAGGAGTTCGGGGTGCGACGGCGTGCCGCGCTCCCAGTCGTCCACCGGCTCGACTAGCCCGCGGCCCATCAGCCGAGCCCACACGCGGTTCACCGTCACCTGCGCAAACCGCTTGTTCGCCGGGTCGGTCAGCCATGCGGCAAGGCGGTCGCGCGCCTCGACCTTCTTGTCCGCCGTCGTCTTCAGGAGTTCGTCGAACGGCCAGCCCGCTGTCACGATGGTGCCCGGCTTCAGCGTCACCTTGATGAGCGGCGGGCGGCCGCCGACGCCGATCTTGTCGAGCGGTACACTGCTCGTCTTCGGCACTGTCTGCGACTTGTTCGCCAGCAGCCCGGCGAGCTGGAAGAGTTCCTTCTGCGTGGAGCGGTGGGCGGGGGCGTCGTGGCAGCGGGCGCACTTCATGTTCACGCCGAGGAACGCCGCCGATACCACGACGGCCTTCTCCGCCATCGGCACGTCGTTCTGCGAAGCCACGCCGAAGCCCGCCGGCCCGCCGCCGCGCTCGCTGCCGCGCATCCGCACCAGTTCCGTCACCAGCACGTCGAACGGCTTGTTGTCGGTGAACGCCTCGTGCAGCCACCAGCGGAACGGGCCGGTGTTGTTGAGCGTCGGGTTCAGGATGTTCGGGTTCTCGGCGAACACGTCCTGCCAGTAGCCGACCCAGTGGCCGGCGCGGCGCGGGTCGGCGAGGAGACGGTCAATCGCCCTCGCACGCTTATCCGGCGAACGGTCGGCGAGGAACGCGGTGATCTCGTCCGGCGACGGCACCACGCCCACCGTGTCGAGCGTTACGCGGCGGAGGAATGTCAGGTCGTCGGCGAGATCGGTGCGCTTCCCCGGCGGCTCGGCGTAGCGGCCACCTTCGGCGATCCAGTCTTTCAGCGTTTGGATGTCGCGGCCACTAAGGCGCCCGCCCTGCGGCGGCATAACGCCGTCGTCCTCGGCCGCGGTGATACGCTCGATCACCGTACTCTTCGCCGGATAGCCGGGAACGACTGCGTCTGAAGGCCGGTCGAGTTGCAGGTCGCCTTTCGCCTTCGCGCCCTGGTGGCAGCTGAAGCACTTCGCTTCGAGGATCGGCCGCACGTCCTTTGCGTAGTTCACCTTCCCCGCCGTCCCGCCCGCCGGGCCGGCGGCCGCCAGCTTCGCGCCGAGGAAGTGGTCGATCGGGTTGTGAGCCGGCATGCCCGCCGGCAGCGGCGGCACGGGTACGGCGGGCGCCTTCGCGAGCCAATCGCGGGTGGCGGCGCGGCGCGCGTCCCACACCGGCTGCGTTGACGCGAAGGCGGCGGCGCGTCGGTCGGCATCCATCTTCGTGAGCCGCGCTTCCTCCGTCGTGGCGAACGTCGCCCAACCGGCGTCGGTGTACGGCACCGCCGTGCCGAGCAGTACGAACGACTCCGACCCCTGCGGCGAGACGGCGACGACCGTCTCGCCCAGCTCCGGGCGGCGCGTGCCCTTCTTGCCGCCGACGAGCGTGTCGAGCACGACGAGGTGCTCGCCGCCGGCCGTCTTG
>JAFKFQ010000436.1 GCA_017308215.1 bacterium | reverse complement strand
CGCCGCGGGTCCGGACCCGGGCTTCCAGCCCGGTGGCGGGGTGCCCGGGCGGGAACGGGTGCGGCGCAACGGCACCGGCCGGGCCACCCACCGGCGTGACCGGCGTGGGGCGCCCCAGCACGTCGTCCGCCGACCACCCGAGCATCCGCTCCGCGGCCCGGTTCCACAGCCGGACGGTGCCGTCGGGGGCCGTTACCGCGACGGCGAGCGGGGCCGCCTGGATGAGCGACTGGAGGGTCTGGTTCGAGGCGCGCAGCTCCGCCTCCGCCTGGCGCCGCTGCGTGGTGTCCCGGGCGGTGCCGTAGATGAGCTGCCGGGCCGGGTCCGTGACCGCCCGCCAGGAGAGCCACTTGACCCCCCCGTCCCGGCAGAGATAGCGGTTCTCGAACGCGAGCGTGGTTTCGCCCCCCGCGGCGAGCCGCTCGGCCTCCACCACGGTGTGGGGGTGGTCGTCCGGGTGGACGAACTCGAGGTAGGGGCGGGCCAGCAGCTCGCCGACCGGCCAGCCGAGGGTGACCTCCCAGGCGGGGTTCAGGAACTTGAACCGCCCGTCGAACCCTGCGATGCACATCATGTCCAGGGAGAGCGTGAAGAACCGGTTCCGCTCCTCCTCGATCCGCTGCTTCTCCTCGGCCAGCCGCCGCTTCTCTAGTGCCTGCGTGACCGCCTGCCCGAGGCGGGCGAGGCGGTCCTTGAGCAGGTAATCCACGGCCCCGCACTTCATGAACTCGACGGCCCGCTCGTCGTTCATCGACCCGGTGACGACGATGACCGGGATGTCCAGCCCCCGCGCCTTCAGGAGCGAGATCGCCCGCATCGCGTCGAACCCCGGGGTGAACCCGTCGGCCAGGATGATGTCGAAGTCCGGGCGGAGGCGGGCGAGGTAGTCGCCCTCCGTGTCCACGCGCTCCCACTCCGGGTCGAACCCGATGCGGCGGAGTTCGTGCACCATCAGTTTCGCGTCGCGGGGCTCGTCCTCGAGGATGAGAACCCGCAGTCGGCTGGCCATCGCCCCTCCCTTACCAGTCCCCGTCGCCCCCCGCCCTGTCCCGCAGCGCCCGTCAGGCCGTCGGCGGCTGGTTGATCATCAGCCAGTAGAACCCGAGTTGCCGGCTGACCTCCAGGAACTGGTCGAAGTCCACCGGCTTGACGATGTAGCTGTTCACCCCCAGGCGGTAACACTTCTCGATGTCCGGCTCCTCGCGGGACGAGGTGAGGACGACCACGGGGAGCGTCTTCGTCCGCGGGTCCGAGCGGATCCGCTCCAGAACCTCGGTGCCGTCGAGGAGGGGGAGCTTCAGGTCGAGCAGCACCACCTTCGGCCGCTGGGCCACGTCCCGGCCGGCGAACGGGCCGGTCCCGAGCAGGTAGTCCAGTGCCTCCACCCCGTCCCGGGCCACCTGCACGGCGTTCGCCAGGTTGTGCTTCCGAAAGGCATGGAGCGCCAGCCGAAGGTCGTTCGGGTTGTCCTCGACGAGGAGGATTTCGACCGGGTTACTGTCCACCACCCACCCCCCGCAGCGTGAAGAAGAACGTCGCCCCTTCGCCCGGCCGCGCGTCCGCCCAGACCCGCCCGCCGTGCCGGTGGACGACCCGCTGGACGATGGCCAGCCCGACCCCGGTGCCCTCGAACTCTTCGGCCCGGTGCAGCCGCTGGAAGACGCCGAACAGCTTGTGCGCGTACCGCATGTCGAACCCGACCCCGTTGTCCCGCACGAAGTACGTGACCTCGCCGGCCTCGCCGGCGGTCGAGAAGCCGACCTCGACCCGCGCGGCGGCCGCCTTCCGACTGTACTTCAGGGCGTTGGCCAGGAGGTTGACCCAGACCTGCTTGAGCAGGGCCGCGTCGCCCGTGCACGGGGGCAGGTCCGCCACTACCAGCTCGACCTGCCGCCCTTCCCGCTCCGCCCGGAGCTCCTCCAGACACTGCCGCACGACCTCGCCCGTCCGCACCTGCTGCGCCCGAATCGGCTGCCGGCTGAGGCGGGCGAACGCGAGCAGGTCGTCCACGAGCTGGCCCATGTGGCGGGCGCTGGCGCGCACGTCCTGGAGGTATTCCTTGGCCTCGTCCGGCAGGGAACCGGCGAAGTCTTCGAGAAGAATGCGTGAGAACCCGTCGATCGACCGCAGCGGGGCGCGCAGGTCGTGCGAGACGGAGTACGAGAACGCCTCCAGCTCTTGGTTCGCGGCGGCCAGTTGGGCGTTCGCCTCGCGCAGCCCCGCCTCGGCCCGCGCCCGCCCGCCCTCAGCCCGAAAGACGGTGGCGGCGACCCACCAAAAGAGCGACGTGAAGACCACGAAGTACGCCAGACCGAACACCCAGCCGATGAGCTCCGAGTCGACGCCGGCGCCGCGCAGGGCCAGCCGCAGTCCGCCGACGGCCACCGGGACCAGGATGGGGGCGAGGAGAAGCCGCCGGACCAGGACGCCGCCGCCACCGCTGCTGAGGAAGACGGCGGGGAAGCCGGTGTCGGGGCGGGCGCACAGGACGCCGGCGCACAACAAGCCCCCGAGTAGTGCGGTCCCCAATGCCATCCCGGCGTCGGGGGGCGAGGTGATCCGGTACGCGGCCGGGACGCCAAAGGCGTACCCGGTGAGCACGAGGAAGACGGCATGCCCGGCCAGCAGGGCAAGGCACTGGCCCGGCGGCGGGCCGCGGCGCGGCCGGACGTCGAGCGTCAACAGGGCGGAACCGAGCAGGAGGAGTGTCAGGCCCGTGTGGAACGACGGTAGGACGGCGTCGTTCGGCGTCCCGCCGGCCCCGGCAAGGAAGCGGTCGGTGCGGAGGGTTCCGTAGGCGAAGTGGTCTACGAGAATCAGGAGGCCGACGAGGGTGGCACCGGCCGCACACGCCCCGGCAACGAGCCGGCGTGTGCGCGAGGGGGCTTCCCGCCGCTGAATCCCCAAGGCGACCCCGGCGAGGGTCAGAGCGATGGCGGCGGCGGGCGTAAGCTGCGGCCGGCCGGACGCAACCCCGTCCGGGTACGGGCGGTCGAGCCACACGCCCAACAGAACGACAGGGCCGGCCGCGGAAGCGGCCAGGCTGGCGACGAGGGTCACGGCCGGAATGGCCCGGCGGAAGAACGGCATGAGCTTGGGGTTCACGGACACCTTGAAGACCGGGCCGTCGGTTCGTCCGCGTCGGCCGGGCGGGGCGGGGGGCTTGTTACTGGCGCGCGGTGCTCGGGATGTCGAAGTCGAAGACCGTGCGGCCCGGTACGACTTCGACGTACAGCGGCGTCTGGGCCACGCTGCCGTAGGCGGCCGGCACCCGCGTCCGCTTGTCCTTCGCCTTCGCCGCCCGGCTCTCCGGCCGAGCGAGTGGCCCCGGCACGCGCACGCCGGCCAAGGCGTCGAGCGGTGCGACGGCCGTGATGTCGATGACGCAGACGCGGGTCGGGCCGACGATCGTGCCCGTCCGGTCGGCCTGGTCACAGAACAGCCTATAGCGCCCGCGTTCGTCGGTGTATGCCGCCGCCCGGGGGCCGCGGTTCCCCTTGTCGGAGTCGGGCAGGAACACGACCTCGACCTCCGGCAGGGGCTTGCCGTTCAAGGTCACGGTCCCTTCCACCTCGACGAACGTCGGGGTACGGCCGCACCCGGCTGCGACGAGGCCGGCCAGGGCGACGACGCCCGGCCCGTACCACCGGGGCCGGGCTCGGCCGGCCCGGGGAGTGTGACTGTTTCGACGCACGACCAAGCCCTTGGACGCCGCTCCGGCCGCGGCTCAAAAATCGGAAACGGGCTCGCCCCCGGCCCGGGTGGTAAGTCTTGTCAGGATGTCGAGGGGAAGGGATTCCCGGAGGAACCGCACCGAGCCGTCGCACAGCACGACGTTGCAGCCGCCCCCGTGCGCGCTGCCGTATGCCCCCCACCGCTTGTTCATCAAGTCCGTCAGGGTGCTCCCCGTCGGCGGGGTCGTTTCAACGTCCTCCGGCAGCACCCAGTTGATTTGCACAAGCGGCAGCCGAAGATGATACCACCCACCGAAGATCCAGCCGGAGAAGTACCCACCAAGATCCGTGCCGGGGGCCAGGTGCTTCCAGCGCGGTTCGTGGTTGTTCCGCTCGCCGAAGAGGAGCGTGTTGGAGGAGCCGTCGGTAACGCCTACCAAGGTCACCCGCGAGTTGTAGTAGACGACCCCGTCCCGGACCGGCGGTGTGACCCCGTCGGCCGGCAGCGGCCGGGTGCTATAGTTGACCCCGTAGCTGCTCAGGCCGACGGCCGCGTCCGTCGGCGCGGGCCAGACGTACTTGCTCCCGATCAGTCCGTCTGACGGGCAGAGCAGGACCGGGATCACCTGCGCGTTCGGAGCCCGGTCCACACCCCCCGCGTTACTCCCCCACCCGGCAACGTAGCCGGGAGTATTCGGGTTGGTCCAAACCCGGTACAGGTTGTCCTGCTCGAGGTGGGGCATGAGCGGGGCCACCCAGGTCATGTACCCGGCATTCGGGTCGGTGGTATCCCACGTCCCGTAGTACGCCTGCTGCGCCGGGCTCACGAGCGCACTCGCGGCCGGGAACCGCTGGTACGTGTCGTGGTGACCGTGCGCGGCAAGGCCGAGCTGCTTGATGTTATTCTGGCACCGGGTCCGGGCAGCCGCCGCCCGGACCCGCTGGACGGCGGGGAGGAGGAGACCAACGAGTACGGCGATGATCGCGATCACCACCAAGAGTTCGATCAGCGTGAACGCTCGATGCCGAGCGGGGTAGCAGGCCGGCATGAGCGACTCCGGCGTGGCAAGGCATGTAAAGTCGTGCGGGTCTACAGCATATCAAAAAACAAATACGATTGTCGCAGTCATCCACTCTGATAAGGAGCTTAGCACGCCCAGCACAGCCAAGCAAGCTGCCGCGGCAACGGATCGATACCCCGCCGCTGCGCGTACTACGCCCCCTCGTGGACTGGCGAGTGACGGCCCATCCTCATCGGGCTTTCAAGCTACCCTCCCCTCAAGTGCCATCCGCCTGCGTCACCTTCTCACCATATTTGGCGATAATCATATATAATGGGCATTAAATAATCCACATGTCCAAAGTGACTCGTCTGCTTGACCCCGCTCGGGCAGTCGTCCGCCCGGCCGCGCACTAGCAGGGTACTGAACAACGCGGCTGTTCCTTCGGTTTGTCACCTCCCTCGGCCGGCCGGAAGCTCTTGAGAGCGGCCCCGCTCTTGATCGACGTCCCGTCATGGGTGAAGTGGTCGCGGCACAGCCCGGCCGCGACCGCCTCACCCACGACGGCAGCGAAGAACGTCGCCGTCAGCCCGTGCGTGTCGAGCCGCTTCCGGTTGTGGGTGAAAGTGGTCGGGACGAAGACGCCGTCCGCGGGTTGCATGTCGAGGAACCAGCGGAACCGCGGGAGCTGGTCGTCGGGCGCGTCGGTCCCCCCCGGAGCCGGGATCCAGGGAGCGTAGCGCGGGGACGATGGTGATCCAACGTCGCGATCTCAGGACCCTGCTAGAGCGGACGTCAGGAGGGTGTAGCGATCGGTCTGGCGGGAGTGGTACGCACCGCTCCGCGGCGGCGGGCTGCGGCTCGGGCGGTCGGGGCCGTTCGTGTTCGTGATGCGGAACCGCTACCGCGCGGTCGAACTGCGGCGGATGAGCGCCGGGGAGCTCTGAGCGCGGGGCCGCGGGCCGCGTCAGAAGCGCGGCGGGTCTTTGCGGACCAGCTCGTTGGCGTAGTCGAGGCTGTCGAGCGTGCCGGCGTCGGTCCAGTAGCCGTCGAGCGTGCTGAACCCCATCCGCCCGTTCTTCAGGTAGTAGTTGTTCACGTCCGTGATCTCCAGCTCGCCGCGGGCGGACGGCTTGAGAGTCTTGATCAGGGTGAACACGTCCGGCGGGTAGATGTAAATGCCGACGACCGCGAGGTCACTTTTCGGCTCCTTCGGCTTCTCCTCGATGCCGACGACCTGATCGCCCTTCAGCTCGGCGACGCCGTAGCGGCCGGGGTCCGGCACCTGCTTCAGGCCGATCCACGCCCAGTCGGGGCGCGAGTTCGCCTTCTCCATGAGCGGCACGAGCGGGTCGCGGAAGATGTTGTCGCCGAGCAGCACGCAGGCCCGGCTCCCCATGCAGAAGTGCTCGGCGAGCCCGAGCGCCTGCGCGATCCCGCCGGCCTCGTCCTGCACCCGGTACGTGAGCTTGCAGGCGTGGTCCTTGCCCGAGCCGAGGAGCTCGACGAAGTCGCCCATGTGGTCGGTGCCGGACACGAGCAGGATGTCCTGCAGGCCGGCGCCGACCAGCTTCTTGAGCGGGTGGTACACCATCGGCCAGGCGCCGACCGGGAGGAGGTGTTTGTTGGTGACGCGGGTGAGCTCCCCCATCCGGGTGCCCTTCCCGCCCGCCAGGATCACGCCGCGGATCGCCATTCTTGAGTCCTCAAGTCGGAGGGTCGTCGCGTCATCAAGTGCGGAGCGGCGTCGGTCTCGGTGCTTGATGACCTGATCGACTTGCCGACCTGACGACTCACATGCGGCCGTACTGCTTCTCGTAGTAGTTCAGGTAGTCCTTCGTCTTGATCCCCGCGACCCAGGCGGCGTTCTCGCGGTACCACGCGATCGTCTCGCGGATACCCGTCTCGAACGTCCACTGCGGGGTCCAGCCCAGCTCGCGCTCGGCCTTCGCGCAGTCGATGGCGTAGCGGCGGTCGTGGCCGGGGCGGTCCTTGACGTACTTGATGAGCGTCCGCGGCTTGCCGAGCAGGTCGAGCAGGGTGTGCGTCAGGTCGAGGTTCGTCTTCTCGCACCGGCCGCCGAAGTTGTACACCTCGCCCGGCGTCCCCTTCCGCCACGCCGCCTCCACGCCGGTCGCGTGGTCCATGACGTGAATCCAGTCGCGCACCTGCTGCCCGTCGCCGTACACCGGCACCGGCTGGTCGGCGAGGATGTTGGTGACGAACAGCGGAATGAGCTTCTCGGGGAACTGGTACGGGCCGTAGTTGTTCGAGCAGCGGGTGATGACCGCCGGCAGGCCGAACGTGTGCTGGTACGCCTGCACCAGCAGGTCGGCACCGGCCTTGCTCGCCGAGTAGGGGCTGTTCGGGTGGAGCGGTGTTTCTTCTGTAAAGAGGCCAGTGTCGCCGAGGCTGCCGTACACCTCGTCGGTCGAGACCTGCACGTACTTCCTCACGCCGAACTCGCGCGCCGCGTCGAGCAGGATTTGCGTCCCGAGGACGTTGGTGCGCAGGAACGGCCCGCTGTCCTGGATACTGCGGTCGACGTGGCTCTCGGCGGCGAAGTGGATCACGTCGGTGACCCCCTTCCCCATCGCCGACCGGACCGTGTCGCGGTCGGTGATGTCGCCCTTCACGAACGTGTAGCGCGGGTTCGCCGCCACGTCGGCGAGGTTGGCGAGGTTGCCGGCGTAGGTAAGGGCGTCGAGGTTGACGACCGACACGCCCGGGTCGGTGGCGAGGACGTGGCGGACGAAGTTCGAGCCGATGAACCCGCACCCGCCGGTGACGAGCAGTGTGGACATCCTGACCCCGCGGTCCGTGCGACTCCTCCCGGGGCGCACGCACCCCGGCAACGGGCTTGGTTTACCCTGAATCCGCGGTCGCGTCAAACCGAACACGAAACCTTCAAACCGGTTCCGCCTCGATCACGCACGCCGGGGATTCCGTCGGCACGACGCGGGTGAGCCGGTAGCCCGCGCCGGCGAGGAGCGTCGCGTACTCGGCCTCGGTCCGCTCCTTGCCGTCGCACAGCACCATCATCTCCAGGTCGAGCAGCTTCGCCGCCGGGTCGCCGCCGGGCGCGATCACCATCTCGACCAGCACCAGCTTCCCGCCGGGGCGGACCGCCCTGCGGCAGCACTTGAGGATTTGCGTCGCCTTTTCGTCGTTCCAGTCGTGAATGATGTGCTTCATGACGTGCAAGTCGGCGGCGGGCGCGGTCTCGAAGAAGCTGCCGCCCTGCGTCGTACAGCGGCCCGCGAGCCCAGCGGTCTCGATGGTCGGGACAGCACCGGCCACGACTTCTGGCAGGTCGAACACGACGCCACGGCTGTTCGGCGCGGCCTTCAGGATCGTCGTGAGGAGCAGGCCGTGCCCGCCGCCGACGTCGGCGATCGTGCCGTAGCGGGAGAAGTCATAGACCTTCACCGCCGCGGCCGACTCGATGCCGGAGAAGCCGGTCATCCCCTCGTTGAACGTGGCGAACTCGTCCGGGTGCCGGGAGAGGTAGTCGAACGCGCCCATGCCGAACATGCGGTCGAACGCCGGGGTGCCGGTGCGGACCGTCTCGGCGAGGTCGCCCCACGGCTTCCAGCTCCACGGATCGCAGCAGTACGTGGCGACCGCCCGCATCGACCCCGGCACGCCGCTGCGGAGGTACTCCCCGACCGGCGTGAGCGCGAACCGCTGCCCGGGCTGCTCCTCCAGCACGCCGACGGTGGCGACCGCCCGCAGGATGCGGTACAGGTGGCCGGCATTCGTGTTCGTGATCGCTGCGAGTTCGGCGGCGGTCTTCGGGCCGGCGGCGAGGTGGTCGGCGACGCGGAAGCGGGCGACGACGGAGATCGCCTGGGCGACCCACTTGCCGGCGATGAGCTGGAACAGGGCGATGTTCGGCGGCGGCGCTTGCATGGACGGTCCGGGAGGGCGGATCGGGCGACAGCGACCGATACCGCCCCGCGACGACGGATTAAAGAGAAATCGCGGGCGATCCGGGGGCGGGAGCACTCGGGTTCTCGGGGCGCGTCGAACGAGAATCCGAGTGCTCCCGCCCCCGGATCGCCTCGTCGATGACCTCGGCGAGCAGTGCGAGCGCCGTGTCCACCTGCGCGGCCGTGACGCACAGCGGCGGGCAGAAGCGGATGCCGCCCTCGCCGCAACCGAGCAGCAGTAGCCCGCGCTGGAACGCCGCCTGGATCACCGCCTCGCGCCCGCCGGCACCGGTCACGTCCACCGCCGTCATCAGGCCGAGCCCGCGCACGTTCGCCAGCACCGGGAAGCGGGCGCACAGCGCCGCGAGCCCGGCGCGCAGCTGTTCGCCGCGCGCCGTCGCGTTGGCGAGGTACTCGCGTTCGAGCAGGTCGATGGTGGCGAGCGCGGCGCGGCAGCTGACCGGGTTCCCGCCGAACGTGCTGGCGTGGCTGCCGCTCGGCCAGTCCATGACTTCGGCGCGGGCGATGATGGCGCCGAGCGGCATCCCGCTGGCGAGCCCCTTCGCGCTGCACAGGATGTCCGGCTCGACGCCGTAGTGCTCGCACGCGAACATCTTCCCCGTCCGCCCCATGCCCGACTGCACCTCGTCGGCGACGAGGAGGATACCGTGCTTGTCGCACAGCGCCCGCAGCGCCGGCAGGCAGCCGGGCGGGAGCGGGTGGTAGCCGCCCTCGCCCTGGATCGGCTCGACGAAGATCGCCGCGACCTCCTCCGGCGGGCAGGTGCGGCGGAAGATCGCGTCCGTCAGGTCGTCCACGAGTGCGCACGCCCCGCCGCCGCAGTTCGCCCCGCACCCCCGCGGGAACGGGATGTGGTGGATGTCCGGCACGAGCGGCGAGAAGCCGCGGCGGTGGACGAGCTTCGACCCGGACAGCGACATCGCCCCGTAGGTGCGGCCGTGGAACGCACCGAAGAACGCGACGACGCGGTTCCGCCTGGTGTGCCAGCGGGCGAGTTTGAGAGCTGCCTCGATCGCCTCGGCGCCGCTGTTGGTGAAGAACACCTTCTTCGGCGACGGCCCGGGCGCGACCTTCGCCAGCCGTTCCGCGAGGTCGATCTGCGGGCGGTAGTAGAAGTCGGTGCCGCTCATGTGGAGCAGCGTGTCGGCCTGGTCCTTGATCGCCGCGACCACTTCCGGGTGGCAGTGGCCGGTGGCGTTCACGGCGATGCCGGCGGTGAAGTCGAGAAAGCGGTTGCCGTCCACGTCCTCGACGACGCACCCACTGCCGCGCGCGACCACGAGCGGGTAGGCGCGGGTGTACGACGGCGACACGAACTCGACGTCGCGCGCGAACAGCGCCGCGCCCTGCGGGCCGGGGAGCGGCGTGCGGATGGCCGGGACGGGTACACCGTCGAACGCGAAGGTGGTGCTCATGGCAGGCCTCCGGACGGCCCGCTCGGGCCGCGTTACTCGCGCGGGGGTAAGCCGACCCCGCGGCGCACCTCACGAGTGAATTGAACCATCGCCAACTGCGTCGCCTGCTCCAGCGTCTCGCCCCAGTAGCGCGAGCCGGTCTCGTTCGGCCGCCCGGCGAGGACCGCGAACGGCACGTCGGTGTCGCGCCCGCCCGGGTACGTCAGCCGGATGACGCCGCGGAGCGCACAGTGGGCGCCGGGGGCGAGCCCGTCGAGCGGGCCTTCCGGCAGTTCGACCGCGGGCGCCTCGCCGACCTGCACGCCGGCCGACGGCGCGTTGCCCTGGAACGCGAGCTGGCTGAGCGCGTTCTGGGCGCCCTTCTGGTCGCCGGCCGACTGCGCCGAACGGGCCATGTCGTAGGTCGTCCGCTCGTAGCCGCCGGTCTTGCCCGTCCCGAGCAGGCCGACGTTCCGTCCGGCGACCTGCACCGTGCCCCCCTCCTCGGTCCGCGGCGGCGCCTCGGCGACCTTCGACACCAGCCGAAACGACGTGACTACCACGTCCACACGCTCGGGTTTATCGGGCAGCTCGGCGACGATCGCCTCGGTCGCCTTCTGGAGCCGCCCCCACGGGTTCGGGCTGACGCGGCTGAACCGGTAGAGCGAGACGACCGGCCCCTCGAACGGCGCCCTCTCCCAGCCCGGCCGGCGGTCTTCCAGCACCACCCACGCCCCGCTCGACCGGCTCGGCTCCGGGAACGGCTCAACCAGCTTCGGCGGCGCCTGACACCCGGCCGCGAGCAGAACGACACCCAGCAGAACGCCCCGGTTCATGCCCCGCCCCCCCTCGCACCCCCGTGCGAACGCGGGGATATGCCGGGGCGACTCGTCTGCGTCAAGCCGGGCCGCCGTCGATCGCTGTCGTCAGCCCCTGGGCCATCTTGATGTCGGTCCCGTGGTTCACGGTCCACGCCGTCGCGTGCGTCACCGCCGTCACCAGTGCGGCGGCCGACGGGTGACCGTTGCCGCTCTTCTTCACTCCGCCGAACGGCAGATGAACCTCCGCCCCGATGCACGGCAGGTTCACGTACCCCATGCCGTACTCGCACTCGTCGCGGAACAGCCGCATCCGCCGGTAGCTCTCGGTGATGACCGCCAGCGACAGGCCGTACTCGGTCGCGTTGGCGATGCGCACCGCCTCGTCGTCATCCCGGAACGGGATGAGCGCGACGTGCGGCCCGAACACCTCTTCCTTCAGGCAGCGCAGCTCCGGGCGGTAGTCGGTGCGGTAGACGAACGGCGGCACGAAGCAGCCGTCGGTCTTCGGCCGCTCCGACTCGGAAAGGACGTTCACGCCCTCGTCGCGGGCGAGGCGGTTGTAGCCGAGCACCTTCTCGACCGCCGCCGGGTTCACCAACGGGCCGGCGAAGTTCGACGGGTCGAGCGGGTCGCCGAAGCAGAGGCGTTTGGTGGTGTCGGTGAACGCCTTCGTGTATCGCTCGAGGAGCGGCTCCTGCACGAGAATGCGGCTCGCCGACACGCAGCGCTGGCCCGTCGTCTTGAACGCCGACAACACGCCCGCCGTCACCGCCAGGTCGAACCGCGCGTCGTCGCAGACGATCACCGCGTTCTTCCCGCCCATCTCGGCGGCGACGATGCGGTCGGGCAGCGCTGCCGACAATTCCTGGATGCGTCGGCCGACTTCGTAGCTGCCGGTGAAACACACGACATTCACCCGTGCGTCGCGGACAATCGCCTCGCCGGCCGTGCCGTCGCCGTGGACGAGGTTGAGCGTCCCCGCCGGGAAGCCGGCCTCTGCGAACAGCTCGACGAGTCGCTGGCCGACGGCGGGCGTGTCCTCGCTCGGCTTGAACACACACGTGTTCCCTTCGAGCAGGCTCGGCCCGAGCATCCACAGCGGTACCGCGAACGGGAAGTTCCACGGCGTGATGACGCCGACCACGCCCCACGGCTTGCGGCGCACGAACGCATCTTTTTCCGCGATCTCGGACGCGATCACCTCGCCGAACGGCAGCCGCCCGGTGCCGAAGACGTACTGCACCATGTGCAGCCCTTCGATCACCTCGGCGCGACACTCGGTCACGTTCTTGCCGCACTCACGGGCCATCAGCTCGGCGAGCGCGTCGGTGTCGCGCTTGATGAGCTGAGCGAGGCGGTCGAAGCACTCGGCCCGCAGCACGCGGCTGGTCCGCCGCCACGCCGGGAACGCGGCGCGGGCGGCGGCGACCGCGCCGCTCACTTCCGCGGCCGACGACTGTGGGAACGTGCCGACATGCTCCGACCAGCGGGCGGGGCTGTGGCTGGCGAAGTCGGGTCGCGGCGACGACCACTCCCCGCCGACGAACAGGCGACCGGTGACGGGCATGGGACCCCTCCGACGTGGCACCGAATTGTACGCTGGTGGGGCGCGCCGGCTCAAGTCACGCGACTTGAAGCCGGCCGAGCGCGGGTCATAAACTGTTGATGTCCCTCCCGCCACCCGCGCCCGCCTCCTTCCGCTACCGGAGACGCCGACCGATGTCCTTCCGCTTCCTGCCGCTCGCGGCCGGCGTGCTCGCCGTCGCCGTCGCGGCCGTGTCCGCCCAGCCGCCCGCCGCCCCCGGACCGAACGACTGGCCGCAGTGGCGCGGCCCGAACCGCGACGGCAAGTCGAAGGAGACCGGCCTCCTCAAGAGCTGGCCGAAGGAGGGGCCGCCGAAGCTGTGGACGGTCGGCGGCCTCGGCACGGGCTTCGGCACGCCGTCGGTCGCCGCCGGCATGATCTTCGTCATGGGCACGCGCGACGGGAAGGACGGCGTGTTCGGCCTGACGGAGGCCGACGGTAAGGAAGTCTGGTTCACCCCGCTCGACCCGACCAAGAACCCGAACCAGAACAACGGCCCCGGCGGCACCCCGACGTACCACGCCGGCAAGGTGTACGCGGTGTCGAACGTCGGCACCGTCGCCGCACTCGATGCCAAGACCGGCAAGGTGGCGTGGACGCGGAGCTACCAGAAGGACTTCGGCGCCGGCGTGCCGTCGTGGGGCTTCAACGACTCGCCGCTGGTGGACGGTGACAAGCTGATCTGCGCGCCGAGCGGCAGCAAGGGCGCGCTCGCCGCGCTGAACCTCAAGACCGGCGATACGATGTGGGCCACGCCCGTCAACCCGATCGGCGGCGGCGCCGGGTACTGCTCGCCGGTGAAGATGACCGTCGGCGCCACCCCGACCTACGTCTGCCTCCTCGGCGACAAGTCCGGCATCGTCGGCGTCCACGCGGCGAGCGGCAAGCTGTTGTGGCAGTACAAGGAGCAGGGCGCGATCGGCAGCGTGGCGCAGATCCCGACGCCGGTCGTCTACGAGAACAAGGTGTGGGTGTCGTGCAGCTACACCCGGCCGGGCGGCGCGGCGCTCCTGGAACTCAAGCCGACGGGCGCCGACAAGATCGACGTGAAGGTGCTGAAGACCTATGAGAAGCCGGAGCTGAACAACCACCACGGCGGGATGATCCTGGTCGGCAAACACGTCTACTTCGGGCACGACCAGAATAAGGGCTTCCCCGCGTGCGTGGACATCACCACCGGCGAGATCGCGTACAAGGACGAGAAGATGCCGCCGGGCAGCGGCGGGTCGGTGGCGATCACGTTCGCCGACGGCCGGCTGTACTACCGGTTCCAGAACCACCTGATGGCGCTGGTCGAGCCGGACCCGACGGGGTTCAAGATGGTGTCGTCGTTCCGCCTCCCCGAGCCGAGCAACAAGGAGAGCTGGCCGCACCCAGTCGTCGCCAACGGGCGGCTCCTGATCCGCGACCAGGAGAAGCTCCACTGCTTCAACGTGAAGGCGACGACGAACTGAGCCGATGGGTTACTGGCAGGCACTCCGCCGGACGCGTTCCCCGGGGAATCGCGTCCGGCGGAGCGCCAGACCACCCGATTCCGGCTTGCACCGCCCGCCGCTCATGCTCTAATAGCAATACCCACCCACCACCCGTACACATCTCCCGCCATGCCCACCACCCCGCACACGCACCGGATCGGCCTCACGCGCCGCGAGGCGATCCAGGTCGGCTACTCCGGCCTCCTCGGCGTCGGCATGGCGGGCGCCGCCGCGACGGCGCAGTCGACCGGGTCGCGCCGGCCGAACTCGGTCATCATGGTCTTCCTCACCGGTGCCGCCAGCCAACTCGAAACGTTCGACCCGAAGCCGGACAACCCCGCCGAGATCCGCGGCGAGTTCGGCACGGTCGCCACGCCGGTCGCCGGCGTCCGCCTGTGCGACCAACTCCCGCTCCTCGCGGCCCGGGCGAACAAGTACGCCCTGGTCCGCACCTTCGCCCACACCGACAACAACCACACCGCCGCCACGCACCACCTAACCACCGGCGCGAAGCAGCCCGGCGTGCGCTTCGACAAGCCGCTGTCGCGCGACGACTACCCCGTCTACGGCTCCGGCCTCTCGTACCTCCGCCCGCGCACCGACGGCGTGCCGGCGGCGGTCGCACTGCCGACGTTCCTCGCCGACGGGCCGCTCGTGTGGCCCGGCCAGCACGGCGGGTTCCTCGGGCCGAAGTACGACCCGTTCCAGGTGACGCAAGACCCGAACCAGGCGTCGTTCCGCATCGACAACCTCCGCCCCGCCGGCATCGACGTGGACCAACTGCGCGACCGCGCCGCACTGCTCGACGCGGTGAACGCCCAGCGCCGCACGCTCGCCGCGTCCGCCGAAGGCCGCCGGCTCACCGACCAGCAGCAGCACGCCATCACGGTGCTCACGTCTGGCCGTGTGGCGTCGGCGTTCGAGATCGACCGCGAGCCGGCCGCCGTCCGCGACCGCTACGGCCGCCACAGCTTCGGCCAGTCGCTCCTCCTCGCCCGCCGGCTGGTCGAGGCCGGCGTGTCGGTGGTTCAGGCGAACATGGGCCGCGTCCAGAACTGGGACCACCACGGCAACATCTTCCCGACGATGCGCCGCCTCCTCCCGCCGCTCGACGCCGGCGTGGCCGCGCTGCTCGACGACCTGGGTGACCGCGGCCTTCTGGAAACGACGATGGTCGTGGTGGTCGGCGAGTTCGGGCGAACGCCGAAGGTGATGGGGAACGGCCGCGACCACTGGGCGCCGTGCTTCAGCGGGCTGTTCGCCGGCGCCGGCGTGCGGCCGGGCACGGTCGTCGGCCGGTCCGACAAGACGGCCGCCTACCCGGCGACAACGCCGTACTCGCCGGACGATCTGGGGGCGACGGTGTATCACGTCCTCGGGGTGGACCCGGCCAGCGAGGTCCGCGACCGGCTCGACCGCCCCGTCCAGTTGAACCGCGGCGAGGTCATCCGGCCGCTGTTCACCGGCGCGTGACCGCTCGCCGCTTGCGGCGTTGCGCGCCTCCGCAACGCCGCAAGCGGCGACGTTCACCCGGAAGCTCTCCCATGTCCCGCCTGTTTCTCGCGGTGGTCGCCGCGTGTGCCCTCACCCCACGCCTCCGGGCCGAGCCCGACGTCGTCGTCTACGGCGCCACCGCCGGTGGCGTCGCGGCCGCGGTGCAGGCCGCGCGGATGGGAAAGACCGTCGTCCTGATCGAGCCGTCGAAGCACGTCGGCGGGCTCACGTCGGGCGGGCTCGGGTACACCGACAGTGGGAACAAGGCGGTCATCGGCGGTATCGCCCGCGAGTTCTACCAGCGCGTCAAGAAGCACTACGACGACCCCGCCGCGTGGCCGTTCGGCAAGCGCGAGGGCTTTCCCGGCTACCGGCCGAACGAGGACGCGATGTGGGTGTTCGAACCGCACGTCGCCGAGAAGATCCTACGGGACATGCTCGCCGAGCACAAAATCGAGGTCGCCTTCGGCGAGCGCCTCGACCGCAAGCGCGGCGCGAAGCTCGACGGCAAGCGCCTCCGCTCGTTCTGGACCGAGTCCGGGAAGGTCGTCGAGGGCAAGGTGTTCATCGACGCCACCTACGAGGGCGACCTGATGGCCGCCGCGGGCGTGAGCTACGCCGTCGGCCGCGAGCCGAACTCGCGCTACAACGAGACGCTGAACGGCGTCGCCCGCCGCTGGCAGACGCACACGCACCGCTTCCTCAACCGCGTCGATCCGTTCGTGCGCCCCGGCGACCGCACCAGCGGGTACGTCTTCGGCATCGACCCCGGCCCGTACCCCGCCGACGGCGAGGGCGACGCCCGCATCCAGGCGTACTGCTTCCGCATGTGCATGTCGAACGTCGCCGAGAACCGCGTCCCGTTCCCGCGGCCGGACGGCTACGTCGAGGCGTGGTACGAACTCCTGTTCCGGAACTTCGAGGCGGGCGACCTGCGCCTGCCGCTGAAGATCGACATGATGCCCAACGGCACCACCGACACGAACAACAATTACGCCGTCAGCACCGACTTCATCGGCCAGAACTACCGCTACCCCGAGGGCGATTACGCCGAGCGCGAGCGGATCGTCAAGCAGCACGAGGTCTACCAGAAGGGACTCATGTGGACGCTGGCGAACCACCAGCGCGTCCCGGAGTCGATCCGCGACAAGATGAAGGCGTGGGGGCTGGCGAAGCGCGAGTTCACCGACAACGGCAACTGGCCGCACCAGATCTACGTCCGCGAGGCGCGGCGGCTGGTGTCCGACCACGTGATGACCGAGGCCGACTGCCGCCGCCTCCGCGACACGCCGCAGAGCGTCGGTATGGGCTCGTACAACATGGACTCGCACAACTGCATGCGCTGGGTGACCGCAGACGGCGTGGTACAGAACGAGGGCGACGTGCAGGAGTCGCCGGGCGGGCCGTACCGCATCAGCTACAAGTCGATCGTCCCGAAGGCCGGCGAGTGTCCGAATCTGCTCGTTCCGGTGTGCGTCGCCAGTTCGCACATCGCCTACGGCTCGATCCGCATGGAGCCGGTGTTCATGGTACTCGGCCAGAGTTCGGCCACGGCCGCGGTGCTGGCGATCGAGGCCGGCGACGACGTTCAGGGCGTCGATTACAGCCGCCTCCGCACCCGCCTGCTCGCCGACAAGCAGGTGCTGGAGCACACCGCCCCGCCGCACCGCGGCGGCATCGACCCGAAGAAACTGCCCGGCGTCGTGGTCGACGACGAGCAGGCCGAGCGCGTCGGGTTCGAGACGACGAGTTCGAGCGTCGGCCCGTTCGTCGGCAGCGGTTACCGGCACGACGGGGCGAAGGACCGTGGCAAGCAGACGGCCCGCTTCACGCCCGACCTGCCGGCCGCCGGGAAGTACCAGGTGCGGGTCGCGTACACGGCAAACATGAACCGCGCGACGAACGTGCCGGTCACGGTTGTCCACGCCGACGGCAAGGCGGAAGTGCGGATCAACCAGCGCCGCCAGCCGCCGGTCAGCGAATTGTTCGTGACCGTCGGCACGTACCGCTTCGAGGCCGGACGCCGCGGCTCGGTGACGATCGGGAACACCGACGCGGACGGCTACGTCATTGCCGACGCGGTAGTATTCTTGCCGGTCAAGGACTGAGCAACGTGAACCGCTGTTCCCGCGCGAGCGCCGCCGTTGCGCGGGATCAGCAGCCGTCCGAGGTGAGCCGTCGGCGGCGACGTCGGCCGATGAGCCAGTTCGTCGTGGCCACGGCGACACAGACGATGCCGGACGCGGCAACGAACTCGACGACCACTTCCTGCGGCATTACGAATGCGAGAAGCACGACGGCGAGCGCGACGAACAGCCACGGGGGCTGCGCGGCCGGCACATAATCGGTCACAATTGGTTCGGTCAGAACGGCTTGCACGACTCCCCCCCAAACGAGCGACGCCCTGGATAACGCAACCGCCGTGCCTGATGGAGATTGACAATGCCGACATCGGACTACGAGAACTCCGGCCCGACCCGCGAGGAAATCGACGCGACCACCGGCCCGCTCGTCCTGGAGTTCGGGACGGGTTGGTGTGAGTACTGCCAGGCCGCGCAGCCGCACATCGCTGCCGCATTCGGTGCATTCCCCGACCTACCACACCGCAAGGTTGAGGACGGCCCCGGCCGTCCGCTCGGGCGGTCGTTCCGGGTCAAACTTTGGCCGACGCTGGTGGTGCTGCGAGACGGGAAGGAAGTGTCGCGGGTCGTCCGCCCCACGTCAGCGGGCGAGGTGCGTCAGGCGCTGGCCGCAGGCGCGGAAAGTGGCAGTTGATCTGGCCGTGGGGCGAATTCGGGCGTAGCTTAGTCAGGATCAAGCCCGAGCGCGGGCGACGATTTCTTACGTACACGCGGCCATCGGCCGCACAGCCGAGGAGAGCGAATGGGATTGCGGATGCGGGTCCACGACCGCGAGCCGATCGGGGCGGCCCTCCGACGGTTCAAGAAGTTGATCGAGCGGAGTGGCATGAAGGGCGAACTGCGGGCGCACGAGTACTACGAGAAGCCGTCCGAGGCCCGTCGCCGCCAAGAGGTTCGCCGGCAGAAGGCGATCCGCAAGGCCGCGAGCATGCCGAAGACCTGAGCCCGACCGAACACGACGACGAAACAGGAACGCCCCGGTACTCGCACCGGGGCGTTCCTGTTTTTACGCCGACTACTTGAGTGCTCTGTACCGCCGTAGTGATGCGTCTGGCAATCGATACCGACCCCGGCGAACGGCCGGTTCGCCGGCTGTTCCCTGGTGATCGCGGTTCGTGGAGTGGTACGACAGACCGCTTCAATCCTCGCGCAACGACCAACCGGCTCGCGCCGGCCGTTCGCCACGGCGGAGACTCACGTCCGACACCGAACAGTAAACGCACTAGTAGGCTCATAAAACGCACGCAGCCCGCCCACTTTCGTGGACGGGCTGCGTGTATCGTTAACAGGTGTG
>JAFKFQ010000491.1 GCA_017308215.1 bacterium | reverse complement strand
GTTCGGCTGCTGCGTGATGTGGACCCCGGCGAGGTCGGTTACCACCGACTCCCCGGCCACAAGGGTCAGCCCATAGGCCGGGTCGAACGAAAAAGTGAGCGTGTGAGGCACTCGAAGAACTCCTGTGATTAGGTGAGGGTGACGCCGGCATCCGGCATGACTTCCTTGAAGGTCCGGCCGAGCTGGGTCTTGACCTCGCCCACGACCATCTGCTGAATCTCCGGGGTCAGCCGGCTCAGTACCTCGGCCCCGTTGATGACGACGTTGACTTGGTGCGTGCCCTGGATGGTCAACTGCCGCGGCATCGCACTCAGGGCTTGAGTCAGAGCCTGGGCGTGACCCGCGAACACGTTGAACGTCTGGCTCAGGGCCTGCGCGGCGCTCGTGAACCCGCCGACCTGCTGGACGAACTGGTTGAACGCCGACCCGAGGGTCGCCATCGCCCGCTCGCTCTCGACCGACAGCCCGCCCCACCCGCCCGTGGCAGGACGCCGGAGTACGACCGTGATCCACCCCGCCGTTTACAAGCACCTCACCACGGCCGCGAAGGCCCGCGCCACCGTCACCCACGCCGCGCTCTGCCGCCTCGCCAACCTGGACCCGGGCAGCCCCGACGACGTGAAGATCCTGGGGCTGATCCTCGACGAGATCGCCGCCGGCGAGGCGGCAGAGGGGCGGCCGCTCCTGCCCGCCATCGTCGTCGGAGACGGGATCGACCCGACCGCCACCGGGCTATACCGGTACGCCCGGCGGGGCGGGCAGGAGGGCGCGGACGAGGCCGCCTTCGTCGCCGCCGAGCGGGAGCGGGCGTTCGACCACTGGGCGAAGGGTTAGTCGTCGAGGGGCAACTCGAACACCAGGTTCCGGTTCGTGACGGCAGTTCGCGTCGGAGCCGTGCCGGTCGGGGTGCTGGCGATTCAGGCCATCGGAGGGGCGGTTTAGCCAGACGCCCCCCGACACGCGACCCGGCCTCCCGGTGAGACCATGACCGGCCGCGTCCAGCCACGTGCGCCTGCGCGGACGATGCCGTCGGGGTCCGGGGTGAGCGACGCGGTGAGGAGCCCCGATCGAAGCGCCGGCCGATAGAGTGACCCCGATGGGCCGCCGCAGGAGCCGAACCGTTATGCCCGCCGACCCCGCCCCGCCCCGCGGCCGGTTCCTCCGCTGGCTCCTGGAGGGCGCCGACACCCGGGGCATCGCCGGCCCGGGCAGCCGGGCCGACCACCACGACGCGCAGCCGTGGTGGCGGGTCATGTGCCTGACCGGGGTGGACTACTTCTCCACCCTCGGCTACCAGCCCGGCATCGCCGCCCTCGCCGCCGGCCTCCTGTCACCCGTCGCCACCCTCGTCCTCGTCGCCCTGACCCTGCTCGGGGCGCTGCCCGTCTACTGGGCCGTCGCCCGCCGGAGCCCGCACGGGGAGGGCTCCATCGCCATGATGGAGCACCTCCTGCCGTGGTGGCAGGGGAAGCTCCTCGTCCTCGCCCTGCTCGGCTTCGTCGCCACCGACTTCACCATCACCATCACCCTCTCGGCCGCCGACGCCGCCGCCCACCTGCTCGAGAACCCGTTCTGCCCGGCGGCCCTGAAGGGCGGACAGGTGGGGGTGACGCTCGCCCTCGTCGGGGCGCTGGGGGCCGTGTTCCTGCGCGGGTTCAAGGAGGCCATCGGGGTGGCGGTCGTCCTGGTCGCCGCGTACCTCGCCCTGAACGCCGCCGTGGTCGGGGCCGCGCTGGCCGAGGTGGCAACCCGCCCGCACGTGGCCGCCGAGTGGCGACAGAACCTGTGGGCCGCGCACGGCAGCCCGTGGGCGATGGCGGCCGTCGCCCTCCTCGTCTTCCCGAAGCTCGCGCTCGGGCTGTCCGGGTTCGAGACCGGGGTCACCGTCATGCCGCTCGTCCGCGGGGCCGGCGGCGACACGGAAGCGAACCCCGAGGGGCGGGTCCGGAACACGCGCAAGCTCCTCGTGACCGCCGCCGCCACGATGAGCCTCTTCCTCGTCGCCAGCAGCCTCGTGACCACGCTCCTCATCCCGGCCCACGAGTTCCAGGCCGGCGGCCGGGCGAACGGCCGGGCGCTCGCCTACCTGGCCCACGGGCTCCTCGGCGAGTGGTTCGGGACGGCCTACGACGCGGCGACCATCCTCATCCTGTGGTTCGCCGGGGCGAGTGCGATGGCCGGGCTCGTCAACGTCGTGCCCCGCTACCTGCCGCGGTACGGGATGGCGCCCGAATGGACCCGGGCGGCCCGCCCCCTCGTCCTCCTCTTCACCGCGGTCGCGGCCGCCGTCACCGCCGTCTTCCGGGCGGACGTCGACGCCCAGGCGGGGGCCTACGCGACCGGCGTCCTGGTCCTCATGACCTCCGGGGCGACGGCGGCCGCGATCTCGAGTCGAGCGGACGGATCACGGGCGGCGGCCGTCGGGTTCGGGTTGGTGGCGCTGGTGCTCCTGTACACGCTCGGGGCCAACGTCGTCGAGCGGCCGGACGGGGTCAAGATCGCGGGCCTGTTCATCACCGGCATCGTCGGCGTGTCCCTCGCGTCCCGCGTGTGGCGGACCCTCGAGCTCCGGGTCGCGGGCGTCGAGCTGGACGGCACCGCCCGGCGGTTCCTGGCCGACCTCGGCGGGCGGCCGCTCCACCTCCTGGCCCACGACCCGACGCTCCCCCTCCCGGCCGACTACGCGGCCGACGAGGCGGACCAGCGCGGCGACTTCAACCTGGTGCCCGGCGAGCCCGTCCTGTTCCTGGAAGTCCACGTGCGGGACGCGTCCGACTTCACGGACGTCCTCCGCGTGCGCGGGGTCGAGGTCGGGGGCCACCGCGTCCTCCGCGCCGAGGCGACGGCGATCCCGAACGGGATCGCGGCCCTCCTCTTCCACCTTCGGGACGCGACCGGGAGGCGGCCGAGCGTGTACTTCAACTGGGGCGAGGGGAACCCGCTGCTGCACCTGATCCGGTACGCCCTGACCGGGCACGGGGACGTGCCCCCTCTGACCCGCGAGATCGTCCGCCGGGCCGAGCCCGACCCGGCCCGGCGCCCGGCCGTGTACGTCGGGGTCTGACGCGCCGCCGCCGGTACGTCTCGGCCGCGATGCCGGCGGGTGCGACCGCTTCCGCCGGCAGTCGAAAAGCCGAGGAAGCAGCGTTCGAACGGACCGGCCGCATCTACCACCCGCACGCGTCGCCGAATGCCGGCCGCGTCGTCGGCCAGACCGGGTGCGGGCAGTCGAAAAGCCGAGGAAGCAGCGTTCGAACGGACCGGCCGCATCTACCACCCGCACGCGTCGCCGAATGCCGGCCGCGTCGTCGGCCAGACCGGGTGCGGGCTGGCCTTCGCATTGGCGGCGGCCGGAACGCGGCGTGCGAGCGCGGGACGGGATCATTACCCGCACCGGTCGCAGTGCCCGCACCGGCCGTCGTCGGGGGTCGCACAGGCGAGCGGGGTTCCGGGGGCGGCAGCGCTCGGTGACGCGTCCCGGGCGGGGCGAGTACGGGTGGTCGGCCGGCGGCGTTTCCGACTGCGGTCCCCGGAGTGATCAACTCCTGGACACAAAACGGCAATGTTGCTGCTGATGATGGTGCGATCGTTAGCGGCCACGGTGGCCGTTTTGGTGTGGCCGTCACCTCTTCCCGCGCCGCTTCGGCTTCGTCGGCTCGTGGGGCGGCAGCGCCGGCGGCACGGCCCGGTGGATCGCGGTCGTGACCCCCATCATCATCCCGGCCACGGGCACCACGTTGTTCCGATCCTCGGCGTCGCAGTAGATCGCGGCGGTGAACTCCGGGGTGTACCGCCCCTCGAACCGGCCCTCGGCCAGGTCGTCGGAGGCGGTCGCCACGAAGTCGGTGCCGAGGAAGATGTCGCCCTCGCGGGCCGTCTCGTCGTGCTCCCGAGCGTCGGGCGGCCCGCCCCCCATGTGCCGCTCGGCCGCCGCGCCGGCCATCGCCCACGTGTGCTGCGGCTTCTTGTGCAGCTCGGCGTGAACGGCCCCGGCGAGCGTTATTAGCGCGTCCTCGGACCAGCCCTCGGGCGGGGCGGGGACCGGCAGGCCCACGTTCAGGGCGCTCATGACCTTCGCCGCGTAGTCGTTATTGAAGCGAACGACCTGCATCGGCAGACTCCCCGGGGGAGGCCCGCCCGGGGGTCGGGCGAGCGCGCCGAGGTCAGACCGGCGGGCGAGCGTCGGTCAAGGCCGAGCGGGTTCGGCACCCCGTGCGAGCTATCGCCCGTAGGTCTGAGTCGGGTGGGGCAGCGAGAATAGAACGCCCGGCCAGCGCTCGCACCGGTGGAGCTGCTCCCTCAGTCCGTCGGAGGGGTCGAGCCACGTCACCCACTCGGGCAGCCCGCCGGGATCGGCCACCCACCCGGTCATGTCGCGTGGCCACCAAGTCAGCCACACCCACTCCAGCGGAAGGCCAGCGAGGAGAGCAGCCGCATGGCGTTCCCAGAGGTCAGGTCGGACGGTCAGGTTGTGCACGAACCCGCGGCGGTAGCTCCCCGGCCCGACCTGCGCCACGCCACGCGCCGGCCCCGCCCAACGGTCGGCGTTCGTTTCGCCGCCGCGGGCCTCGCTCAGGACCGCCCGGGCCTGCTCCCACAATTCACGCACCGCTTGGTAGCGCCGACAGGCGGCACACTCACACGGCAGGTGGCCAAGGTAGTTCGGGCAGTCCGGTGCGGGGCCGTCGAGTCGGTCCGCCTCGCACTGCAGGCGGATCAACGTGGCTCGCTGTCGGGCCTCGGCCGGGAGTGGGTAGCGGTCGGCGTGATCGTCGAGAAAGTCGGCGTAGGCGAGGCGCGGGGTGTCGTCGCCGCGTCGGTCGAAGATCGCGCGCAGGATGGCGGCCTCGGTGCTCACGCTGACCCTCGTGCCTTGCCCCGCGCCTTCTGCCGGTTGCGCCCAAGTACCGTCCGGACGGCCTCGCCGGTCATGCCGAGTTTCTTGGCGACCTGCCCGTGGGTCAAGCCGCGGCGGCATCGGCGCGGATGGCGTCGTTGCGGGCGATGTTCTCCTGGCGCCGCCGGGCCTTCGACTCCACGAGTTCGGCAGGCTGCCAGCTCTGGCGCACAGTCGTGGCAACGGCCTCAAGCATCAGCCAGCCGTTTGCCTGGATGAGCCGGCGGAAGGCACGGCGCTCGACCCCCAGAGTGATCTGTAACCCTTCCACATTTGCGCGTACAGCGCCTCGGCGGTCGCCGGGGGAGGCCCTGGCTCCGGGTGACGTACCCTAATTGGGCGGCAGGGGCCGGGTGGTCCTCCAGGACGCCGCCCGAAACCCCGGCCGCAGCCGGGACTGCAAGCCCACCGTCCGGCCGGCTGCGTTCGACCCGGTCGCCCGCCGAGCCGCGGCGCGTACCCTTGTCCTGCGGGCCGGGTGATCCTCCTCCCGGCCGAACGCCACGGGGGAGCGACATGACGACCGCAGGGGCCGACGACCTCGACCGGAAGCTGAAGGAGCTCGAGCGGGACAAGCGGGAGGAGGAGCTTCGCCAGCTGAAGGCGAACGCCCGGGTCAGGTGGGTCACCCCGACCGCCATCGCCGCCCTACTCCCGCTCGCAGCCGGGTTCGGGCTGTGGGTCGTCAAGGAGGTGAAGCAGTACGGCGCGGGCTACCGCGCCCTGGAGGAGGTCGAGGCGCTCCGGAAGGAGAAGGAGGCGCTGGAGCGGCAGAAGAACGGCCTGAACGTCGAGATCGGCACCCTCCTCCAGCTCAAGCAGCACTACGCCGAGCAGGCGAGTCAGCTCCGCGTGGACGTCGAGGCCAAGCAGGAGGCGGTGGACAAGGCGTACCTCCGGGCGGTCTTCTACGGCTCGGAGATGGTCTACACGCTCGACCACGTCGGCCCCCCGCCGGCGGACGACAAGGGGATGGACGCGCTGCGGGCCGAGGCGAAGTCCCTCCCGAATGGCGCGGCCGAGAAGCTGTCCGCCGTCCTGGGGCGGTACCGGGACATGGAGGTCGTCATCAAGATGGCGCGGGACTCGTCGGTGGCTTACAACAAGGCCATCAACCTGCTCCCGGCCTCGGCATGGGCGAAGCAGCTGGACCCCATGCCGACCGGGTCTGTCATTTCCAACCGCCAGGTGATGCTGTCCGGCCCGCCGGGCGAGCGCCGGTTCTACGACGTGAAGGAGGGCCGGTTTCTCACCCGGGACGAG
>JAFKFQ010000435.1 GCA_017308215.1 bacterium | reverse complement strand
TGTTCCGGTGGCCGTTCGCCACGTCGCCGTGGTCGTCCCACGGCTGGCCATTCCCGTAGAAGACCTGCACCATCCGCACGCCACGCTCGACCAGCCGGCGGGCGGCGAGGCAGGCGTCGGCAAAGTAGCCCTTGCCGTAGGCGTCGCGGACGCGGACCGGCTCGCGGGTCACGTCGAAGGCGTCGGTCGCCTCCGTCTGCATGCGGAAGGCCATTTCGAGCGACTGGATGCGGGCGTCGAGCTGGTCGTCGCCCGCGCGGCGCTCCAGGTGCATCCGGTTGAGCCCGTTGAGCAGGTCGAGCTGCTGCCGCTGCGTGCCGGCCGACAGGTGACCGTTGCGGATGTGGTCGATGACGCGCTTCGGGTCGAGGTTCTGGATGTGGCAGCCCTGGTACACGCCGGGGAGGAAGCTGTTGTTCCACAGCGCCGGGCCGACGACCGGCTTGCCGGGGCAAAGGACGACGAACCCGGGGAGGTTCTGGTTCTCGGTGCCGAGCCCGTACAGCAGCCAGCTCCCCATGCTCGGGCGGATCGGCTGCGTGTTCCCACACGTCATCAGCAGTAGGCCGGGCTCATGGTTCGGGATGTCGGTGTGCATCGACCGGACGACGCAGATGTCGTCGATGAAGCTGCCGATTTCCGGGAAGATCTCGCTGACCTCAATGCCGGCCTGGCCGTGCCGGCGGAACTGGAACGGCGACTTGTACAGCCCGCCGGTGCGCCGCTCGGTGCGGAGGCCGGAGCCGGGCGGCTGCTGGCCGTGGTACTTCTCGAGCGCCGGTTTCGGGTCGAACGTATCGACCTGGCTCGGCCCGCCGTTCATGAACAGGTGGATGACGTGCTTCGCCTTCGGGGCGAAGTGCGCCGGCCGGTCGGCGAGCGGGTTGGCCGGGTTCGGCCGCGTCGGCGTGGCCGCGGCGCGCTCGCCGAGCAACCCGGCGAGCCCGAGCAGCCCGAGGCCGGTGCCCGACCGGGCGAGGAGTTCGCGGCGCGAGAGCGGGAACGTCATCGGGAACTCCTGGCGGGCAGTATTCGGCGGGGTTCTTTGACAGGATGGACAGGATGATTCAGGATAAAAACCCTGAATTTCCATCCCGTTTGATCTTGTTCATCCTGTCAAAAATCAACTCCGTTAATCCACGTACATCATCTCGTTGCTGGCGAGCAGCGCCTGGGCGTACTGCTGCCAGCGCGTCAGGCGGTCGTCGGGCGTCATCGGCCGGCGGAGGAAGGTAAGCGCCAGCGCCGTCTCCTGCGTGTCCGGCAGGCGGTTGAAGGCGAGCTTGTAGGCCGCTTCGACCCGCGCCTCGTCCGTCGTACCCAACTTCTCGACACGCGCCGCGAACGCCTTCGCCTGGTTCACCATGAACTCGCTGTTCAACGCGAACAACTGCTGCTGCGGCACCGTTGTCACGCCGCGGCGGTCGGCGGTTACGTTCGCATCGGGGAAGTCGAACAGCCGCAGCAGGCCGTCGAGCTCGTGGCGGCTCACCTTCGCGTACACGGTACGGCGCTTGGCGTTCGCGTCGCGCAGGTCGAACGTCGGGCCGCCCATCGTCTCGTCGAGGTTGCCGCTCACCGCGAGGAGCGAGTCGCGCCACGATTCCACGTCGAGGCGGTGGCGCGAGCCGCGCCAGAGGTAGACGTTCGCCGCGTCGACAGCCGTGTTGCCGGGGTGCGGCTCGGCGGCGAGCTGGTACGTCGCCGACAGCATGATCTGCCGGTGCAGCCACTTCACCGACCAGCCGTTCTGCACGAACCCGACGGCCAGCCAATCGAGGAGTTCCGGGTGGCTCGGGCGGCCGCCGAGCACGCCGAAGTTGCTCGGCGTGTCCACCAGCCCGCGGCCGAAGTGCCACGCCCACACGCGGTTCACGAACACGCGGGCGGTCAGCGGGTTGTCCTTCGTGGCGATGGCGGTGGCGAGGTCGAGGCGGGTGTAGTTCTTCGCCGGCGCGGCGTCGGGCTTCGACAGCACTTGCAGGAAGCCCTTCGGCGCGTCCTCGCCCTTCGTCGCCGGGTTGCCACGGATGTACACCTTCATCCCGCTGCCCGCGCCGCTCAGCACGTGTGCTTGCAGCGGGGCGGGCGGCGACGCCTTCTTGCGCGCCTCCAACTCCTTCCGCATGTCGGCGAGCTCCGGCCGGTCGGCGGCGGGGAAGAAGTGCTTCTCGGCGTCGGCGGGGGCGACGAACAGCGGCGCCGTCGGCTCCAGGAACATCGCCTTCGCCAGCGGGTCGGCGTTCTTCGCCTTCGCCTTTGCCTTCGGCGGCAACGGGTCGGGAATCTCGATCGCCGCGAGCTTGGTCTGAATGCCGGTCGCGGCGGCCTTCACGGCGTCGGCGCTCGCGTCGGCCTTGAGGGCGAACCAGTCCTTCGTCGCAGCCGGCGCCTTGTTCGCGTTCGCCGGGTCGATGAACTTCACCCAGCGGTCGAGGAAGTACGCCTCCAGCCCCTCCGCCTTCGCGGCTGCGTTGAGCTTGGTCTTGCCGGCGCGGACCGCACGGGCGGCGACGAGGTAGTCGGCGGTGCGGCCTACGGCCGTCGCGGCGGCGGCCTTCCCCGCCCGCGTCAGCAGCGCGGCGACGGCGTCGTCCTGCTCCTTCACGCGGGCCTGGGCGTCGTTGTAGGTCTTCTGCTCGGCCGCCGTGGCGATCGGCGTGGTAGTCAGGTTGGTGCCGTAGAAGAGGCCTGCCAGCGAGTAGTAGTCGCGCGTCGGGATCGGGTCGAACTTGTGGTCGTGGCAGCGGGCGCACGAAACCGTCAGCCCGAGGAGCGCCCGGCTCACCACGTCCACGCGGTCGTCGAGTTCCTCGGCGATGGCCTGCTCGCGGGCCGTGTTCTTGTAGTACTCGGCCCCGAGCCCGAGGAAGCCCATCCCGGCCAGGCGCGTGAACAACTCGTCCGCCGACTCGTTCTCGCCGTGCGGCACGAGGTCGCCGGCGAGTTGGAGCGTCACGAAGCGGTCGAACGGTAGGTCCGAGTTGAACGCCCGAATCACCCAGTCGCGGTAGAGGTAGGCATTCCGCTTCGGGGTGACGGCGAACGTGTGCGCCTGGTCTTCCGCGTAGCGGGCCACGTCGAGCCAGTGCCGCGCCCAGCGCTCGCCGTACCGCGGCGACGCGAGCAGCCGGTCGATCAGCTTCTCGAACGCCTTCGGGTCGGTGTCGTTGACGAACGCCTCCACCTCCTCCGGCGTCGGCGGCAGGCCGTGCAGATCGAACGTGGCGCGACGGATGAGCGTGCGGCGGTCCGCGCTGCCCACCGGCGTCAGCCCCTTCGTCTTCCACGCGGCCTGAATGAACCCATCGACCCCGCTCGCGCCGGCCGGCGCCTTCGGCGGCTGGACCGACCAGAACTCGCGGCCCTTCTCGACCGTCATCCCCGTGAGTGCCTTCGCGGCCGCAGCGCCGCCGGTGCGCGGGTCCGGCGCGCCCATCTTGATCCACTGCTCGAAGTCGGCAACGACGTTCTCCGGCAGCCTCCCCTTCGGCGGCATCTGCACGTCGCCGTCGTACTTCAGCGACTTCAGGAGCGTGCCCTTCGCCGGGTCGCCGGGCACCAGAGCGATGCCGGTGTCGCCGCCCTTCTCCCAGTGCGCCTTCGTGTCGAGCCTCAGCCCACCGCGGAGCTTGTTCTTCGTCTCGGCATCGGCCGAGTGGCACTTGTAGCAGTGCTCGACGAGCACGGGCCGAATCTTGCTCTCGAAGAACTCGAGCGCCTTCGGGTCGTCGGCGGCGCGTGCGGCGGGCGCGGCGAGCAGGACGGCCGCGAGCGGGAGTGCGACGGGAAACCGCATGAGCGCCTCGGCGGCGGGAACGGTCGGGTGCGAACGGGCGAACCGGCAGAGTCGGCGGCGGGTGAGGTCGTAGTGCCGACAGAACTTAGAGTAGCGAACATGCGGGAGAGGTGCAACGCACTTGTGTCACGCCCCGTCGGGGGCGTCCGGGTAGCGGTGTGGGTCGGGCGGGTGGTTGTAGACGAGCGCCGGGAAGTGCTCGACGAGGTAATGCATCACCCGCCGCACCGACAGCACGCCGACCGGGCGGCGCTCGTCGTCCACCACCGGCAGGTGGCGGTAGCCGCCTTTCTCCATCTTCTTCAGCGCGGTCTGAACCGGGTCTTTCGGGTGAACAGCCACGGGGTTCGGTGTCAGGCACTCCGCCATCGGCGCCGACAGCGGCAGGCCGGCGGCGAGAACTCGGGTGAGCAGGTCGCGGTCGGTGAACAGCCCGACGAGCCGTCCGCCGCGCGTCACCAGCACGCAGCCGACGTTCTCCTGCCGCATCAGCTCGACGGCGGCCGACACGGGGGCCATGTCGTCGACCGCGTGCGGCGGGGTCGGGTCGAGGCGCGACACGCTCTCGACACGGAGGTTGCGGGACAGCTCGACCGGGTAAAGGCTGAGCGACGGCAGCGAACTCGATGCACCGGACCGCGACCGGTCCGGGTTCGGCAACAGGCTCATGCGGCTGGCACGCTTGGTCGTGGTGAGGGAATTCTCCGACCCGGCACACACCCGGCAAGGGCGCCAGAGGGCGAACGTGACCGAAGTATGGCACACGGCGGCGGCTGCACACGAGGAGGTTAGCGGGCAAAGGGGTCGCCGGGTGACAGGAATCACCCGAACGACCCGCGCCTCTCACCCCTTCACCCGCTCACCCCTTCGCCCCTTCATTCCGCGCCGGGCGAAGTACAATACCGCGACCCGCCCAGGAGCCAGAATGCCCGCCCCCGACCGGCTGCTGACGTTCCTGCGCCAGGCAGTCGTCCTGGTGCGAGCCACGCCCGGCCGGCGCGGCCGTGTGGTCGAGCCCGTGGGGTGTACCGAACTCCTCGTCGCCGGCGACCTACACGGGCACGTCCCGCACTTCCAGGGGCTCATGCAGGCGGCCGACCTGGCGCGGAACCCGAACCGGCACCTCGTCTTCCAGGAGCTCATCCACGGCAACTACCGCTACCCGTCGGGCGGCGACAAGTCGCACCAGGTGGTCGATCTGTTCGCCGCGCTGAAGGCCCAGTTCCCGCGGCAGGCCCACTACCTTCCGGGCAACCACGAGCTCGCCCAGTGGACCGGGCGGAAGGTGCTGAAGGCCGACGCCGACCTGAACGTGCTGTTCGAGCAAGGGGCGTTGACGGCCTACGGCCCGGAGTTCGGGCCGCAGGTGTACCAAACCTACCTGGAACTTTTCAAGGCGCTTCCGGTGGCGGTCCGCGCCGCGAACCGCGTCCTCGTCTCGCACAGCCTCCCGCCGGCCCGGCTGATGCCCGCGTTCGACCCCGCCCGCCTCCTCGCCGACGAGTACACCGACGCCGACCTCCAGCCGGGCGGGTCGATCAACGGCATCCTGTGGGGCCGCGACGTGACGCCCACGAACGTGGCCGACTACCTCCGCCGGGTGGACGCCGACCTGCTCGTGAGCGGCCACATCGCCAGCGACGAGGGCTACAGCGTGCCGAACGACCGGCAGCTCATCCTCGACTGCGCCGAGAGCCCCGCCGGCTACGCCCTCTTCCCCACCGACCAACCACTGACGCACAGCGAACTCGTCGGCTGCGTCCGGATGCTGTAGGCTGCGTCGGCCTGATCTCTATCCCTCTGTCCTCTGCTCTCTTCCACCGATGCCGCCTCGCTACCACGCCACCCCGCCGGAAGCCGTCACCGAGACGGTCCGCGACACCGTATTCATCGACGACTACCGGTTCCTCATCGACCGGCCGATCGACTCGGACAAGCTCCTCGACCACCCGTGGGTGCGCTCGGCGTACGCGGCCGACGAGTACGTGCCGTACTGGGCGCAGCTGTGGCCGGCGGCGCGGATGCTGGCGAAGGTCGTGGTGCGCGAGGCGTGGGAGAAGTACCCGCAGCCGGTGCGCGTGCTGGAAGTCGGCTGCGGGCTCGGGCTGGCGGGGACGGCGTGCCTCGCCCGCGGGCTCGACGTGACGTTCACCGACGTGGACGAGACCGCGCTCGCGTTCGCCGACCGCAACGCCCGCCTCAACGGCTTTTCGACCGGCTTCCGCACCCGCCCACTCGACTTCCGCGCCCCGGAGGGCGTCGGCCGCTTCCCGGTCGTGATCGGCTCCGACCTGATGTACGAGGAACGGCTGGTGGCCCCGCTGGTCGGGCTACTGGACGAGGTGCTCGCCCCCGGCGGCGTGTGCCTGATCGCCGACCCGGACCGCGTCGCGGCGCGCGTGTTCCGCTGGAAGCTCGAAGAGATCGGGTACGCGGTCACGCCCGAGTTGATCCGCGCCGGCGAGCCCGGCGGCGAACGGACGAAGGGGACGCTGTACCGTATTCGACAGGCCGTGGGTGGTGGGTAACCGGCAGTGAAGACAGAGGATACTGGACGGCAAGAAGGCTTGGGAACTGCTGTCTCTAGGCATTGAAGGCGCGGAAGCTTGAGAGAAAGCGCCGGGACGGTGATGGTCTTTGCCGGGACTCGCTACTCGTTCCTTCTTCTCTTCCGTGGCTTGGGGTGGAGCTCTGAATAGGTCTTCCCGCCTGCGAATCGAAGCACTTCTATTGTCGCCCGATCTCGGTCATGGTGCCCATCGTCGAGGACCATGTCCAACGCAGTTCGGTACTCTCCGCCATGCTGTATTGTGGCATTGACATCTGCACCGGCGGTAATCAGTGCGCGTAACTGATCCAGGGCGTATCCGGTCCTCGCGGCCCCCACGACGAGCGGCCAGTTGAATTGGCCCTTTTGATTCGCGTCCAGCCCGTGTCGCAGCAATAGACACAGGGTTTCAATCGGCTTGCCATCAACATTCCAGGCGAATGACGCTGCCGCTACGGCATCTCCCCCGAGCCCGGGGGTTTCTCGGATAAGCTTGCCGGGATCAGGAGCCTCGGCCAACAGCCGAGCAACTTCGTCGTCCAACCCCAGGACTGTGGCTGTTTTTAAGTCGAGTGTGGCGCCATGTCGCCGCAACTGGTCAGCGACCCCATCGTAGCCTTCGACACAGGCGCGATAAAGAAGTGACACTCCACTCGCCAGGACGGCATTCGGATTTGCTCCACCTGCCAAGAGCGCGGTCGCGGTCCGCACGGCTGCGTCGCTCGTTCCACGCTCGTCATAAACGTGAAACAGAGGGACCGCCCCCTCAGCGGACTGGGCATTCGGATCGGCCCCATGCCGGATAAGCAAGGCTACGACTTTGTCGAGGCGGTAGTCCACAGCCGTGTGTAGCCACGTGGTCTGCTCATCGCCCCGACGCACATGGACCAGCTGGGGAGTCCGTTGAACGTAATCCTCGAGTTGTTGTTGCAGGGTGTTGATGACATCCGGATCTTCGGCCTCCGACAAATGGTAGAGAGTATCGGAAAAGTCCATGCCGGAGTTCTCGAAGTTGTCGTGCCGGGAACTCGTCACCAGCAATCCTGCTGTCGCTCTTTAGACATCCGGCAGTTGAGGTGAGGAGGCGAGATCGCGAACCCCCACGTGGTTCGCGTTCTCGGCGGGTCATCGCCCGGGTCTGGCGCTTCGTGTCTGGACCCGACCTACAAAACACGCGTGCCGAATCACGCCTGGTCGTCATCGTCAAAATCTTCGAGCTGGTCCCAGAAGTCGTCGTCGGTCGCGCGCCGCGTCGGGGCGTTCGGGTCGGGCGGCGGGAGCGGCTGCCAGCGGTCGAGCACCAGTTCCACCGCCCAGCAGCCGCGGACGTGCTGCGGGGGCTCCTTCACGCCCTTCTCCGTGCCGCGCAGGTGCCGCAGCAGTTGCTCCTCGTCGCAGTCGGCGTCGAGCAGCGCGTCGGCGAGGACCGGGAGGCGGTCGAAGGCGCGGTCGGCGAAGATGCCGCGGGCGATGCCGACCGCCGCCTCGGTCCGCCAGGCCGGCTCGAACCGCGGCGGCTTGAACGGGTTGCCGACCACCTCGCGCAGCGTCCGGGCGAGCAGCTTCTCGGCCGCGAGGCGGAGGCGGTCGTCGCCGAGCCCCTCGTCGTTCTGCGACAGCCCGGCGGCCTCCTCGACCTTCCGCACGATCTCCTCCGCCTTCGCCGCCTCCAGCCGCTTGTTCTTCGCGGCCGCGGCGCGGTCGGCGAGTTCGTCCCCCTCCAGCTTGAACCGGCGGGCGGTGTTGGCGGCGCGGGCGGCGTTGTTCCGCGTCTCGGCGGCCTTGTCCACGGCCCGGCGGACGCGCGAGAAGGCCGCCTCCGACGGCTCCTCCAGCAGCCGCCGGACCGCCTCGGCCGCGTCGGCGACGGCGGCGGACGCGAACCCGATGGCGTTGCGGGCGTGGCGGCTGGCGGCCTTGAAAAGCGGGAACGCCGGGGCCGACTGGTTCGGCCGCGCCAGCACCGGCCCTTCCACGTCGGCGGCGTCCGGGTCGGCAGACTTCACGACTTCGCGCGCCGCCGCCTCGGCGTCGCCCGCGGCCTGCGGCTCGACCGCGGTGACCTGGCGTGCGAGCTCGGCACGCGCCTCGGGCGTGAGACTCCCCTCGGCGGTCTCGACCGCCTCGACGGCAGCGCGGAACGGCCCGTCCGGGAGTGTGTCCCAGAGGCGGCGGACGTGGGCGGCGGCGAGGAACGCCCACTGCCGCGGGGTGAGCCGGTCGGCGACGAACTCGAACATCTCGTCGCCGTCGGTCCCTGCGAGCCAGTCGGTTTCGGTCATCGCCGCGTCCCGGGGGAGGGCTTCATCCGCCGTTCACGATACAAGGGAAGGTGGGTGGCAGGAAGTACCCCGGACGGCGGTCACCCCACGACGAGTACCGGTTCTCCGAGCACGTCCGGCCGCGGGGTGACGCCCAGCCCGGGGGCGGTCGGCGCGGCCATGCGGCCGTTCGCCCGCCGCGGCGCGCCGTCGGCGACCGACACGGTGACGTAGCTGTTGAAGTCGGTGGCGGTGAACAGGAACTCGGGCGGGCAGCTGTGGGCGAGGTGGGCGATCGCGGCCGTGACGATGTCGCCGCCCCAGCTGTCTTCGAGCGTCATCGCTACGCCGAGCTCGACGCACAGGTCGCGCGCCTGCCGCGTCTTCGTGAGCCCGCCGAGCTTGCTGATCTTGAGGTTCACCACGTCCATCGCCCGGTCGCCGTGGCCGCGGACGAGCACGCCGATGTTGTCGATCACCTCGTCGAGCACGAACGGGTGGTTGGTGGCGCGGCGGACGGTCAGGCACTCCTCGTAGGTGAGGCACGGCTGCTCGACGTACACGTCCACGTCGCGGACCGCGCGCACCACGCGGATCGCCTCGTGCACCCGCCAGCCGGTGTTGGCGTCGGCGACGAGCCGGTCGCCGGGCTGGAGTTCAGCGGCGACCGCCCTGATGCGCTCGATGTCGATGTCCGGGTCGCCGCCGACCTTGAGCTGGAAACGGCGGTAACCCTCGCCGCGGTAGAGCGCCACCTTCGCGGCCATGTCGGTCGGGCATTCCTGCGAGATGGCGCGGTAGAGGCGGAAGTTTTCGCCGTAACGCCCGCCGAGGAGCTCGCACACGGGGAGGTTGGCGTGTTTGCCGAGCAAGTCCCAGCAGGCCACGTCCACCGCCGACTTCACGTACGGGTGCCCCTTGAGGGCGGCGTCCATGCGGCGGTTGAGCTTGGCGAGTTCGAGCGGGTTCTGGCCGAGGAGGTGAGGGGCGAGTTCGGCAAGCCCGGCCCGCACGCCGGCGGCGTAGGCGGGCAGGTACGCCGGCCCGAGCGGGCACACCTCACCCCAGCCGACGAGCCCGGCGTCGGTCTCGACCTTCACGACGGTACTATCGAAGACGGTGACGGCGTTCCCGCCGGACCACTTGTACGACCCCTCGTGCAGCGGCAGCCCGACCCGGAACGCCGACACCCGCGTAATGCGCATGGAGAACCCCGCCGGTTGAGTGGCGGGCATTGTACCGGCACCGGCTCGGATCAACCCATCCGGAAGTACTGAAGTTCCAGGTTCTCGCGCTCGGTCCAGCCGCGGGCGATGGCGCGGAGCCGGTCGATACTCCCGTCGTCCCTCTCGCTCAGCACGAAGTAGATGACCACGCGACTACGCGGCGGAAGTTTCAGCGCCCGCAAGGCGGACCGGGCGGACTCGTCCAACCCCTCCGGGAGCCCGGCCCCCGCACGCCCATCGATCCGGGTCCGCACGTCCACCACGCCCGCTACCTGTCCAGCCAGTACGCGGCTCAGCGGGGTGCGGACCGGGTACGCCTTCACCCGCTCGTCGCCGACGGCCGGTTCGGCGGCGTCCGCCCCGGCAGGGTCGCCAAGCGGACCGGCGTAGTCGGTCAGAGAGAATTCGATGTTGTGGTAGTTTGTCTGGGTGACGGCGGGGACAAACCCGGCACGCCCGATCACCCCGTCGAGGGCGAATTCGAGCAACTCGATCTCCTTCTTTGGTAGACCCGGCAGAGGTGGGTGGTGGAAGACCGGGTGTGCGACCGACTGCCCCCGCTCCGGACCGTAACCAGCGAGCGCCTTGCGAATCGGCTGTAGTTCCAGGGCGTCGAGGTCGAGGGCTTTGCGGTCCTTGAACAGCGCGGCCACGTCCACGAACACGACTGCGCGCGAAGTGGTTTTGCCCCCGAGCAACCGTCGCTGCAGGTCGGTCGTAACCGGGGCGACGGCGAACGCCTTCCCGACGACCGCTTTCGGCGGCGCGGGGGCGGGTTGTGCTGGCGCGGGCGGCTGAGGTATGGGCGACGCCGGCGGTTGTGCGGGCGTGTCACTGCCCCACGCCACGCCGAAGCCGAGCGCAATCGCCCCACACACCACGCTCGCCGCGGCGAACCGCATTGTCTTCGTCATCGTCGCCCTCCGGACTTCGTGTGTGGCGAGGTCTGCGATCGTCGTCGAAACACTCACCGGCCCGCCCGTCACGAAAGCGACGGCCGCCTCCGCCGTCGTCCCCGCGAAGGTCGGCGACACGGTCTCGATGGCCACCACCAGCAGGGCCGGGGCGAGACCGCGACGGGCGAGGCGCACACCGAGAGTGGTCTTTGCCCGCGCCACGCGCCCGGCGACGGTCCCGACCGGCCAGCCGAGCCGGCGGGCGGCCTCGGCGTGGGTCAGCCCCTCGAAGAAGCACAGCAGGACCGGGGCACGGTACGCCTCCGGGAGCCGCGCGGGTTCGTCGTGCAGGGCGCGGACTTCGACCGGGTCGGGGCCGGACTCGGCTGTCGGCGTGGGAACGTGATCGGGGTCTATGGGTGCGGGCGGCGGTGGTTCGCGGCGGGCGGCCTGGGCGGCGACCCGGCGGGCGACGCGGAACAGCCAGCCCGGCAGCGTGTCCGCCCGGACCGAGTTGGCCTGCCGCGCGAGCGCGAGGAACACCGCCTGGGCACAGTCCTCGGCGGCGTGTCGGTCACGAAGGACCGCCCGGCCGGCACGCAAGACGAGCGGCGCGTGCCGCCAGACGAGAAGCTCGAACGCGCCGGTGTCGTGGTGGTCGGCGAACCGGGCAAGCAGTTCGGCGTCGCTCGGGCCGCACGCGGCGAGCAGGCGCGGGGTCGGTCGGGCCACGGCGGTGCCTCCTACCCTTTCAGTAGGCGACCCACCGGTGCCGCATACACGAATTTCGGGAACGGCGGCGCTACGACTCCGCCGCGTAGACGGTCCGGCCGCCGTCCACCGGGAGGCAGACCCCGGTGAGGAAGTCGTTGTCGAGGAACGACAGCACCGCCAGCGCGACGTGCCGCGGACTCCCCTCGCGCTTCACGAGCGTGCCGAGGATCGCGTCGGCCTTCTCCTGCTCGGTCAGTTCCGGCGGCAGCATCACCGGACCGGGGAGGATGGCGTTCACCCGCACGTTCGGGTTGCGGTGGGCGAGTTCGACCGCCAGCGAGCGCGTCAGCGCCGTCACCGCCCCCTTGCTCGGGAAGTACGCCGCGTAGTTCAGGTACGGCCGCACCTCCGCCCAGTCGCCGACGGTGACGATCAGCCCGCCCGCCGGCTGCGCGACCATCGCCAGCCCGGCGTGCTGCGAGCAGAGGAACGTGCCGAGGGCGTTGGCGTCGAAGTGGAAGCGCACGTCGGCGGCGGTCACGTCTTCGAGCCGCTTCGGCTGCCAGACGGCGGCACAGTTCACCAGCACGTCGATCCGCCCGAAGCGGTCGAGAACGCCGCGCACCATCGCCTTCACCGCGCCCTCGTCGGCGAGGTCGGCCCGGAAGGCTTCGGCCTCGACGCCGAGTGCCCGCAGCTCGGCGACCGTCTCGGCGGCCTCGGTGGTGGACGTGCGGTAGTGGACGGCGATGCTGAAGCCGCGGCGGGCGAGCGCGTCGGCGACGACCGCCCCGACCCGCTTCTTGCCGCTCCCCGTGACCAGCGCGACCCGCGCCATGTCGTTCCCCGTCGTGATAGAATTCACCCGCCGCGGCGTATCCCGATTGTAGCCGCCGTCCCGGAGCGCCGTCGCATGTGGCCCCGCCTGTTGCTGGTCGCCGCCGCCGCGGGCGCCGTGGCCGCGCTGGTCCTCACGTCCAACCGCCGGGAGATGCCGATGCCCGAACCATTCCCCGCCCTCGCCGCCGACGAGACGACCCCCGAGCCGACCGGCGCGACCGAGACGGCGACGTTCGGCAACGGCTGCTTCTGGTGTACCGAGGCGGTGTACCAGCAGATCCAGGGCGTGAAGGCGGTGACGTCCGGCTACACCGGCGGGGCGGTGCCGAACCCGACCTACGAGCAGGTGTGCGGCGGGCGCACCGGCCACGCCGAGGCGGTGCAGATCACCTACGACCCGGCGGTGGTGACGTACCCGGAGCTGCTGGAAGTCTTCTGGCGGTCGCACGACCCGACCACGCTCAACCGCCAGGGGAACGACGTGGGCACGCAGTACCGCTCGGCAATCTTTTACCACTCCGAGCGGCAGCACGAGCTGGCCGAGCGGTACAAGAAGAAGCTCGACGAGGCGCACGTCTTCGCGTCGACGGTCGTGACCGAGATCGTGCCGGCGGCGCCGTTCTACGTCGCGGAAGGCTACCACCAGAACTACTTCAACGACAACCCGCGGCAGCCGTACTGCCGCGCGATCGTCGGTCCGAAGGTGGAGAAGATCCGCCAAGTGTTCCGCGGGCGACTGGTGGCGGAATGAGTGCGATCGGAGATCATTTTTTGACAGGATGAACAGGACGAAGCCGGATTTGAAGGCCAGACGAATCTTGGCTTGGAGTCCGGTTTCGTCCTGTTCATCCTGTCAAAAAATGAATTCTGCCTCTCACTCCCGCACCGCCGCCAGCCACTCCCCGCCCAGGTCCAGCCGGTACAGCACCTGGTTGTAGTTGTAGCGCGGCACCTGGTCCGGGTTTCCGCTGAACTCGTTCGTGAACGTCCCCTCGAAGTGGATCGTCCGTCCGCCGTCGCGGTCGAGGATGGCGTGGTGGACGACGTTGTAGAACGTCTGCCGCTCGTGCGTCGCCACCTTGACCGCCTTCTTGAACGGCCCCGTCGGCTGCTCCGCCTCCGCGTACCACACCTCGCCCAGGAGCGACGGCCCGCCGCCGATCTGGCCGGCGAGCATCACCCAGCGCTTGCGGTACTCGTTCCAGCGCACGGAGCCGCTGTGGAGTACGACGCGGTCGCCCGGCTTCGCCGCGTCGGCCGGGCAGAAGCGGGCGTGCTCGGCCTTCAGTGTGCCGGCCTTCACCCACTGCTGTTCGGTCTTCGAGTCGAGCGGCGGGAGCGCCTTCTGCCACCGCCAGCGCGGGGCGCCGGCGGCGTCGAGGTCGAGCTGCTTCGGGTCGCCGTCCTTCGCGCAGGTGAACGCCTCGTAGCGGGCCGGGTCGAGCAGCGCCTCTTCCGTCGCCGGCACGCGCACGTTCGGCGTCGGGCTGCCGAACAGGAACCAGCGCTCGCCGTCCTTCTCGAAGAGGATCGGGTGGCCGTTGGGCCGCCGCCACTTCTCGGCGGGCGGCAGTTGCTTGAGCGGGACGAAGACCTGCTTCTCGTCGTCGAACGCGGCGATGCCGTGCTCCAGTTCGTCGGCGAGCCCCTTGCGGCGCGTGTAGTGCGTGAGCATCTTTTCGTTGCCGTCGGCGCCCTTCACCACGCACAGCGAGAACACCCACACCACGCCCTCGGGCCGCTCCGGGAGCGGCATTACGGCGCGAGCGAAGCGGGTCTTCGGGTCGGTGAAGTAGTCGTAAGGCAGCCCCGCCGACACGTCGGTGTCCGGCGTCGGAACCGGCGTGGTGGCGCCGGCGACGCGGTAGAGACCGAGCGGGTACTCCACGCGGTTCGTGTCGCCCCAGAACCAGTACGCCTTGCCGCGGTAGACGGCCGACTGCACGCTGTCCTGCCCGGCGATGCGGCCGGGGTTCGGGCTGTCGGCGAGCGGCGGCGGGTAGCCGAGCAAGAGCGTGTCGCGGAAGCGCCCCTCCCCGGTCAGGCGGCACAGGCGCTCGGCGGGCTGCTTGCGCGTGAGCTTGATCGAGGAGACCTCGCCGGCCTTCGGCGTCACCTTCGCGCCGGCGAACCCGAATCCGTCCTTCGCCGCCTCGTAGCCGCGCCCGCGGACGGTGAAGAACACCTCGCGGCCCATCAGCCCCGGCTCCTGGAACGCCACGCGGCCGGCGCTGTCGGTGACGAGGCGGTCGCCGGTCGTCGTCATCAGCTCGACGAGCGGCACGCCGCGGCCGGTCGCCGCGTCGGTGACGCGGATCTCGGCCCACGGCGCGTTCGGCGGGGCGGCGGGGGCGAGCAGCAGAGCTGCGAGAACGGAAGAGGTCAAGCGTATCTCCAGTAGTCAGTCCGCGAACACGAACTCGTTCAGGTTGAGGATCAGGCGGCACGCCGCCGGTAACCCGTGCGCCGTGGCGTAGTCGGCGAGCGTGCGGCGCTCGTCGGCCGTCGGCGCACGACCGACCGCGAGGCGGAACGCCGCCGCGACGCGCCCCGCGTCGTCGGTCGCCAGCGGCCGCACGCGCCCGGCGAAGTGACCGGCCATCGTCACCGCGAGGCGGTTGTTCAGGAGGGCCAGCGCCTGCTGCGGGGTGACGGTCTCGTTGCGGCGGTCCACGGCGAGCGACGGGTCGGCGCAGTCGAGCGCGGCCATGAACGGCTGCTGCTTCGACCGCACCACGAACCGATAGATCGCGCGCCGGTGGCTCTTGGCGTCGTCCGGGTCGTGGAGGTGGTACTGGTAGTGCGGCGAGTGCTCGGGCCGCTCGACCACGAAGTCGCGGAAGCTCGGCCCGCCCATCGTGCGGTCGAGCTTCCCCGCCGCCCACAGGATCGAGTCGCGCACCGCCTCCGCCTCCAGCTTCCGCCGGTTCTGCCGCCACAGGTAGCGGTTGTCGGCGTCCACGGATTGCGGATTGCGGATTACGGATTGCGGAATCAAGACGGGGAAACCGGTCGCCGCCGCCATCGCCCCGAGAGTTCCGGCATTCCGCATTCCGCATTCCGCATTCCGCGTTGACGATGACTGGCGGTACGTCGAGCTCGTGACAATCAGCCGGTGCAGGTGCTTGAGGCTGTCGCATTCGCGGAGCTCGGCGGCGAGCCAGTCGAGGAGCTCGGCGTGTGTCGGCAGGGCGCCCATCTTGCCGAAGTCGTTCGGCGTCTCGACGATCCCGCGGCCGAAGTGGTACTGCCACACGCGGTTCGCAGCGCTCCGCCACGTCAGTGGGTTCTTCGCATCAGTGACCCATCGTGCGAGCGCGGCGCGGCGGTCGCCCTCGCGGTGGTCCGGCGGCAGGTCGAGCGCGGCCGGCAGGCCGGGGATCTGCGTCAGCGGGCCGGGCACGACCTCGCGGCCGGGCTTGGTCACGTCGCCGCGGGCGAGCAGGTGAATCGGCCGCGGCCGGCCGGCGTCCTTGCCGGTGCCGAGGAAGTTGCCCGAACCGGTGTGAACCGTGCCGACGTAGGCAGTCCGCTGCGTCGCCGGCAGCTTGCGGAGCTCCTGGTCGGCGGTGTCGCGGTCGGCGAGCGCGGCCTTCAACTCGGCGGTCGCTTCGGGCGTCAGTGCGTCTTCGAGCAGCCGGGTCCGGCGTGCGGTCAGCGCCGTCAGTTCCTCGGGCGTGCCGGTCGGGAACTTGCTGTCGGTGAGGTTCGCGCGACGCCAGCGGGCCGGCGCCTCGATGCTGTCGAGCGACGCGACCGCCTTCTTCGCCGCCCGGTTCGCCCCGGCCGCGTCGAACGCTTCGAGCTCGGACACGGCGAGGATGAAGTCCGTCGGCAGGCGGCCCGCGAGCTTCGTCGCGGTGAGGCGGACGTAGCGCCCCTTCGCGCCGCCCGCCGCGAGGCGGACGGGGTTCCGGGCGGGGCTCGGAAACTCGGCCGCGGTGTGGTCGGCGACCACGGCGGCCCGGGCGAACGTCGCGTCGTCCGACACCTCGACCTTGAACCGCACCGGGAAGCCGAAGCCGGCGCCGATGCTGTTGAAGTCGTCGTGGCACGCCCGCAACACGACGCGGTCGAGCGCCAGGCTCTCGCCGAGATCGACCTGCACCCACTTCGCCGCGTCGGCCTTGTCGGCGAGCGCCGAGTGGTAGCCGTGTTCCGGCGGCCGGGCGCCCGACACCTGCTTCGCCGAGGCGAGCCGGCGGTCGAGTTCCGCGAGCGCCGGCCCGGCCTTCGCCTTCGCGGCGTCCTCGACGCGCGTCACGCGCTCCTGCGCCGCGGCCCGCTTCGCGGTCAGTTCGGCGCGGCGCGGGCCGGTCCCCGGGTCGGGGTCGTAGGTGCGGTCGGCCCGGTCGATCGCCGCGAACACGGCCTGGAGGCGGTAGTAGTCCTCCTGCGGGATCGGGTCGAACTTGTGGTTGTGGCACTGGGCGCAGTGGGCCGTCAGGCTCAGGAACGTGCCGACCGTGTTCGACACGAAGTCGTCGCGGTCGAGGTGCCGGGCGACGCGGCCGTCGATCTTTGACTCGGGGAGCTCGACGTGGCCGATGAAGTCCCACGGGCCGGCGGACAGGAAGCCGAGCGCCTCGATCCCGTCCGCCGTGCCGGGGAACAGCACGTCGCCGGCGATCTGCTCCCGCACGAACCGCGAGTACGGCTTGTCGGCGTTGAACGCCCGGATCACGTAGTCGCGGTACGGCCACGCGTTCGGCCGGGGCTGATCCTTGTCGTAGCCGTGCGTCTCGCCGAAGTGGACCACGTCGAGCCAGTGCCGCGCCCACCGCTCGCCGAAGTGCGGCGACGCGAGCAGCCGCTCGACCAGCTTCTCGTAGGCCAGCGGGTCGGGGTCGGCGGCGAAGGCGTCGATCTCGTCGGGCGTCGGCGGCAGGCCGATGAGGTCGAAGTACAGGCGGCGGATGAGCGTGCGGCGGTCGGCCTCGGGCGACGGCGTCAGACCATTCGCGCGGAGCGTCGCCAGCACGAAGGCGTCAATCGGATTGCGAACGACAAATCCGGCGGCGGCGGGAACGGTCGGCACGGTCGGGCGCACGAGCGGCTTGAGCGACCACCAGTCGGCGGGGTTGCCGACCGCCGAGCCGTCGTCCGGCCAGCGGGCGCCTTGCTCGATCCACGCCCGCAACACGCCGACTTCGGCCGGCGTCAGTCGGTCGCCGCGCGGCGGCATCACGGCGTCCGGGTCGGCGCCGCTGATGAGATTCAGCAGGAGGCTGTCGGCGGCGTTCCCGGGGACGACCGCCTTGCCGCTGTCGCCGCCGCGGAGCGCGTCGGCCCGGCGGTCGAGGCGCAGCCCGCCCTTCTGCTTCTCGGCGCCGTGGCACGCGACGCAGTGCCGGTTCAGGATCGGCCGCACGTCCCTGGCGAAGTCCACCGCCGCGGCCTTCGCGTCCGGCGCCGGCTGGGCGTCGAGGTGGCCGACGGTGACGAACCCGATCGCGGCGGCGAACACCGCGGCGGGGCCGGTGAGGCGGACGAGCATGAACGACACCCGAAACGGGAGCAGGCGGGTCGGCCCTTACCTAGGGTACACGACCCGCCCGCCGCCACCACCCCCGATCCACCGGTCAGACCGCCGTCGCGTCCGGCTTGAATTCCGGGCGGGTCGCGCCTCCCGGGGTGAACGCCGGCTGTAGCCCGGCCGAAGCCGATTCGGCGGCCCAGGCGCGGAGCGTCCACCACGCGAGCGGCAGCAGCGCGAGCCATTGAACCGTGCTCGCCCACAGGTACATCCGGTGGACCGGGTAGAACGGCGGGCGGATGACGACGTGGCGCCGGTCCGGGTCCATGAAGGACACGAGGAGTTCGTGGAACACGAGCATCAGGTACTGGCAGACGAGTGCGACCGCCCAGCACCACCACCGCGCCGCCGTGCGCCGGCGGTCCGGGTCGCGCGTGACCGCCAGTTCCCACGCGAGGAGCGAGACGCCGGCCGCGCCGATGGCGTTCAGCGCCTCGGTCACGCGCGAGGTGATGGCACCTTGGGCGGCGCCGGACCCCAGCACCTTCGTGCCGACGGGGACGACGAACGCGGTGTAGAACAGGAACCCGCCCTGCCAGAGCATGAACGTCTGGAAGACGAGGAACCGGCGGAGGGCGGTCATTCGGGGGATTGTACGGCGGGCGCGTCGCGCCCGCCGAAGGCGGGTCGGGCCGGGCGTGAGTGAGTCCGGTAGGACGCCGGGGCCCACCGGACTCGCCGCTGCCCTACTTCGGAGTCAGATCCCAGTCCTTCGTCGTGTTCCCGGACACGTCGAAGGTGAGTTCGGTGCTGTTGTGGTACTTGTCGGGGAGAACCTCGTCGAGCACGTCCATGTACGGCCCGTCCTTGCCGTACAGCGCCTTCTTCCCGACCACCTTCGGCACCCGTACCTCGACCTTCATCCGGCCGTACGGCACGCCGGTCGCCGTGTAGCGGCCGTTTGGGCCGATGCTCCCGCCGGCGGTCACCCCCTTGCCGTCGGCGGGGACGAACGTGACCGAGCCCTTCTCGGGCGCCTTGCCGGCGACCTTCACGACGCCCGAGACGGTCGCCGTCTTCGGCCCGTCGGAGCAACCTGCGGCGAGTACGGCGGCGAGCCCGGCCGCCCACCCGGCGGCCGCGGCCCGGTGGCGGCTACTCATTGGTCACCACCTCCCCGCCGTCCATCGTGCCCATCCGCTGCCACGCCGTCAGGTCGATGGACGCGCGGACGAAG
>JAFKFQ010000434.1 GCA_017308215.1 bacterium | reverse complement strand
GCTCGTCGGCGTGATCGGCGTGGTGCTCACGAACCCGGTCACGGTCAGCACCCCGGCCGGCCCGCTCACGACGTACACGTTCGCGCTCCCGGACCTGATGGTGAGCGTGCAGCAGAACCTCCTCCGGCCGCACGTGGACGCGCTGGGCGGGAAGCCCGAGGCGCTGGCGGCGAAGCAGGCGGTGCAGTTCTGGCTGTTCCTCGCGCTGATGGCCGGGTTCGCGGTGAAGACGCCGATCGTGCCGTTCCACACGTGGCTCCCGGCCGCGTACAACGAGGCCCCGGCCGGGGTGACGGTGCTGCTGTCGGCCCTGCTCGCCAAGCTCGGCACGTTCGGCATCCTCCGGTTCGTGCTGACGCTCACCCCCGACGCGGCCGTGCAGTACGGGCTGCCGGTGGTCGGGATGCTCGCGGCCGGCGGGATCGTGTACGGGGCGCTGTGCGCGTACGGCCAGCGCGAGGTGAAGCTGCTCGTGGCGTACAGCTCGGTGTCGCACCTCGGGTTCCTGGTGCTCGGGCTGTTCGCGCTGAACGCCGAGGGGCTGTCCGGCGCGGTGCTGCACATGGTCAACCACGGCGTCAGCACCGGCGCCCTGTTCGCCGTGCTGGCGTTCCTCACGGACCGCTACCGCACCACGAGCATGAACCAGTACGGCGGGCTGATGGGCCGCTACCCGAAGTTCGCGTTCGTGACGTTCGTGCTCTGCCTGGCGAGCATCGGCCTCCCCGGGCTGAACAACTTCTGCAGCGAGATGCTGATGCTGGCCGGGCTGTTCAACGTCGCCGGCGCCGGGAACACCGGGTACGCGCTGGCGGCGGTCGCGGCGGCGGGGATCTTCCTCAGCGCGTGGTACACGCTCACCATGCTCCGCCGCGTGTTCTTCGAGCCGCTCAAGGAGCCCGCCCCGACCGGCCCCGAGCCGGCCGCCGACCTCACCCGCCGCGAGGTATTCGCGTTCGGCGGGCTGGCGGCGCTGTGCCTGGCGCTCGGCCTGTTCCCGCAGTTCCTCCTGGACGCGATGAAGCCCGACGTCCGCGTCGTCACCACCATTGCCGAGTTCGCCCGCTACCGCGTGACCGGCGTCGCCCCGCCCACCGAGCCGGCGGCTGTTGGCCCGGCGCCGATCGAGATCGGCGAGATCGCCGCGCCGAAGGGCGGCGAGAAGAAGGGCGGCGGGGGCGAGAAGAAGGGCGGCAAGGGCGGGGGTGGCAAGAAGGGCGGGGGCAAGGGCGGCCCGCCGATGAAGGGCGGCGAGGAAGAGTAGAGGGCTCGTACATAGCGGCCGGCTTGCCGGCCGTGCGTTTCCCGTGCGGGCAAGCCGGCCGCTAAATACCAGATCGACCGAGGACGTTCCCCCGTGACCCCGCTGACCGACCCCGGCGTCCAACTGGCCTTCAAGGGCGTGTTCCGGGCCGTCCTCCCCGAGATCATCCTCGTCGGCACCGCGTGCCTGGCGTTCCTCGCCGGCCCGTTCGCCAACCGCCGCTGGCTCTGGTTCGTGGTGTCGGTCCTCGGCCTCACCGGGGCGATGGTCGTCGCCGGCGTGGTGAAGGCGCAACTGCCCGACGTGCCCGCCGCGGCGTCGATCCTCCCCGACGGCGCCGCCGGGTTCGTGCGCTGGGTGGCGCTCATCAGCGCCGCCGTGTTCGTATTCGTGTCGTGGCCCGAGGTGAACCGCACCAACTCCGCCGAGTACTACGGCTGCCTCCTCGTCGCCGCCGCCGGCGTGTCGCTAACCGGCCGGGCGAACGACCTCGTCACCCTGTTCCTCGGGCTCGAACTCATCTCGATCCCGACGTACATTCTCCTCTACCTGCCCTCCCAGGCGCGGCCGAACCAGGAGGCGGCGGTCAAATACTTCCTCCTGAGTGTGATGTCGTCGGCGGTGCTGCTGTTCGGGTTCAGCTACCTGTACGGCCTCACCGGCACCACCAACATCACCGCCATCGTGGACGCCCTCACGAAGGCCCACGACCCCCGCCTCACGCCCGACGCCCACCTCTCGCCGCTCGCGCTCGTGGCCGTGGTGATGGTGGTGGCGGCGGTCGGCTTCCGCGTCACCGCGGTGCCGTTCCACTTCTACGCGCCGGACGTGTACGAGGGGGCGCCGGCCGGCGTGGTGGCGCAGCTCGCGTTCCTGCCGAAGGTCGCCGGGTTCGTCGCGCTCGCCCGGCTGCTCGGCCTGGTCGGCGCCGACCCGCGGCACCTGCCGTTCGACTCCTCGACCCAGCTGCCGCTGCTGCTGTGGATCCTCGCGGTGGTGACGATGACGGTCGGGAACGTGCTCGCGCTGCTCCAGGACAACGTGCGCCGGATGCTCGCCTACTCGGGCGTGGCGCACGGCGGGTACATGCTCATCGGCCTCGTGGTCGCCAGTTCGCTGCCGGAGGCGAAGGGGGCGACGCACGTCGGCGGTATCGAGGCGCTGCTCGTGTACCTCGCCGCCTACGGGGCAATGAAGGTCGGGGCGTTCGCGGTGGTGCTGTTCCTCAACACGCCGGACCGGCCGGTCGAGGCGATCGACGACCTCGCCGGCGCCGGCACGTCGCACCCGCTGTCGGCGGCGGCGATGGCGGTGTTCCTCCTCAGCCTGATCGGCCTGCCGCTGACCGCCGGGTTCGCGGGCAAGCTGCTCCTGTTCGTCGGCGCGTTCACCGCCCCGGCGGACACCGCGGCGATGCGGAACCTGTACCAGGCGCTCGCGGTGGTCGCGGCGGTGAACTCGGCCATCGCCGCGGTGTACTACCTGCGCGTCCTGGGCGTGATGTACCTCCGCACGCCGCTCCGCCCCGCGCCGAAACTCCGGGCGGTGCCGACGTTCCTGGCCGCGGTGGCGCTGGCCGGGTTCACGCTGGTGTTCGGCGTGTGGCCGGAGCCGCTGGTGAAGGCGGCGCGGAAGGCGGCGCCGGTTCCGGCCGCGGCGCGGGCCGACGCGGGACGGTAACGTGGTGCGGCACTCCGTGCCGCCGCGTGTCGGGTGTGTCAGACGGTTATCGGAGGTACCTGCCCCGCCGCGGCACGGAGTGTCGCACCACACCGGGGCGGTGTCGGCATAACCGGCGGGGCCCAAATCTCACACCCCGCCGGCAAAGTTTCCCGCCGTTATCTCATGTCCCCACCTTCACACCCGGCGCCGCGGGTGCTACATCACCACATTAAGGGGAACCGATTCCCCTCACACCGTTGAGACTCACATCCCGAGGCGGGCGATGGCTAAGGCGAAGGCGGACGACGAGGCCACGGGCGGGGCGGAGCACACCCAGGCCGACATGGTGCGGGCGGCGCTGTCGGAGCTCGGCCCGCGCGCCAAGCCGCAGGCGATCCACGACTTCATCAAGGAGAAGTTCGGCCGCGAGGTGACGAAGGGGATCATCTCCAACTACAAGTCCACGATGAAGAAGAAGGGGCTCATCCCCGGCCGCCGCGGCCCGGGCCGCCCGCCGCGCGAGGCCGGCGGGGGCGGGGCCGGGGGCGGGACCGTGCGGATCGACGACCTGGAAGCCGTCCGCGGCCTGGTCGCCCGCATCGGCGCCGACCAGGTGGTGCGGCTGGTGAAGGTCTTGGAGTAAGTCGGACACCGTCGGTGAACGTGAGTCGCCCGTCGAATCCCGCAGACCGTTCGTATCGGTTTTCACCCCGAAGGGTGGGAGCATCATCCCAGGGCCAGCCGCGAAGCGGCGCCGCCCTGGGTCCGCGGTGCAAAAGCCCCAGTAGCCCGAAGGGCTGCGAGCCGTGACCGCTAAGGCGGTCGGCCCGCAGCCCTTCGGGGTGAAAGCCTCACACACCACCTGCCGCCCGTTGGTTCACACCACCGCCGTGTCGATCCGCTTCGCCGCCAGCGCCTTCGCCGTCGGCTCACGCACGTCCCAGATCAGCCCGACCAGCGCCAGTGCCCGCAGGACGTAGTAGCTGATGTCGATCTCCCACCATACGAACCCCTGCCGGGCGCAGCTCTGGTAGTGGTGGTGGTTGTTGTGCCACCCCTCGCCGAGCGTCAGGATCGCCGCCCACCACAGGTTCTTGCTCTGGTCCGTCGTCTCGTACCGGCGCGTCCCCCACAGGTGGCACGCCGAGTTGATCAGGAACGTGCCGTGGTACAGGAGCACGGTCGAAACGAGGAAGCCCCACACCAGTCCCGGCAGGTCCATCCACCAGTAGCACAGCGCGGCGAGGATGAGCCCCGGCCCCCAGTACAGCTTGTTCATCAGCCGGAGCTCGGGGTACTTGTGGAAGTCCTTGATGTCTGCGTAGTTCGGGTGGCGGAACAGGCCGGACATCACCCAGCCGGCGTGCGCCCACCACACGCTGCGCTTGATGGGCGAGTGTGGGTCGTCTTCCTGGTCGGAGTGCTTGTGGTGGTGGCGGTGGTGGACGGCCCACCACAGCGGCCCCTTCTGCATCGCCGAACAGCCGATCCACGCCAGCACGAACTGGAACCACCGGCTCGTCTTGTACGCCCGGTGGGCGAAATAGCGGTGGTACGCACCGGTGATCCCGAACATGCGGATCACGTACAGCGCCACCCCGAGGCCGACCGCCTCCCACGTCGGGGCGACGACACAGGCGCCGACCAGCGCGCCGACGTGCAGCAGGATGAACGGCAGCCCGCGGAGGCGGCGACGGATGGCGCTCGGGGTGGGGACGGTAACGGCGGTGACCGTCGGGGCGGACACCCGGGGGAGTGCGGCGGTCGAAATGGGTCTACTCCTCGCGGCGCGGGCGGTGTGGGCAAAATAGGACATCGAAGGCCGGAAGGCTCGCCATTCTCGGATGCAGGAACCCGCCCGGCGGGTTCCGCCCAACCGCTACAATTCGAGAACCCTCCGAGGACGCCCCGTGGCCCAATTCGTCGGCGAGCGCTCGTTCCCGCTACCCGTCGCCGCCGTCGCGGCCAGACTCACCGACGTGGGCTGGCTGGTCGGCACGCTGTCGGACATCCAGGTGACCAGCGCGGCGCCGGACCGGGCGACGTGGAAGATGCGGCCGAAGCTGTCGTTCGTGACCAGCCACCTCGATTCAACGATGGAACGCACCACCCTCGAACCCGCGGCCGTCGGCTTCCGCGTAACGACGAAGGCGATCGGCGCCGCGAGCACGGTGCAAATCCGCCTCGAATTCCGCGCCGCCGACGGCGGGACGGTTGTGCCGTGGACCGGCGAGATCGTCGAGGTGACGGGGTTGCTCAAAATGGTGCCGAAGGGGCTGCTCCAATCCACCGCCGAGAAGGTGATCGACGAGGTGTGGGCGGCGGTTTCGGCGGCTATGAAGGGGTGAAGGGGTGAAGGGGCGGAAGCCGGGACGGGAGAGTCGGAAAATGGACAGGATAACCGGATGAACAGGATCGAAACCCGAGCCGGGCCGCTCACACCCCTTCACCCCTTCACCCCTTCATCATCCCCGCGCGGCCCGGCGTAGCTCGCCGCCACCGGCACGCCCGTCGCCGACACTTTCTGGAACTTCAACCCGACGATCCCGCCGACCGGCGGGGGGCAATCGCGGTCTCGCTCCGTCAGTCCGGCCGCAATGCCGACCGCCTGCCCGTCGCCGAGACGACACAGCAACCCCGCCAGCCGGCCGCCGGCGAACTGGTACGCGGTCACGATCGCGTCCGCCTCCACCGCGGCCGGCAGCGTCCGCGCCGCGGGCGGGTTCGGGAGCGTCACCGGCGGCGGTGCGGGGGCTGGTCTGCCGGGCTTCGACGACGGCTTCGGCGGGGCGACGCGCAGGCCGACGCGGGCGTCCTCGGCGGCATCGCCGCGGAGGCGGCGGAGGTGCTTGCACGTCCGCCGGTCCACCGGCGCCGACTGTGTTCGCCACGCCATGCAGTTGCAGGCGTAGACGCCGCCGACGTTCTTGATCGTGTACCGCGCCCCGTCCGACCCGGGTACCTCGATCGACTCCCCGTCGCGCAGGTCCGGCATGGGCCAGTTCCTCGATGTGGGTGAAGCGTAACCGCAGGTGTGAAGGCAGGCAAGAACCGTAGGGACTTTGGGACTTTGGGACAGGGATGGAATACTGGGAAGCATGCTCAGTCATCGGATTTCTTGCGGTCTCAAAGTTCCCCGGTCCTCCGTCCCAAAGTGCCCCAGTCTCCCCTCCGCAAAGTCGGATGGAAAATGCCGGGGGTGGGGGTACAATCCCGTTGACGTGCCGGAAACCCCGGCGTAAACTCTGGGTAGGTTGGTAGCCCGCACTTTCTCGCGCCGCCTGCTTGAAGACCGAGCCGGCCGGGCCTCCTGACTCGCCCCCGAGTGACCCCCTGTCGAGCCAAGCCGAGCCGAACTGGGTTCCGGCAACCGCACGACAGATTGACCTTGGGTGGAGTCCAGCGGACCCAGACCGAGCCTGAACCGCGGGCGGAAACGGTTTCCCCCGCGTACCCATCCGGGGCGGCCCCCGCCCTGTTTACCCAGACCGACCGGCGGCGCCGTCGCCCCGCGTCCCGTTCTGACTCCGACCGAGGATTCGTTATGCCCGACGCCAAGGGCGTCGATGGGGCGCCGCTCCCGCGGCCCTCCTCCCTCCGTGCGGCTGCCGCCCGGCGGCCCTCTGCCCGCAAGTCCGGCGAGGCCGCCCCCGCGGCCGCCACGTCCCCCGCCGCAGCTCCCCCGGCCCACGCCACCCCCGTCCAGGCCCCGGTCGAGCGCGCCGAGCGGCCCCCGCTCCCCGAGCGGCCGATCGCCCCGCCTCGCCCCGGCGTCGGCTCCCGGCTCGAAGACCTGTACCGGATGCCGATGCCCCAGCTGTTCAAGCTGGCCGAGAAGGAGGGCATCCACGAGCACAACGGGATGAGCCGCGGGCAGCTCATCCTCGGCATCGTCCGCAAGCAGATCGAGCGCGGCGACAAGGTCATCGGCTCGGGCACGCTCGAGGTGCTCCCCGACGGCTATGGGTTCCTCCGTAGCCAGGCGCACAACTACCTGGCGAGCCCGGAGGACATCTACGTCTCGCCGTCGCAGATCCGCCGCATGAGCCTGCGGACCGGCCTGGTGGTCGAGGGGCCGATCCGGCTCCCGATCGAGAACCAGGACAACTTCGCGATCATGCAGATCGAGGTGGTCAACGGCCGCCCGTCGGACGAGGCGACGTCGGTCACCAACTTCGAGGACCTCACCCCGCTCCACCCGAACGCCCGCCTCCGGCTCGAGACGGCGCCCGACGAGCTGAGCATGCGGATCGTGGACCTCGTCACCCCGATCGGCAAGGGCCAGCGCGGGCTGATCGTCGCCCCGCCGCGGACCGGCAAGACGGTGCTGCTCTCCAAGATGGCCAACGCCATCATGAAGAACCACCCCGAGGCCTACGTCTTCGTGCTGCTGGTGGACGAGCGGCCCGAGGAAGTGACGGAAATGCAGCGGCTGGTGCAGGGGGTGAACGCCGAGGTGGTGGCGAGCACGTTCGACGAGCCGCCCGAGGAGCACATCCACGTCAGCGAGATCGTGCTGGAGAAGGCGAAGCGGATGGTCGAGCTGAAGCGGGACGTGATCATCCTGCTCGACAGCATCACCCGGCTCGCCCGCGCCCACAACACCGAGGCGCCCGGCGGCGGCAAGCTGCTGTCCGGCGGTCTCGACTCGAACGCGATGCAGAAGCCGAAGCGGTTCTTCGGCGCCGCCCGCAACGTCGAGGAGGGCGGCAGCCTGACCATCCTGGCGACGGCCCTGATCGACACCGGCAGCCGGATGGACGAGGTGATCTTCGAGGAGTTCAAGGGGACGGGTAACAGCGAACTCCACCTGGACCGCCGGTTGGTCGAGAAGCGGGTGTACCCGGCGATCGACGTGAACCGCAGCGGCACCCGGAAGGAGGAGCTCCTGCTCCACCCCGAGGAGTACGACCGCGTCCGCATCCTCCGCCGCGTGCTGGCCGACATGCACCCGGTCGAGGCGATGGAACTCATCGTCAACCGCGCCAAGAAGAGCAAGACGAACACCGAGTTCCTGCTGTCGATGAACCTCGGGTAACCGTCTGCCGAGTTCGATCTACACGCCACCCCCGTTCGCGGCCTGCCGCGGGCGGGGGTGGCGTGCTTGAGGGATGATGATGGACGCGCACGAGTGGGCGACCACATCTGATTGGATCGCCGTGTGGAAATCCCTCAGCATACTGGAAGGCGCGGACCGCAAGCGCCGGCTGATCGCCACCGAACTTTGTCGGCCTCTGTTGCCTTATATCGCCAACGAGCGCTTTGGGCAGTTCGTTGGGCTCAGCTCCGCTTTGGGTGAATGCCAACCATTCGAGGAAGAAGACTGGGATAACTGGGAAGATGCGATGGATGACGTCGCCGACTTGGCTACAGAGGTGACCACAGCCGTCGAGGAGGCGGCGGTTTGGGTCGTGGTCGGGTTGAAGAACGACGACCACAAAATCGGCCGCGCCCTTGAATCACTTCCACACTTCTATGGGTGCCTGTCCATCCTCAACGCCGGTATCATCCAACGCGATACCCCCGTCGAAGACGCCCAGGAACTGCGATCACACCCGTCGTACATGAGCGGTCACGACGAGTTCGGGCCGCGCCACATCATCGAGATGATTCGAGAGGTTGCGGGCAATCCATACAAGCCGATTGCGTTCGACCCATCCTGGTGCACCGAAGCCGTTGTCGCCCTCGCCCGCGGGATGTACGAGTCGCGCAACTTCGCCCCGATGCCCGTCCTCGCCGACGCGCTCGACGACGCCGGGTGCGACCACCCCGACGTCCTCGCCCACTGCCGCGGCGCCGGGCCACACGTCCGCGGGTGCTGGGTGGTCGATCTGGTGCTCGGCAAGGCGTGACGAGACTTTGCAGTAGGCTCGGGGCTTGTCGGTCGGGTCGAGTCTTCGAGCCCGGACACGACGATATGTGTCTCGGGCGAAGAAGACCCGCAGCGCCGACGTTGCGGAATTCTGATCGGTCACTGGCACCGCCGTGTCAGGTCTCGAAGACTCGACCCGACCTACGAGGACTGGCACTCGGCCAAGCCCGACGCTACGCTCGCCGCGGGCTCTCTCCGCTCGCCCCGAGGCGACCCGTGACGGCGAAAGACTGGGACACAGCCGACGATCTCTGGGACCAGTTCAACCCGTACAAGCACCGCGACCGGGAGCGCCTGCGGGCGCTCGCGTGCGCCTGTGCCCGCCGCGTCCTCGCCGCCGCCGGGCCGCCGCACCCGGCGTTCTCGGAAGTGGTGGACGTGGCCGAGCGGTACGCCGGCGGGCGGGCGCCGCGCGCGGACCTCCTCGCCGCCCGCAAGTCCCTCCGCGCCGCCATCAAGTCGTTCGCCCCGGCGAAGCAACGGTCGGCGGCCGTGGCCGTGTTCGCCGAGCTGACGGACGAGAGCATCGAGGGTTTCGAGCACATGCTCCAGTCGGCCGAGTCGGTGCTGAAGAAGACGCTCGGCCGCGGGTTCGCGGCGGAGAAGCGGGCGCTGTCGGCGCTCGTCCGCTGCGTGTTCGGCAACCCGTTCCGCCCGGTCGCGTTCGACCCGGCGTGGCGCACCGAGGCCGCGGCGGCGCTCGCCCGCGGCATGTACGAGGCGAACGACTTCGCCGCGATGCCCGTCCTCGCCGACGCCCTCGACGACGCCGGCTGCGCCGACGCCGACGTGCTCGCGCACTGCCGCAGCGCCGGCCCGCACGCCCGCGGGTGCTGGGGCGTCGGTCTGGTGCTCGGGCCGGCGTGAGGCTGCGCTGGCGCCGGAGGAGCCCGCATGGTCACCGCCGACCCAATCATCCCGCCGCCCGCCCGCCGCACCGGCCGCGTCCCGCGGCCGTGGACCACCTCCGAATTCGCCGCCCTGTCCGCCCTCCCGGCCTTCGCCGGCCGCTCCCTCGCGCTCGCCGGCGGGGCCATCGTCGAGATGCGCCCCGACGGGCCGCACCCGGTCCGGTTCACACAAGCGGAATATCTCGCACTCGACGGCCGGTTCTTCCGCAACCAGCTCGTCCGCCTCGTCCGCGGGGCTCTTGTGCAGGAGCCGCCCATGAACCCGCCGCAAGCGACTGGTGTGTACAAGGCGACGAAGGCGCTGGAGCGGGCGTTCCCGACCGGCCACGTCGTCCGCGCGCAACTCCCGCTGAACCTCGAACCGTTCAGCCGGCCACACCCCGACGTGGCGGTGGTAGCCGGTTCGTTCGAGGACTACGCCGCCGAGCACCCGACACCAGCGGTGCTGGTGGTCGAGGTCTCCGACGAGACCCTGTTCGAGGATACGACGAGATAGGCCGAGCTCTACGCCTCGGGCGGCGGGCCGGAGTATTGGGTGGTGGACATCCCGAACCGCCGGTTGCGCGTGTTCCGCGACCCGGCGCCGATCCCCGACGGCGGCGCCGCTTATCGCAACGGACAGACCTTCGACGCTGGCGAGTCGGTGGCGCCGCTCACCGCCCCGGCCACCTCGGTCCGCGTCGCTGACCTCCTTCCCTGACGGGCACGAGGGTTCTGTCCGTGCCCGAGTCGGGTACCTGGCACGCCCTCTCTGCGCGGCCGCTAGTCCGCCGAACGCCCTGCCCCCAACCCGGCGGTAGGACTTTCCAACTGAGCTAGATTTGAACACCCGTTTCTCGGATATTTCATTTCACTCCGCCCGCGCCGGTGGCAAAATGTGAGTCGGCTGACTCGCACACCTGCCGGACTCGCGTCCTGCCCCCAATCTGTCGAAGGACAGACCGATGCGCCCACCGCCCTCTCCCCGGACCGTGCGCCCGCGCGTCTCCCCGTTCGGCCGCCGGCTCGAACTCCTCGAAGACCGCGTCACCCCGGCGCTGAGCCTGTCGGTCACCCCGACCGCGCTGTGGGAATACCAGGGCGCCGGGGCCGCCACCGGCACCGTCACCCGCGACGGCGACCTCTCCCAGGCACTCACCGTCGCGCTCCAGAGCAGCGACACCACCGAGGTGACGGTCCAGTCGTCGGTCGTGATCCAGGCTGGGCAGGCATCGGCCACGTTCGCCGTGAACGCGGTCGACGACACGCTCGTGGACGGCACGCAGTCCGCCACCATCACCGCCTCCGCCAGCACGGGCGGCCCGGCGCTCACCGGGGCGATCACCTACGACACGTCCTGGGGCAACTCCGGGTGGGTCGGGAACGGCACGCTCCTCGGCGCCCTCGCCGTCCAGGCCGACGGCAAGCTCGTCGCGGTCGGGCACGCCTCGTCGCAGACCGTCTTCGACTTCTACCTCGCGCGCTACAACGCGAACGGCTCGCTCGACACCACGTTCGGCAGCCAGGGCTCGGTCGTCACCGACATCTCCGGTCAGAAAGACCTGGCGCGGGCGGTCGTGGTGCAGCCCGACGGGAAGATCGTCGTCGCCGGCACCGGCGGGACCGGGCCGGGCTTCGACTGGATTCTTGCTCGCTACAACGCGAACGGCACGCTCGACACGACGTTCGGCACCGGCGGGAAGGTCGTGATCGATCAGGCCGGCAGTTACAACGAGCTGTGGGACGTGGCGCTCGACGTGAGCGGCAAGGTCGTCGTGTCGGGGAACAAGGACGGGGTGTTCGCGATCGCCCGGCTCAACACCAACGGCACCCTCGACGGCTCGTTCGGCGGCGGCGCCGGGTTCGTCACCACCACGTTCGGCAGCGTGCTCGGCGGGCGGGCGTTCGGCGTGGCCATCCAGCCGGACGGGATGATCGTCGCCGCGGGGACGCTCGGCGGCGGCAACCAGACCTCGTCCTACGCCGTCGCCCGCTACACCGCCGACGGCACCCCGGACACCACCTTCGGCTCGAACGGCACCGTCACCCAGACCGTCAACGGGTACTTCGACAGCGGCTACGACGTCGTCATCCAGAACGGGAAGATCGTCGTCGCCGGGATGACCGGGCGGTTAAACTCCGCCGGCTACGACGTGGGCCTCATCAGGCTGAACGCCAACGGCACGCTCGACAGCACCACGTTCGGCGGGGGGGCCAGCTTCGGCCCGAACGGGAAGGCCATCGGCACCGCCGGCGGGTTCTCCGCGCCGGTGCGGATGGCGCTGCAGAGTGACAACCGGATCGTCGTCGTCGGCACCACCGGCACGTCGCAGTCGAGCTCCAACGGGAAGATCTTCCGGTTCTCGCCGAACGGCATCCTGGAAAATAGCACGAACTCGCAGTGGTCCACGTCGTCGGCGCAGAACGTGGCGATCGACGCCAGCGGTGGCATCTACCTCGCGTACAGCTACGGCAGCACCGGCTCGTCCGGGTACGTGGACAAGTACAAGAGCGCCGGCGGCGCCTCCACGGCCACGGCGAGCGTGACGGTCGCCGACAACGACCCGTTCGGCGCCGCCGCCGACACGTACGCCCTCGACCAGGACACGACCCTCACCGTCCCGGCCCCGGGCCTGCTCGCCAACGACACGGTCGCCGCCGCGAACAACCCGCAGGTGGTGCGCGTCAACGACCCGGGCTCGCAGTTCTCCGGCCCGAACAACGGCACGCTCGTGCTGAACGCCGACGGGTCGTTCACCTACACCCCGAACTCCGGGTTCTCCGGTACCGACAAGGTCTACTACCGCGTCGTGGACGGGGCGTCGAGCACGCCCACCGTCGCCGTCACGCTCACCGTTCGCCGCACCTCAAACGCCCTGCCGACGGCCGCGGATGACAACTACACGGTGAACGAGGACGGCGTGCTGACCGGCGTGCTCGCGCCCGAGGCGGCGGCCGGGAACTCGCTGTCGATGACCAGCGACTCCGGCGACTGGGTGGGCCAGGGGCGGAGTTGGAGCTACGGCCCGGGCGCGACGTACGGCATCCAGCAGGGCACCTCGGTCGTCGCCATCACCGTCGATACCAGTACCGACTGGTGGCGCCTCTACTTCGCGGCGCCGGGCGGCGCCCGGTTCGTGGCCGGCACCCGCTACACCGGCGCCACGCGGTTCGGGTCGGCCACCCAGCCCGGCCTCGACGTCTCCGGCAACGGCCGCGGCTCGAACCAGGTGACCGGCGAGTTCACCGTCCTCCAGGCCGAGTACGACGGCACCGGGAAGTTGGTCCGGTTCTCGGCCCAGTTCGAGCAGCACTCGGAGGGGAAGGTGCCGGCGCTCCGCGGCACGGTGCGCTACAACTTCCAGCCGTCGCCCTACGGTGTGCTGCGGAACGACAGCGACCCGAACGGCGACCCGCTCACCGCCGTCCTCGTCACCGGCCCGAGCAACGGCTCGCTCACGCTCAACCCGAACGGCACGTTCACCTACACGCCGAACGCGAACTTCAGCGGCACCGACAGCTTCACCTGCGCGGCCAACGACGGGTACGGCGACGGCAACGTCGCCACCGCGACGATCACCGTGGCCGCGGTGAACGACGCGCCGGTCGCGGTGAACGACGCGTACACGACCGACGAGGACACCGCGCTGACGGTCCCCGCCGCGACCGGCCTCCTCGCCAACGACTCCGACCCGGACGGCGACCCGCTCACGGCGTCGATCGCCGGCTACCCGTCGAAGGGCTGTCTCAGCTTCAACACCACCGGCGGGTTCACGTACACCCCCTACGCGAACGCCAACGGCACCGACACGTTCTCGTACCGCATCTCCGACGGCACGGCGACGAGCACCACTGCCCACGTCACCGTCACCATCAACGCCGTCTACGACCCGCCCGTTGCCGCGGCCGACGTGTACACCGTCGTCCCCGGCACGCCGCTGTCCGTCGCGGCGGCGGGCGTTCTCGGGAACGACAGCAGCCCGGACGGCCGGGCGCTCACGGCGGTCCTCGAAACCGGCCCGACGCGCGGCACGCTGACCCTGAGCTCCAACGGCTCGTTCACCTACACGCGCTTCGCCGGCGCTGTGGGGGCCGACTCGTTCACCTATCGCGTCTCCGACGGCGTCACCACGAGCGACCCGGTCACCGTTCGGCTGAACGTCGCCCCGACCGGTGCCGCTGAGAGTTACACCACCGCCGAGGACACGCCGCTCACCGTCGCCGCGCCCGGCCTGCTCGCCAACGACCTCGACCCGGACGGTGATTCGCTTATCGCCTACCTGTACGCCTACCCGACCAACGGCACTCTGGGCTGGAGCGGTAACGGCGGGTTCGCCTACACCCCGAAGGCGAACTACAGCGGCACCGACTCGTTCAGCTACCGCCCCTACGACGGCGTCGCCTACGGGCCGGTCGTCACCGTGTCGCTGACCGTCACCCCGGTGAACGACGCTCCCGTCGCCGCGAACGACACCTACAGCGCGACCGGCGGGGTGACGCTCGTGGTGCAGCCGAGCGCCGCTCCGACGACGCGGCTCCAGGCGGTCAGCGACCCCGGCGACTACATCGGCCAGGGCCTGACCTACGACTACGAGCCGGGCGAGGGCGACTTCGTCCTCGACGGGACCGCCACCGTCGTCTCCGTCCAGTTCGGCAACCCCGCTGACTACTTCTCGATGCGGTTCGCCGGCATCGACGGCGCCCCGCTCACCCCGGGCTACTACCCGAACGCCCAGCGCTACCCGTTCAACGACCCCGGCCACCCCGGCCTGAGCATCACGATGGACTCGCGCGGGTCGAACACCCTCACCGGCTCGTTCACCGTCCACCAGATCGTGACCGACGCGGCCGGGAAGGTCATCCGCTTCTGGGCCGACTTCGAGCAGCACTCCGAGGGCTTCACACCGGCCCTCCGCGGCACGATCCGGTTCGCCGCCACCGGCACCGGGCTTCTCTCCGTCCTCGACAACGACACCGACGCCGAGGGGAGTACGCTGACCGCGGCGCTCGTGACCGGCCCGGCCCACGGGCAGCTCGCATTCAACCCGGACGGGTCGTTCAGCTACACCCCGGACGTCGACTTCGCCGGCACCGACACCTTCACCTACACGGCCAGCGACGGCGCCCTCACCAGCGCCCCGGCGACGGTCACGCTCTCCGTCACCCGCGGGAACCGCGCCCCCGGGGCGTGGCAGGACTTCTACGGCGCCGTCGAGGACACGCCGCTCGTCGTCGGCGCGGCGACCGGCCTCCTCGCCAACGACACCGACCCGGACGGCGACCCGCTCACCGCCGTCCTGGTGACCGGCCCGGCCCACGGCGCCGTCGCCCTGAACCCGGACGGCACGTTCACCTACACCCCGAAGGCGAACTACTACGGCCCCGACTCGTTCACCTACAAGGCGAGCGACGGCTCGCTCACGTCCGCCGCGGTCACGGTGACGATCGACGTCGCGCCGGTGAACGACGTGCCCGCCCCGGCCGACCCGCACTTCGTCGTCCGCCAGAACCAGGGGTACGGCGCCTCCGCCTCGTCGCTGTGGCCGGACCCGGAGGGCGACGTGGTGACCCTCGCCGTCGTCTTCGCGCCGCTCCACGGCACGCTCGACCTGGCCGCCGACGGCTCCTACTTCACGTACATCCCGAACCCCGGCTACCTCGGGGCCGACTCCTTCTACTTCCGGCTGAGCGACGGCGAGGGCACGAGCGAGCTGGGCGTGGCGTCGATCACCGTCGTCCCGAACCGGACGCCGGTGGCGGTCGGCGGCGACACGGTCACCACCACGGAGGACGGCGGCCTCCTCACCATCACCCCGGCGCAGCTGCTCGGGAACGACTACGACCCGGACCAGGACGAGTTCTGGATCAGCGCGGTCCAGGCCGTGGGCGGCGCGGATCCGACCCGCGGGACGCTCGGGTACGGGATCAGCGTCGGGCGGGTCTTCGAGGTCTACTTCACCCCGGACGCGGACTTCAGCGGCAGCACGACGTTCCTCTACCAGATCTCGGACGGCACCGGCACGAGCGAGTGGGTGCCGGTCACGGTCGTCGTCACCCCGGTGAACGACGCCCCGGTCGGGGCGAACGACTCGTACACGACCGCCGAGGACACCCCGCTGGTCGTCGCCGCCCCCGGCGTGCTCGGTAACGACTTCGACGCGGACGTCAACGCGATCACCGCGGTGCTGGTGTCCGGCCCGGCCCACGGCACGCTGGCGCTGAACAGCACGTACGGGTCGTTCACCTACACGCCGAACGGGAACTACAACGGCACGGACTCGTTCACCTACCGGGTCTTCGACGGCACGACCTACAGCGACGTGGCGACCGTGTCGCTCACCGTGACGCCGGTGAACGACGCCCCGGTCGCCGTCAACGACTCCTTCACCACCTACTGGGACACGCCGCTCACGTTCACTCCGGCCGACATCGTGGCCAACGACACCGACCCGGACGGCGACGCGCTGTGGTCGAACATGATCGACCAGGCGAGCCGCGGGACGCTGGTGGCGACGATGCAGAACTTCCAGATCATCAGCCTCACCTACTACCCGGAGGCCGGGTACGCCGGCACCGCCACGATCCTGTACCGCCCGACGGACGGCACCACGACCAGCAACAACGTCGGCACCATCACCATCACCATCCTGCCGCGGAACGGGACGCCGGTCGGCACGGCCGACGGCTACACCACGGCCGAGGACACGCCGCTGACCGTCGCCGCCCCCGGGGTGCTCGGCAACGACTCCGACCCGGACGGCGACACGCTGTCCGCGATCCTCACCGCCAGCCCGGCGCACGGCGGCCTGATCCTGAACCCGAACGGGTCGTTCACCTACCGACCGGACGCGAACTACTCCGGCACCGACACGTTCAAGTACAAGCCCACCGACGGCCAATCGCAGGGCGCCGAGGTGACCGTGACGGTGACCGTCACCGCGGTCAACGACGCGCCGGCGGCGGCGAACGACAGTTACTCGGTCGCCGAGGACGCGACCCTCACCGTCGCGGCGCCGGGGGTGCTCGCCAACGACACCGACACGGAAGGGAACGCCCTCACCGCCGTGCTCGTCGCCGGCCCGGCGCACGGCACGCTGACGTTGAGCGCGGACGGGAGCTTCGTCTACACGCCGGCCGCGAACTACTACGGGCCGGACTCGTTCACCTACCGGGCGAACGACGGCACCGCGGGCGGGAACACGGCGACGGTGGCGCTCAATGTCACGCCCGTGAACGACATCCCGGTCGGCGCCGCCGACTCGTACACCGTGTCGAAGAACTGGGCCGTGTACTTCGGCGCCTCCGCGGGCGTGCTGGTGAACGACGCGGACACGGACGGCGACACCCTGTCCGCGATCCTGGTCGGGAACCTCGACGCCCACGGCGACGTGACGCTGTACCCGGACGGGAGCTTCGCCTACACCCCGGACCTGAACTTCACCGGCACCGCCACGTTCACCTACCAGGTCACCGACGGCCCCGCCCTCAGCGCCCCGGTGACGGTCACGCTCACGGTCGCCAACGACCCGCCGGTGGCGGTGAACGACACGCTGACGACCTACCGGAACACGTCACTCAGCTTCACCCCGGGCTCCCTGGTCCTCAACGACACCGACCGGAACGGCGACGCCCTGTGGGCGAACGTGATCGGCAACCCGGACGTCGGCACCATGGTGCAGATGCACCAGAACTTCCAGGTGATCTCGCTCACCTACACGCCGCCGACGGACTTCGTCGGCACGGCCACGTTCCAGTACCGCCCGACCGACGGGACCGCGGTCAGCGGCAACATCGGCACGGTCACGATCACCGTGCTGCCGCGGAACCGGGCGCCGGTCGGCGGCGCCGACGCGTACACGCTCAACGAGGACAATACGCTGGGCGCGGGCGGGACGGGCGTCCTGTGGAACGACTCCGACCCGGACGGCGACCCGGTCACCGCGGTGCTGGTGACCGGCCCGGCCCACGGCTCGCTGACGCTGAACGCGAACGGGTCGTTCACCTACACCCCGGCCGCGAACTACAGCGGTGCCGACTCGTTCACCTACAAGTCCACCGACGGCACCGCCGACGGGGCTCCGGTCACCGTGTCGCTCACCGTCAAGCCGGTGAACGACGCGCCGGTCGCCCGGGCCGGAAACCCGAACCCGTCGAACATCCCGGTGTGGGAGGGCGAGGTCCGCACGTTCGACATGAGCCCGTCCACCGACCCGGAGGGTGACCCGCTCACGTTCACCTGGGACTTCGGCGACGGCACCGCCCCGTACACCACGACGAACAGCCAGCAGGGCCACGCCTTCCCCGACCAGGGGGTGTACACCGTCGGCGTGACCGTGACGGACTTGGCCGGGGCGGCGAGCGTCTTCACCTTCACCGTCTACTCGACCAACCTGGCGCCGAACGGGACGCTGACCGCCCCGCCGGTCGCGGTGCCGGGCCAGGAGGTCAGCGTCACCGTCGCGGCGCAGGACCCCGGCGCGGCGGACACGGCGGCGGCGTTCAAGTACCGGATCAACTGGGGCGACGGGACGACGAGCGCCGAGGTGAGCGGCCCGGCGTCCGGTGTTACGTTCAAGAAGACGTACACGACCACCGGGAACTTCGCCCCGTGGGCGTGGATCACCGACAAGGACGGCGCGACCAGCCAGGGCGCCGCGGCCGCGTCCGTGACCGTGACCACGGCCGCGGTGATCGGCGGCACGCTGTTCGTCGGCGGCACGACCGGGAACGACACCCTCGTCGTGAAGCCGGCGAACTCGTCAGGCACGCTGGGCGTGTACCGCGGGACGAACAACGCCGCCCTGGTGGGCACGTTCACCCCGACCGGCGACGTGGTCGTCTACGGCCAGGCCGGCACCGACTCGATCAGCGTGCTGACGCAGAAGATCGGCAACACCACGTACTCGGTGACCCGGCCGGTGTACCTGTTCGGCGGCGACGGCGCCGACTCCCTGATCGCCACTGGTGCCGCGGCCGGGGCAGTCCTGTCCGGCGGCACAGGGAATGACTCGCTCACCGGCGGCGGGGCGAACGACGTGCTGATCGGCGGTGGCGGGGACGACACCCTCCGCGGCGGCAACGGCAGCGACGTCCTGGTCGGCGGCGTCTTCGACTACGAGACCGACCTGGCCGTCCTCCGCACGATCGGCGCCGAGTGGTGGCGGACCGACGTGAACCTGACCACCCGCGTGAACCACCTCAAGGGAGCCGCCGGCGGCGGGTACAACACCGCCGTCCTGGACGCGACGACGATCGACACCGACGGCTTCGCCGACGACCTGTACGGCGAGGGCGGCACCGACTGGTTCGTGAACCACAACACCGGGTCGTCGTCGACGCGCGACGTGATCCGCGACTGGAGCTCCGGCGAGTACCGCTCGGACCTGTGACGTTCCCGGTGCAGCGTTCCG
>JAFKFQ010000490.1 GCA_017308215.1 bacterium | reverse complement strand
CCCCGCCAGTCGCGGATCGCCGCCACCGGCTGCAGGTCGGCCAGCGCCAGCGGCTCCCGCCCGGCGGCCACCGGCGGCAGGAACAGGAGCGCCTCCTGGATGTCGGGGGCGAGGAGCGTCAGGTTCATCACCTGGGTCACCCGCGCCCGGGTGACCCGCCCCAGCCGGGCGAGCGTCGCATAGTCCCGCACCACCCCCGTGCGGACGAGGCCGTCCATCTTGATCGCCAGCGCCATCAGCCTCGCCACCCGCGGCACGCGCTCGGGCGGGAGCTCGGCCGGGGCCGGCCCGTCCCGCAGCTCGGGCCGCCCGCCCGGCCCGCGGCGGCGGAGGTGGACCATCCCCTCGATCGTCAGCGTCGCGTCACTCATGCCACCCGCTCCTGGTGCCGCTGGGCGAGTTCGTCGGCCAGCGCGCCGATCCCCGTCGGGCGGAAGGTCACCACGACCCGCCCGCTCGCCCCGTCGTACGCCACCCGTTCCACCAGCAGGGCGATGACCCGCGCCCGCTCGGCCGGGGCGAGGGCCGCCCACACCGGGTCGAATCCGGCCAGCGCGGCCGCCGCGTCCGCCTCCGACACGCCCGCCGCCCGGACCTCGCGGGTCTGCTCCGTCGCCCGCCGGAGCCGGTCCTCGGCCAGCCGCTGCTGGTCGTGCAGGGCGGCGAGGCGGCGCACCACCTCGCCGTTGTCGCCGCCGGGCCGGAACCGGGCCGACTCCAGCGCCAGGTGCCGCTTCAGTCCGACCAGGTCGGCGGCCAGCCCCTTCTCCTCGGCGGCGAGCTCGGCAAGCCGCTCGACCTGTTGCTGCCGGGCCTGGGTGACCACCTGGCGGAGGAGGTCGGGGTCGCGGCCGGCGGCCCGCACCCGGTCGACCACGAATCCCTCGACCGGCCCCGCCGGGACCGGCTTCGACGGGCAGGTGCCGGCGCCCTTTTTGTGCCCGGCGACGCACGCGTAGTAGCGGTAGGTGCGGCTCCCCTTCGTCGTGCAGGTCGGCGTCATCGCCGCCCCGCACGGGCCGCACCGGAGCAGGCCCTTCAAGAGAGCGCCGTACCGGTCGGGCGACCCGGGGCCGGCCCCCTGCGCGCCGTTCTTGCGGAGCCGGCCCTGGACACGGTCGAAGGTGGCGGGGTCGACGAGGGCGGGGTGCTCGCCGGGGTACACGTCGGCCTTGTGCCGCACCCGCCCGGCGTACAGCACGTTGGTGAGGAGCTGGTACAGGCTGGTGCGTGTGAACGGCTTCCCGCCGGTCACCCGCCCGGTGGCGTCCGTCCACCGCTTGGTCACCCACCCCCGGCGGCCGAGTTCCCGTACCACCGGGAGCAACGACCCGTGCTGCAGATAGAGCTGGAAGATGTCGCGGACCCGCTCGGCCTCGTCCGGGTGGATGACCAGCCGCCGGCCGCCGGGCTCGCGGTCGTAGCCGAGGACCGGGCGCCCGCCGCCCCACCTCCCCTTGCGGCGGGTGGCGGCGATCTTGTCCCGCGTCCGCTCGCCCACGATCTCCCGCTCGAACTGGGCGAACGAGAGGAGGACGTTGAGGACCAGCCGGCCCATGCTCGACGCCGTGTTGAACTGCTGGGTGACCGAGACGAAGGACACGCCCTTCTGCTCGAACCGCTGCATGAGCTGGGCGAAGTCAAGGAGGCTCCGGGACAGGCGGTCGACCTTGTACACGACCACGCAGTCGACCCGCCCGGCCTCGATGTCGGCCATGAGCCGGCGGAGGCCGGGGCGGTCGGTGTTCCCGCCGGTGAACCCGCCGTCGTCGTACCGGTCGGGCAGGGCCACCCACCCCTCGCCCGACTGGCTGCGGACGTACGCCTCGCCCGCGTCCCGCTGGGCGTCGAGCGAGTTGAACTCCTGCTCCAGCCCCTCCTCGGTCGACTTCCGGGTGTAGACGGCGCACCGGACGAGCTTGACCGCGGCGCGGGGGCCGGGCTTGGTGGTGGTCACGCGGCACCTCCCCGGGTGAGGCGGAAGAACAGGAACCCGTTGCAGTGGCTGCCGGTGACGGCCTTCGCCACCGCGCTGAGGGAGCGGTAGCGTTCGCCGTCGTACTCCAGCCCGTCCGGCTGCACCTTCACCCGCACCACCCCGCCCTTGTACGTCCGGGTCAGCACCGTGCCGACGGCCGGGAGCCGCGGGTCGAGGGCGGCCACCGGGGCCGCGGCCTGGGCGGGTGCGGCGGGCGGCGTGGGCCGGTCGGCGGGCGGGGCGAGGCGGAGGTCGGCGTCCCGCGCGAGCTCGGCGGCGCGGGCCCGGGCACGCTCGGACAGATCGCCTTCCGCCAGCGCCTGCATCCGCCACCCGACCCGGCGGAGGAGCCAGGCCCGGTTCCCGGCCGTCGTCGGCTCGCCGAACACGGCGGCGAACTTGTCGCGGAGCTCGGCCGTGGTCATCCGGTCGAGGGCCGCCAGCTCCCGGGCGAGCGACGGCGGCGGGGTCTCGGTCTTCGCGGGCATGGGTCTCCTCTCGCGTCTCGGGGGTCGTTAACCGGCGTGGACAGTAACGCTCGCGGGCCGCCAGTGTTCAAGTCGATTCGCCCGCGATTTCCTGCGAATTCCGACCGTCGGCGGCGGCGGGAAGTGCTCGGGGTGGAGGCGCCGGAGCAGCCCGGCGGCGAGGACCGCGGCGACGGCCGCGGCCCGCTCGGCCGGGGTCATCTCGGCCGGGCGGAGGTGGGTGAGGTGATCGGTCACGGGGTGATCCTCGGGCGGAGCCGGCGGTCGCCGCGGCTCCTACCAGGGAACTACCCCGGGCGGGGAGGAAGTGTCCGGGTTTGGTGGGTGAGCCGGCCGGTGGGCGCGTACGGGCTGATGGCGGGGGGTATCGCCCCGTCAGCCTGCGGCGGGTGACCCGTCCCCGCCGTCCGCGTGGAGCGGCGCGGGGCCGTCAGCTTTCGGCGGGCGGCCGGGCGAACGCCGCGACCGCCGCCGCGAACTCGTCCGGC
>JAFKFQ010000489.1 GCA_017308215.1 bacterium | reverse complement strand
GAACCCACGTGGGTTCGGGTTCCCCTTCGCCCGTCGTTCGCGCCCGGCGTGCCGCGTCGGGTCTCGAAGACTCGACCCGACCCACGGAAGCCCCGAGCCGAAAACCCGCGCCGCTCATCGCGCCCCCTTCAGGTGCGTGTCGAGAAAGCGCACCGCCGTCGCCATCGCCCGCTCGGCGTCCTTCCCGCCCCAGCCGTGGCCGGCGCCGGGGACGGTCAGGAGTTCGGCCGTCGCGCCGGCGGTCCTCAGCTTCGCCAGCAGCCGCTCCGAGTGGATCACCGGCACCACGAAGTCGGCGGTGCCGTGGATCATCAGCACCGGCGGCGCCGCCTTCGACGCGAAGCTGATCGGCGACGCCTTCTTGTACACGTCCGGGTCCGTCTTACACGCCTTGCCGAGGAACGGGACCATGTACGCGTCCTCGACCCCCGGGCTCTTCGCGTACAGGCTCAGGTCGGTCGGGCCGAAGTAGCTCACCGCGCACGTCACCGCCGACGACGGCCCGGCGTCGGTCGGCGGCGGGTTCAGCGCCAGCAGCAGCGCCAGGTGCCCGCCGGCCGAGAACCCGCCGACGGCGACCTTGTCGGGGTCGATGTTGTAGGTCTTGGCGTTGGCGCGGAGGAAGCGGACGGCGGCGCGGGCGTCGTCGAGTTGGGCGGGGAACGGGTGCTTCGGCGCCAGCCGGTAGCTCGCCGACGCGACGACGTACCCCTTCTCGGCGATCGCGGGGAGGAACCCGGCGAGGTCGCCGCGGCCGCCCATGACCCACGCCCCGCCGTGGAGCAACAGCACGCCGGGGTACGGCCCGCCGCGGGCGGGGGCGGCGACGTCGAGCTTGAGCGTCTCGCCGTCGGCGGTGGCGTAGGCGACGCCGCGGGTCACCTGGGGGGACAGCGGCAGGTCAGGCGCGGGCCGGGCGGCAAGCGCGCCAGCGAGTAAACACGGCGCGGCGAGCGCCAGCAGGCGGGGAACCATCCGGGCTCCTCCGAGACCGGGAACGGGGAACGGCGGTATTGTACGCCGCCCGCTACTCTTTCGGCCGCGGGAACGGCGCCGGCTGGGGCGGCAGCGGGGGCTCGGTCACGCCGGCGCGGGCCAGCTTCACCCGCGCCTCGGCCACCAACCCCGCGGCCCGGTCGAACTCCGCCCGGTCCAGCCCCTCGACGACGCGGACGTACTCGAAGTCGCGGTAGCGGCAGGCGGACAGGAACGTCTCGCGGAGCGCGGCGGCGAGCGCGGCGGCGTCGCCCTCGGCCTCGGCGAGACGGGCGCGGGCCTCGGCCACGTCGTGGTCGGCGAGGTGGAGCTTGTGCGGCGAGAGGGAGCCGACTTTCACCCGGAGCCGGTCTGCCTCCCGCGCCTTCTCCTTCGTCGCCACCAGATTCCGCAACGCCCCCACAGCCGCCGCCGGCGGGGTCTGCGGCGCCTCGCCTGGCCGCTTCGCCGCGGCCGCGACCACCGCCCTCAGGTCGCCACCCAGCGCCACCCGAAAGCCCTTCGGCATCGTCGGGCTGGTCGGGTTGTCGAACGCCCGGAACGCCGCCCGCGAATACACCCCGGACGCGTTCCACGACCCGCCGCGCGCCGCCCGCCCGGTCGCCGGGTCGGCCGGTGCGTCGAGGTTCACCGGGTCGTCGATCGGAGCCCGCCGGTAGTAGTCGGCGACGTGCCAGTCGCGGCACCACTCGGTCACGCCCCCGTACACGTCGAACAGGCCGAACGGGTTGGCCGCCTTCAGCCCGACCGGCCCGGGCGCCGGGGTCGCCAGCCCGACGGCAGCGTGGTCGATCAGCGTCTTCGAGTCGTCGCCGAAGGACCACAGCCCGGCGCCGCCGGCCCGCGCCGCGTACTCCCACTGCGCCTCCGTCGGCAGGTCGTAGGCGCCGCCGTCGGCCGCGCCGAGCCAGCGGCAGAAGGCGTCCGCGTCCGCCCAGCTCACGCCGACGACCGGCTGCCGGGCCTCCTGGCCGGGGGTGACGAACGTCGTCCAGTCGATCGTGCCGGTCGGGCGGTGCTTGGCCTCGGTCACGAACCGGCGGAACTGGGCCGCGGTGGTCTCGTACTTGGCGAGGTAGAACGGACGGGTGATGCGGGCGGTGTGCCGCGGGCCGCTCGACTCGGCCGCGAACCGCTCGTACGCGCCGGCGTTCGGGGTCGCCTTCAGCTCCTCGCGGACCGCGGCCAGTTCGGCGTCGGTGAACCCCATCCCGAACTCGCCGGGCGGGATCAGCCGGAACGCGATCCCGGCGCGGTTCTCGAACTCGACCGGGACGCCGAGGTGCTTCGCCCACGCCTCCTGGTGCGCCCGCGCCTCGGCCTCGCCGAACGGCGCGACGGCCCGGGGCGGCGGGGCGGCGGCCCCGCGGCGGGCCAGTTCCAGGCGCATCGGCGGGAACGCGGGCGGCTCCGGCGGAAGAAGCGGCACCGGCTCCGCCTCGCCGCCGCCTCGGGTGACCAGCGCCCGCACCGCCTTCTCCGGCGCCCCCGGTGCCAGCGCGGCGACGTGGCCGTCGGCATACAGGACGTGCGTCGCCCGCTCGTACACGCCGAGCTTCGGCAGCGGCCTCGCCGGGTCGAATGGCAGGTCGCCCGGCTTCGTCCACGCCACCGGGTCGGCCGCCTCGACGACGAGCAGGGTGTTCGCGAGCCCGTCGCCGAACTCGTCGAGGGCGACGCCGTGGGGGCGGCCCGGGCGCGACTCGAACGCCGTGCCGGGGCCGACGAACGCCCGGTAGTGCGTCAGCCCGGGCTCGGCGGTCTTGATCCCGGGGGCGGCGAACACCTTTGGCATCTTCGCCACGAGCGGCTTGTTGTGGGCACTGTCCCACGGCTCGTCGAGCTTGAATTGCTTATACAGCTCGCCCTGTTCGACGTAGGGGAGGAGCGCCACCCGCCACGACAGCAGCGGCGTCCCGTCCTTGCCACGGATCGCGGCCGGCGGCAGCGCCTGGTGCGCGGCGAC
>JAFKFQ010000433.1 GCA_017308215.1 bacterium | reverse complement strand
TGGTCGGCTACGCGGTCGAGCTCGGCGTCCAGATGCTAGACAACATCGACTCGCACGACGACACCGTCACGCGCGTGACGATCAAGAAGGGGGTGCTCCGGACGCACTACGCCCGGGTGCAGAAGACGACGTACACCTTCGCCAGCAAGGCCGACCGCGAGCAGGTGCTATACCTCGACCACCCGCGTGACGGCTCGCGGTGGAAGCTCGCCGACACGCCCAAGCCGCACGAGACGACCGAGAACCACTGGCGCTTCAAGCTGCCGCTCCCACCACACGCCACCACGAAGTTCGCGGTGCAGCAGGAACAGACGCTGTTCCAGGGCTTCTCCCTCGCCGACGTGACCGACGACCAGCTCTCGGCGTGGCTCGGCGCGAGCTATCTCGACAAGAAGACGGAGAAGGCGCTGCGCGACGTGCTGGCGGCGCGGACGGAGACCGGCCACACCGACGCCCGCCTGGCGGCGCTGGAGAAAGAGCGGGCGGCAATCGCTGCGGACCAGAAGCGGCTGCGCGACAACCTCGGCAGCCTGGGCGACCGGGCGACGGAGAAGGAGCTGCGCGAGCGGTTCGTGCGCACCCTCGGCCAGCAGGAGGACCGGCTGGAGGCGATCCAGGCCGAGGAGGCGACGCTGCTCCGCGCCCGCGACGCCGCCCGGGCGCGGATGGCGGCGCTGCTGGACAAGCTCGACTACGAGGGCGCGGTGGGGTGACCGCCCGTCGGTCGGGCCGCGTCCGCGAGGCCCGGCCGACGGGTGGCCCGGCGTGCCGTCACAACTTCCCTTCCAGCCCGAGTTGGTGGAAGTAGTGCGTCACCTTGTCCTGGTTCTCCAGGAGCCAGTCGATCGTCGGCTCGTGGCGCATCGCCTTCTTGATCACCTTCGCCGTCGCCTCGCGGTTCACCTGGAACAGCGCCGCGTGATCGACCTCCCCCTCGGGGACGCTCAGAACTGCCGGGTCCAGCCACACCGCTGTAGATGATGCCCAGGTCGTTCGCCTTCTCCTTCGGGATGTCGCCGGCGCGGACCGCGTCCAGCACCCCGTGCGCGATCCCGGCCTGCACCGTCCCCATCAGGATGCCGGTGTAGCGGGCGTCCTTCACGGTGACCTTGCTGACCATCAGTGTCGCCGGGCGGACCTGCACGTCCGAGTTCAGGATGGCGAACACCCGCGTGTGCCCCTTCACCTGGTCGCCGACGAGGTTGGCGAGGGCGGCGCCGACGGGGCCGTCGAGTTCCCCGATGACGACTTCGGGTTCGGCACAGAGGTAGTCTTTGTCGCCTTCGACCAGGGCTTCGCCGGTCCGCATGACGATCCGCTCGGCCATCGCTGTATCCTCCGGGCGGGACCGGGCTGGTCCCGCGGCGGAGTCAGCTTACAGACCGGAAACGCCGCACGCCCCGGGAAAGCCGGGGCGTGCGGGGGAGTCGGGTGGTGCGTCGCGGTCAGTTGGGCGGCCGGCGAGCGCCTTCCGTCGGCGGCGTGGGCGGGCCGCCGCCGCCCGGCTGCATTCCACCGCCCGGCCCCGGACGCATCCCGCCCGGCTGCATCTGCATCCCGCCGCCCGGCGGCATCCCACCCGGCGGCATCCCGCCCGGTTGCATTCCACCGCCCGGTTGCATTCCGCCCGGCTGCATTCCACCGCCCGGCTGCATCCCACCGCCCGGCCCGGGGCGGCCGCCCGGCTGCATCCCGCCCGGGGGGCCGCCGGGGTTGTTCCCCATCGGGCGGCCGCCCTCGCCGCCGCCGGGGAAGCCGGGGCCGCCGACGGCCGGGAAGCCGGGGGCGCCGTTGTTGCCGTTGCCGTTCACGCCCGGCGCCTCCGGCGCGCCGGTGTGCTCGGTCATTTTGTCGGTCGCCAGCACGGCGCCGGTCTGGAACACCACCCGCTGCCCGTCCGGGGCGATGTGGAGGTTCCCGCCCACCAACAGCGTCCCGGCGCTGCGGACCGTCGCCACCTTCTTGTACCCGGCCGCCGCCGCCGGGTCGGACACCTCGTAGATGTCCAGGCCGGGCGCCATCCCGCCCGGGGCCAGCCCGTGTGAGGTCACGAGCAACTTCTTCCCGTCCGGGGTGAACCGGACGTACCCGTTCTGGCTCGCCCGCCCGCCCGCCGTCGGGATCTCCTGCGGGGCGCCGACCCCGTCGATCAGCATCAGCTTCCCGGGTGACCCGGCGCTCGCCCCGACCGCCGCCACGAACCGGCCGTCCGGCCCGGGGGCCACGTCGCTCACCAGCCCCGCCGGGAGGGTGAGATCCTTTCGCTCCAGCGTCGCCGGGTCGTAGGCCAACAGCGCCTGCCGCTCGGACGGGAACTCGGTCACCAGGAACGCCTTGCCATCGGCCGAGCGGGTCATGTCCCAGGCCGGGTTCGGCAGGTCCTTCTCCTTGAGCAGCTTCCGCTCGGCGGTGTCGTACTGCTTGATGGTCGCCTTCCCCTGCTTGCCCGGCACGGGCTGGCGCGACACGAGCACCGTGAGCGTCTTGCCGTCGGCCGACACGTCGAGCCCGCGGATCGGGGCGGAGAAGCTGAACGTGGCCGCGGTCTTGACGTCGGTGCGGGACTCGACCTTGCCGCCGCGGAGGGCGGCGAGGTCGATCACGTCCACGTCGCCGGTCGTCGCGGCGCGGTCGTTCTTCTGGTCGACCAGCGCCTTGAGCACCAGCGGGGTCAGCGTGCTGGGGGCGGTCGCCAGGTACAGCTTCTCGGTCTTGGTGTCGATCACCGCGCGGGTGCCGAACTTCGGCAGCTTCCACTCGCCCTTGTAGTGGAACTCGGGGTAGGTGTAGCGGTACAGGGTGCCGCCCCACTTCGAGCCGGCCTGGCGCGGGGAAACGGTGTAGACTTCGCCCTTCTCGGTGTCGAAGGCGATGGCGAAGAACGGCTGGACCTGCCCGGCGAGGGCGGGCACGACGAACCCGCCGCCGCCGCCAAACCCCTGCTCGCCGCCGCCCGGGGCCGGGAACGGGGTACCGCCCGGGGGCGGGAACGCGGGCGGCTGCCCTTCACCGCCGCCGCCCGGTGTGGGGAAGGCCGGCGGCATCGCGCCCGGCATGGGGGGGGGCGGCATCCCCCCTTCAGTCATTGGCGTCGGGGTGCCGCGGCCCGGCCCCTCGCCCATCGGCGCGGGGCCTTCGCCCATCGGCATGGGGCCTTCGCCGCGCGGCGGAGTGCCGCGGCCCGGGAAGTTCGGACGGCCCGGCTCGCCCCCCATCGGCGGGAGCGCGGCGACCGGGCCGGCGTCGATCCGCAGTGACGCGCGGAAGCGACCCGCCTGGCTGGTGATGGCCGGGTCCGTCTCGTGGCCGCAGAGGGCCATGATGATCTTCCCGTTCACGGCCACGATCCGGGCGAAGAGGTCGAGGCTCTTTCCCTCCGGGCTCAGGGTCAGATCGTAGGCGGGGAACCCATCCACCTCCGTCTCGACCTTGTTCTTGACGTCCAACTTCCCCGGCCCGAACGGGCCGTTCTGCTCCTTTGTGAACAGATCCACGCACATGTTGAGCAGGGTCTTCGGCTGGAACACCTGGGTGCTGGCGGGGAAGGTGATACTCATGGCCGCGAACCCGCCCTTGTCGTCGGCCTCGTTGTGCGCGAGGCCCGAGACGGTCACCCCGTTCTTCGGCGGCTCGGTCTTCTGGACCGGCATCACCCCGGCCGGGAACTCGATCGTGAACCCGTCGCCCTTGTGGGTCACCCACCCGTCGGAGGCGGCCGTCCCGGGAGCGCGGCGCGGGGTTCCGCTGCCGGTCGGGCCGGGACCGGTGGCGGGCGTCGCCTCGCCACCACCGCCCGCCGCTTCCCCTCCGCCGGGGGGGACCTCGGGGCCGCCGCGGCGGCCACCCTTCGGCGTCGTCTCGGACGGGCTCTTCGCCGCACCGCCACCACTGCTGTCGCCGGGACTGCTGCTCGCGGTCGTCTCGGCCGGCTTGTCCTTGGCGAACATGAAGTACGCCGCGACCCCGCCGCCGCCGAGGACGAGCACCCCGGCCACGGCGGCAATCAGCGCCACCGGCGCCCCGCCGCCGGACGACGACTTCTTCCCCCTCCGCGGCCGCGCCGGGCGGTCGTCGTCGTCCTCGTCGTCATCATCGTCGTCGTCGCGGATCGCCCGCCCCTTCGGCACCGCGCCGCCCGAGCGCGGCGGCGGGCCAGACGACTTCGGTGCCGACTTCGCCGTCGGCAGCAGGTCGCCGACCGACTTCGCCTTGCCGTTCCCGTTCGCCGGCGCGGCCTTCGCGGCCGGGGTGGGCACGGGGAGCTGTGTCTTACAGGAGGTGCAGCGGATGGTCTTGCCGGCGAGGCCGACGGGCACGTCGAACCCGGCCTGGCACCCCGGGCACTTGATGGGGATGGTGTCGGCGGTGGACATGGCTTCCTCGGGGGGCCGGTCCGGCGGGACGCGAGTCGTCGTTAGAACAGCCTATCCGGCCGGCGGGACCGGTGCAACGTAACTGTTACGGAGCGGGGCCGGGCGGCGTTGGCGCCGGCGTCCGGGCGACCGGCCGGCATGAGCCGGCTGGTGAAGGCAACCGAAATATGGACCAGATAACCGGATGAACAGGACGGGAAACCCGGCGTGGGTTCGGCCATCCCGTTCATCCGGTTATCCTGTCCATTCTGCCCTGCTGGCTCGGCCAGCCGGCTCACGCCGGCCGGTCGCCCGGACGCCGTCACTTCTTCGCCGGCGCCGGCTCAAGTACCACCCAGACACGGGAGAACAGCGGCGGGATGCGGTCGGTCTTCGCCTCGTAGTTGAGCTGCGCGTCGTCCTTGCTGATCTCGACCGGGATTTCGAGCATGGAGTACGCGAAGTTCGACAGCGCGATCACCTCGCCGCTGTTGGCCGCGTAGAACGGCGGCGCCTCGGGGCGGTCCGGGTCTTTGAGCAGCTGGCTGCCGGCGAACACCCACCCCGGCACCTCCAGGTTCCGCTTCTTCTCGCGGTTCCACACCCACTCCTGCGCGGCGTGCGTGTGGACCTGCCCGCCCTTGCGGTAGCTGACGCGGATCTTCACCGGCGTCCCGGTCGCTGCCTTGAACTTCGGCTCGTTCGTCTTCGGGTCCACGAACTGCGTCGGGGTGCCGGCCTCGGCGCCGGCCAGGAGGAGCAGCTTGTGGATCTCGCGGGCGTCGAAGTCCGTCCGCAGGATCGCCTCGTGCTCCTTTGTCCCCTGCTTGCAGACGAACACCTCCAGCGGCCCCTCGCGGAGGCACACCTCGGCGACGAACCCGACCCGGCGCGACTTGTCCGGGAGCACCTCGAGCACCAGCCCCTTGAGGTTGGGGTTCTCGACGACGGTGGACTTCGGGTCGGCCTTCGGGTACTCGGGGAGCGGCTCGGCGTCCTTCGCCCGGGGGTCGGGGGTGGGCTGTTGCGCGACGGCGGCGGGCCGCGGCGCGGCGAGCGGCCAGGCGGCGGCCGCGGCCACCGCCCCGACGAGGAGAAGCGTGCGGGTCATGGATCGGCTCCCGGAACGGAGTGGCCCGTCTATTCCAGACTAGTGACCGCGCCGGAACCAACACAAGTGGGGATCAGTTTGTCGAGTTTGGTGAACCGCGGCACGTCGAGCGTTGCCCCGGACGGGCAGTACGGGCGGAACGTCGTCCGTCCGGTCAGCGGGAGTCGGGGTAGCGGCGGAGGAGGCGTTTCTGCTCGGTGACCATCCGCGGGAACGGCACACCGACCTCGAGCTGGAGCACCGCCTCGCCGGCGTCGTGGCGCAGCACCGTGCCGTCGACCCACACCGCCTCTCCGTCGATGAAGCGGACCTCGCCGGCGACCCGGCACCCGACCGCGACGCGGAAGTCGCCGGCGACGACGCGCATCCCGCCCTCGGAGAGCTCGGTCACGGCGGCGACGAGCCCGTCGGCCTCGACGCGCGGCCGCTCGGCCTCCGGGTAGCGGAGGCGGTAGAACCCGCGGCGGTTGTCGTGCCCGTCGTCGGCCATCGGTCACCCCTGCGCCCGCCCGCGACTTCTCGCTGCGGCGAAGCCGCAAGCGCGTGCGTGCGTCAATCCGACCGGGTATGTTCTACCACATCCCCCGGGTGTGAGGTGAACCGATGCCGCCCCGCTTCCTCGCCGTCGCACTTCTTCTTGCCGTGCCCGCGGCGGGTCACGCCGCCCCGGTGCCCGACGCGCTCCGCGCCGAACTGAAGCTCGACCCGTTCTACCAGAAGCACGCCGACGCCGGCGGGCTGCCGGTCGTGGGGTCGGCGAAGGTGACCGACCACGCGCTCGCCGAGGCGGCGTGGATCGTCGACAAGATGCTCGGCAACCGCCCCGATCTGATCAAGGCGATGCGTGCCAACCGCGTCCGCATCGCGGTGATGGCGGCCGGCGAGTACACGACCGACGTGCCCGAGCACAGCAAGCTGCGGCCGAAACAGTACTGGGACCGCCGCGCCCGCGGCCTCGGGGCCACGCGCACCAACCCGTGCGTCAGTTGCGGCGAGGAGAACCTGCTCGGCTACCCCGGCGACCCGTACCCGCGGGAGAACATCTTCGTCCACGAGTTCGCCCACGCCGTCCACGGCACCGGCCTCTCGGCCACCGACCCGACGTTCGACCGCCGTCTCCGCGCCGCGTACCAAACGGCGCTGGAGCGCGGTCTGTGGAAGAACACGTATGCCGCGACCAACCACTCGGAGTACTGGGCCGAGGGCGTGCAGTGCTGGTTCGACGACAACGCCCCGCCCGACGCGCTCCACAACGACGTGCGCACCCGCGCCAGGCTCAAGGAGTACGATGCGCCGCTGGCGGACCTGTGCCGCGAGGTGTTCGGCGACGGCGCGTGGCGCTACCGGCGCCCGGCGGCCCGCCCCGCCGAGGACCGCCGCCACCTCCCCGGCTACGACCCGAAGGCGCTGCCTCGCTTCGAGTGGCGGAAGGCGCCGGTCGGCGACACGGCGAAGGTGACCGTGCAGACCGCGGCCGGCGACCTCGACCTGGAGCTCGACGCGAAGGCCGCGCCGGAGGCGGTGAACCTGTTCCTCGCGGTCGCGCTCGACGGGGGCTACCACAGCGGCCGGCTGCGGACGGTCGAGGGGGTGGTGCGGGGCACGGCGAGCCCGGCGTGGGTGGAGCGCGGCGCCGCCGACCGGCTGAAGCTCGGTGCGGTGCCGGCGGCGACGGCGCGGCCGGTCGCGGGCGGGATCGCACTGGTGCGCGGCGGGGTGGTGGGCGAGTTCGTGCTGTACGCGGGCGACCCGCCGGGGAAGGCCGGGGACGTGGTGCCACTCGGCCGCGTGGTGCGCGGGGCGGAGGTGCTACGCGGGGTGGGGGCGGACGGAGTCGACGTGCGGCGGGTGATTCGGACCGAGTGAGCCGCCCGCGGCGTGGCCGGTGCAACGCCGCGGGTGATGACCCGACTATCAGCACACGCAGCAGCACACCGGGGTGCCGCCCATCATCAGGCAGCAGGTGCAGCCGGCCTTCATGCAGGCGGCGACGCAGTCGCAGCAGCCCTGGATCATGTCGCAGCAGGCCTTGTCGCCGCTGGTGCAGGTGACCATGCAGCCGTCCTTGGTCATCTCGACCTTGCACGCGCCCATTGTCAGGTTGCAGCAGCACACGGTCATCCCGTTCATCATGCAGCACACGCTGCACATGCCGCCGGCCATCATGGTGCAGAGGTTCTGCATCATGGCGCAGGCGGTCGGGTCGTCGCAGGTGCAGGTGATCTTCATCCCGCCCGTGCACTTCTCGACCTTCATGGTGCAGCGCGGCACCATCACCATGTTCGGTGCCGCGGTCGTCGGGGTGCCCATTGGCATCCCGGTGTTCATCCCCGCCATCGCCGCCCGGTCCATCATCATCGCGGTGGCCACGGTCGTTCCTCCTCGTGGTGTTAGGGTCCGGACGGACCGCCCGCCGGACCCGAAACGGGTCTGAATTCCCCGCCGGAAAGTTGATTTCCGACAGGGGCAGTGTAGAATTACGTCACAAACTCGATCAACATGGTCGAGTTCGATCCGAATCGCCTTCGACTCCGGGTTAACGTCATGTTCCAGAACAGGTTCCGTCACCTGTTGCCGCCGGAACTCGCCAACCGGTTCGCCGAACCGCGTCAGGAAGCGTTCGTTCCCGTGGCCGTACCCGCCGCGCAGTTCGGTTGGGTTCAAGAGGTCTACCGGCTCGCCGCCGAGCAGACCCGCGCCCAACTCGCCCCACCGCGGCACCTGAGTCCCACGGCGTTCTCGCAGAACTAACAATCCTGCCGATTATGTCGGCTCTGACGTGGGCCAGCATAACTGCGTCCGCCCCCCGCGCCCATCACCAATCCGGGGCGGGGTTCCTACTTCGTCAGCATGAGATACTTCATCGGATCGGTCGAGATCCGACAGGCGAAGCGTTCGGTTCGGTCGGACCGACGAGGCGGAGGTGCCCTGGAGCACCGGCCCCGCGACGGCTACTGACCCGGCTCGCCCGCCCGGAATGCGAACGCGGTGAATACGAGGCTGACGTGGTGGTGCCAACCGGCCCACGTCCGCCCCTCGAAGTGATCCAGCCCGAGTACGCTCCGCACCTCATCGAACCGCTCGCGCGCCGCCGCGAGCCGGTCGCCCTCGTCCGCCGGTGACAGCCCGCGCGGGGTCAGCGTCTCGGCGAACTCGCGGGCGTAGGCGTCTTCCGCCGCTACCGCGCCGGACCCCGGCAGCCGCCCCTCGGCCCGCACCTCGTCGATCATCGCCAGCGCTAGTTCCGCCTTCGACGCCGGCTTCCGCGCCTCCTCGGGGATCGTCCGTCCGGCGAGCACGGCGTTGTCGCGCAACCACGGCGCCGGCAGGTACAGCCGTGCCGCCAGGGGGAAGTAGCCCGCCGGGCCGTGCTGCGCCAGCACCACGCCGAGCTGGCAGTTCACCTTCTGCCCCAGCACCCGCGCGAACTGCCGCTGCACCCCCGCCGAGTGCCGCCCCTTCTTCGGGAATACGGCGTCGTGGACGACCCACACCGAGCCCGGGTCGGTGACCGCCCCCGGCCGCACGCGGCGCACGGCGGCGAACAGCCGCGCGGCGTCCCACGGACTGCGGGTGACGAAGTGCTGGAGCGCCTGCACCAGATCCGCCTCGGCCGGCGCCAGCCCCACGGCCGCGGCGGCGATCCCCTCGACGTTCTTCCGGCCGGGGGCGGCGAGGAGTCCGGCGAGGTAAGCGACGAACCGACGGAACTGGTCGGCGCGCGGGAACACGTCGCGGAACCGCTCGGCGAACGCCTCCAGCCGGGCGAGCCGGTCGGCGTCGAGCGCGGGAGGTGGGGACGTGGCGGACACGGTCACGAATCCCTCGGCATCGGCTGGCGCCGGATGCGGCCGTCGGGCGGAACGAGCCTGGGTGCGAGATCGGTTCGAGCCGGGGAATCGGCTACTAACACCACCAAGTATATCGCAAAAGTCGAGAATGGCCGCCAGCACATTCCGCCGCGACCGGTCCGAATCGACGGAAGTCGGCCTACTGCGTCACCTTTCAGGACAGAAAGCCGGCACGAGGCAGCTTGATAGAATTCGGCCACAAATAATTTTAGGACATCGCTTTGCGCCGAAATCGAGGCAGGTAGGTGGGAGCCGACTTGACCCAGTAGCACTGCGGTTTCGGGAAAGGGTCTAGGAAGACCGCGAACCATTTACCATCATGTCGATCAAGATAGTGCAGACGCAACTCAGTTGCCGGCGGGACGGCCACTGGGTGCGATCTCGGAGGAGGAGCCGACCATGCCTCATCACCCCCGCCGAGCCGGGTTCACGCTGATCGAACTGCTCGTCGTCATCGCCATCATTGCAATCCTGATCGGATTGTTGCTGCCGGCGGTGCAGAAGGTCCGCGAGGCGGCGGCGCGGGCCAAGTGCCAGAACAACCTCAAGCAGATCGGCCTGGCCGCCCACAACTACCACGACTCGCAGGGCACGCTCGTGCCGGCCTTCATCGGCGACAACTCCGAGAAGCTCGACGGGTGGGCGACGTGGGGCGCACTGCTGCTGCCCTACATCGAGCAGACCGCCCAGTACAACCTGTGGGACTTGCGCTACCCGGGGTCCGCCCAGCCGCTGCCGGCGGTGCAGACGCAGATCAGCGTCTACGCCTGCCCGTCGCGCCCGCCGCACGTCCTCAGCACCAGCGATTTCATCCCCGGCGGGGCGGCGCTCACCGACTATGCCGCCAGCTTCGGTCCGCACGCCGCCTACACGAACTCGCTCGGGGCGATCATCCCCAACGTCCCCGACGTGGGCGTGGACGGCGCCGGCAACCCGATCCTGCGGACGTGGCGCGGGCAGCTCGTGCTCCTGAGCATCACCGACGGCACGAGCAACACGACGATGTTCGGCGAGAAGCACGTCCGCCCAAACTCGCTCCGCGGCAAGAACGAGGACCGGAGCGTGTTCGGCGGCAACCGCAACAACACGCGGCGCATGATGGGGATCAGCAACGTAAATGGGGACCAACGGGCGCTCCTCGGCCCGGACGTGCAGACGCTGGCGGTGGCCAACAGCAGCTTCGGCAGCGCCCACACCGGCGTCACCAACTTCGTGTTCGTGGACGGGAGCGTGAAGGCCGTGCGGAACACCGCCAGCCTCGACACGCTCACCCGCCTCGTGAGCCGCAACGACGGGCTGGTCATCAACGGGGAATTCTAACCACCGCCCGCCTGGTGGGACCGGCGTCCCGCCGGTCCGGGCAATGACCGGCGGGACGCCGGTCCCACCGGGCTGACTGGCCGCTTGTGTTCTCGCCCGCGTTCGAGGAGAGTGTGTCGTGGCGAACGTTCGAATCATCCGCGGTGGGGTGCTGGCGGCGGTCTTTCTCGCCGGCTGCTCGTCGTCCGAGGGGTTGCGGCCGGTGACCGGAACCGTGACCGGTCCCGGCGACGTGGCGGTCCTCGCCGGCAGCGCGGTGGAGATCGCGCTGGAGTCCGACCCGACCGTGCGGGCGTCCGGGACGATCGAGCCGGACGGCCGGTTCACGCTCGACAGCCTGAAAGACGGCCGGGTCCGCCGCGGCGCCCCCGCGGGGGCGTACAAGGCGCGGATCGTCCTCGGCGACGACGACCCAACTCTCCAGAAGAAGGCGGCGAAGGCCGTCCCCGCGAAGTACCTGAAGTTCGAGACCTCCGGCCTGACGGTCCGCGTCCCCGCCGACGGCGCCGTGACGCTGGCCGTGCGCTGAAGACAGTTGGGTTGATGGAGTGGGAAACGCCGCCGGACCAAGTCCGGCGGCGAACACGCCTCGAATCACCGACCGAACACCGACACCCGACGGACCGCCGACATGCGTACCCGCACCGCACTCCTCTTGCTGCTCGCCGCCGGCGGCGTCGCCCGGGCCGACGCCCCCGCGCCGGACCGGGCGAAGCTCGAGTTCTTCGAGAAGAAGGTCCGCCCGGTGCTCGCCGGCCACTGCTACGGCTGCCACTCGGCCGACACCAAGCCCGCCGGCGGTCTCCGCGTGGACGACCACAACGGGCTCCTCGTCGGCGGCAACGGCGGGCCGGCGGTCGTGCCCGGCGACCCGACGAAGGGGACGCTCCTGAAGCGCGTCGCCCACGACGCCAAGAAGCGGATGCCCGCCGAGGGCGAGCCGCTGACCGACGCGCAGATCGCCGACCTGACGCAGTGGGTGAAGGACGGCGCCGCGTGGCCCGCTGTCCGCGTCCCGGCGACGCTCGGCAAGGGGCGCCCCGAGTACGCCAAGCTCAAGGCCGAGCACTGGGCCTTCAAGCCGCCGACCGACCCGAAGACGCCCGCCGTTCAGGACGCGAGCTGGGCGCGCGACGACATCGACCGCTTCCTCCTCGCCGGGCTCGAAGCGAAGGGACTCCGCCCCGTCGGCGACGCCGACCCGGTGACACTGCTCCGCCGCGTCACGTTCGACCTGACCGGCCTTCCGCCGACGCCGGCCGAGGTCGAGGCCTTCGTCCGCGACGCCACGACTCGCACCCCGCACTCCGCACTAGCCGCGGTGGTCGATCGGCTCCTCGCGTCGCCGACGTTCGGCGAGCGGTGGGGGCGGCATTGGCTCGACGTGGCCCGCTACGGTGAGAGCACCGGGCCGAGCCGCAACATCCCATACCCGCACGCCTGGCGCTACCGCGACTACGTGATCGACGCGGTGAACGCCGACGTGCCCTACGACCGCTTCGTCCGCGAACAGCTGGCCGGCGACCTGCTCCCGGCGGCGACGGACGCCGAGCGCGACCGACTCGCCACCGCCACCGGGTTCCTGGCGCTGGGCGTGAAGGACGTGAACCAGCGGTTCAAGGTCCGGTTCGAGATGGACAACGTGGACGAGCAGATCGACGTGGTGACGCGCGCGACACTCGCCCTCACCGTGAGCTGCGCCCGCTGCCACGACCACAAGTTCGACCCGGTGCCGACGACCGACTACTATGCGATCGCCGGCATCTTCACCAGCACCGACGCGACCGCCGGCCTCCGCAACAAGATGGGCGGCGGCGGGCTCGACTACTACGTGCCCGAGGCGCTGGTTCGGCTGAGCGGCGAGGCGCCGGCGGCGCCGGCCGCGGAGGTGGCGAAGGCGAAGGCCGAACTCGAGACGGCGAAGAAGGCGTGGGACGCGATCCGCGGCACGCCCGAGGGGCTGAAGAAGGGGCCGGGCGGCCAGCCGACGCAGCGGCCGTACCGGCTGAAGTTCGAGGCCGCGCAGGGCGCGTACCAGGCGCTCACCGACCCGGCGGCGCGCGGCCACGCGGTCCACGGCGCCCGCGAGGGGAAGGCGGTCGCCGACACGGCGGTCCGCCTCCGCGGCGAGGCGGAGAAGCTCGGCCCGGTGGTGCCGCGCGGGTTCCTCACGGCGTTCCCGGTGCCCGACGCGGCGCCAGTGAACCCGAAGCAGAGCGGCCGGCTGGAACTCTCCGAGTGGATCGTGAACCCCGCGAACCCGCTGGCGGCGCGGGTGGCGGTGAACCGCGTGTGGCACCACCTGTTCGGCCGCGGCCTCGTCGGCACGCCGGACAACTTCGGCGTCACCGGCGACACGCCGAGCCACCCGGACCTCCTCGACCACCTGGCGGCGCGGTTCGTCCGCGACGGCTGGTCGCTCAAGCGGTTGGTGCGGACGATCGTGCTGACGCGGGCCTACGGGCTGGGGTCGGAGGCGCCGCAGGCGCACCGCAACGCCGACCCGGGGAACCTCCTCGTGTGGCGGCACACCCCGCGGCGGCTCGAGGCGGAGGAGCTGCGCGACGCGATGCTCGCCGCCGCCGGGACGCTCGACCACACCCGCCCCGCGGGCTCGCCGGCGCGGGCGCTGCGGATGGTCGAGATGCGCGACAACGGCCCGGAGGCGAAGGGGGTCCACGAGACTGCAGACAAGAGCCGCCTGCGGAGCGTGTACCTGCCGCTCCTCCGCGGCGTGACGCCGAAGGCACTGGAGGCGTTCGACCCGGCCGACCAGACGCTCGTGTCGGTGAAGCGCGATACGACCACCGTCCCCGGCCAGGCGCTGTTCCTCCTGAATTCGCCGTTCGTCCGCAAGCAGTCACTGGCGCTCGCCGAGCGCGTGCTCGCCGAGAAGACCACCGACGACGCCGACCGCGTTCGCTCCGCGTACCGCCTCGCCCTCGGCCGCACGCCGGCGCCGGCGGAAGTGGAGCGGGCGCTGGGGTTCGTGGGCGAGTACGAGTCGGCGTACCGCGCCGACCCGCAACCTCTCCCGGCGGCGCCGCGCCCCGCGGCGGCACCGCAACCGAAGCGGCCGGCGGCGGAGGTGATCGACCCCGACCAGATCGACCAGACCGGCGAGGCGGTGACGGAAGAAACCGTCCGCCCGCGCGATGCCCGCACCGCCGCGTGGCTGGCACTGGCGCAGGCGCTGTACGGCAGCGCGGAGTTCCGGTTCGTGAAGTGACCCGCCGACGCCGCCCGGGGCGTTACCCCGGGCTATCGAATCCCACCCCGTCGGGGTGAAGAGGAGCCGACAGTCTTCAGGCCAACGGCCTGAGATCCGATAGCCCGGGGCAACGCCCCGGGGCGGCGTGCCGCGGCAGGCCGGTGCGCCGAACCCACGATCACCGCAGAAACACAAAGGAACCGTCCCATGCACCCGATCTCCCGCCGCGCCGCTCTCAAGCACGCCAGCGCCGGGTTCGGCCTCGTCGCCCTGGCCGGGCTCCTCGACCAGCAGGCGAAGGCGAACCCGACCAGCGCACCGCAGCCGCTCGCGCCGAAGCAGCCGCACTTCCCCGCGAAGGCGAAGCGGCTCGTCTTCGTCCACATGAACGGGGCGATGAGCCAGCACGACACGTTCGAGTACAAGCAAAAGCTGTTCGACGACAACGGTAAGCCCGGCCCCGGCGGCGGCACGCTCACGGCGCCGAAGTTCCGCTTCGCCCGGCACGGGCAGACCGGCTCGTGGTTCTCGGAACTGCTGCCCAACCTCGCCCGCCACGCCGACCGGCTGTGCTGGCTCCGCGGCCTCCACACCGACACGCCCGCGCACCCGCAGGCGGTGGTGCAGCTCCACACCGGCAGCGCCAACGCCGCGCTCACCCGGCCGAGTCTCGGGGCGTGGCTGCTGTACGGCCTCGGCACCGAGAACGCCGACCTGCCGGGCTACGTCACCATCAACCCGCCGCCGAACTTCGGCGGGGCGGTGAACTACGGCAGCGCGTTCCTCCCCGCACACTTCCAGGGGACGCGCATCGACGACCGCGGCTACCTGCCGAACCTCCGCGGCACGACGGCGACCGCACTCCAGCGCCGTCAGCTCGACCTGATTCAAGGCATGAACCGCGACCTCGCCGCCGCCCCGGGCGCGCCGGACGCCGTGGACGGCGTGATCGCGTCGTTCGAGCTGGCGTTCCGCATGCAGGGCCGTGTGCCGGAGCTGCTCGACCTGTCGAAGGAACCGGTGCGGGTGCGCGAGGAGTACGGCGCCACCGACGCGCCGAACGCGGCGTTCGCGCGGCAGTGCCTCATGGCCCGTCGGCTGTGCGAGGCGGGGGTGCGGTTCGTGGAGATCTGCCAGCCCGGCTGGGACCACCACAACAACCTGCACGCCGGTCTGATCGACCGCTGCCGCTCCGTCGATCAGGCGACGGCGGCGCTGCTCACCGACCTCGATCGCCGCGGGCTGCTCGCCGACACGCTGGTGCTGTTCGGCAGCGAGTTCGGCCGCCTGCCGACGGCGCAGGGGCAGGACGGCCGCGACCACAACATCACCGGCTACCCGATGTTCCTCGCCGGCGCCGGGGTGAAGGCGGGGTACACGCACGGGGCGACGGACGAGTACGGCATCCGCGCCATCGAGGGCCGGATGCACACAAACGACCTGCACGCGACGCTGCTGGCGCTCCTGGGGATCGACCACGAGCGGCTGACCTACCGCTACGCTGGCCGCGACTTCCGCCTTACCGACGTGGCGGGCACGGTGGCGCGCGAGGTGTTCGTGTGATGGCGGGCGAACGGCCGGCGTGAGCCGGCTGGTCGTTGGTACGGGTGCCTGGGCGGTGGAGCAGTGGCCTCACGAGACACGCCCGCGTCACCCGCGCAACGACCAGCCGGCTCACGCCGGCCGTTCGCCAGGTTGACGGGAATATCCTGGGATTTGTGGGCTCTGGTGGGTGTGGGCGGCGCGTGGGCCTGGCGCCGACCGCGATTCCGAGGAGACCACCGGCCGGACGATCCGGCCGCGTGGCAGCTTCCTCACGTACCCGTCACCGGAGCACCCGATGAAGAAGGTTCTGTCCGCGCTCGTCCTCGCCTTGCTCGTCACGTCGGTCGTCGGCTGTAGCAGCGGCGGCAGCCCGACGAAGACCACGCCGACCAACCCCGCCAAGTAACGCGAACGTCGGCGTCCCGGGGTGCTAGCCCCCGGTGCGTCACGCCGCCGGCGGCTCGATGCCGAAGTCGCGGATGGTGAACAGCGGGCGGAAGTCGTAGCCGGCCAGCGCCTCGCGGGCGCCTTGCAGCCGGTCGCAGATGCACACCACGCGCGCCACCGTCGCGCCCGCCGCCTCGACGGCCTTGATCGCCTGAATGACGCTCCCGCCGGTCGTCAGCACGTCGTCGATCACGACCACGCGGTCGCCCGTGCTCACCTGCCCCTCGACGAGTTCCTGACTGCCGTGCCCCTTCGCCTGCTTGCGGACGAAGAACCCTTCGAGGTGCCGGCCGTGGCGGTGGAACGCCGTCAGCGCCGCCGCCGCCATCGGGATCGCGCCGACCTCCAGCCCGCCGATCGCCTGAAACTCCAGGTCTGCGGTCGCCGCGTACAGTTCCTCGCCGAGCAGCGTGATCGCCTCGGCGTGGAACAGCACCTTCTTCGAGTTGACGTAGTAGCTGCTCTTCTTGCCGCTGGCGAGCGTGAAGTCGCCGAACTGGAGGGCGCGGGCGCGGAACAGGTCGCGGAGCCGGTCGCGGGTCGTCATGGTTGTGGCGGGTCGGCTGGGGTGGTAGGTTCACGTCAGGATACGGAGGAGGGCGCCGACATGGCCGACGCGAAGACGTACACCGACGCCGAGGTGGCGGCGAAGGTCGCCGAACTCGGGCTGGCCGGCTGGTACTTGGAGGATGGCTGGCTGCGGAAGAAGTACACCACCGACGGCTGGCCCACCACCCTGATGCTCGTCAACGCCATCGGCTACCTCGCCGAAGCCGCGTGGCACCACCCCGATCTGAGCCTCACCTGGGCAAAGGTCTGGGTAAAGTTGAAGACCCATTCGGCCGGGGGAATCACGGACAAGGACTTCGAGTTGGCGAAGAAAATTGACGAGGTCGTGCTCTGGCGCCCCCCCGCGGGCGGCGGGCTCGAAGGCACCCCGAACAAGTTCGTGAAGGCGTCTTAGTCGGACCGACAAACGGCCCGGATCGCCCGCCCGAGGCGACCGGTTCGAGCCGCACGACCGCCGTAATCTCGGCCCGTATCGGTCGCGGTGTCGTGTCCCCGCACCGCGGAGGCCCGACACTGAAGACTATGCCAGATGTTACCTCAATCGCCCCGGACATTTCTGGCGTATCTGGCGAGCGACCGTGCTACCGTAAGGGAGGGCTTTTATCCCACTGAGACACGGCCAGGACGCACCGACATGGCGCAGATGTCGCTCGGCGAGGGGAAGTGGCGGATGCTCCGGCGCGTCCTCAAGAAGCGGGCGTTCCAGTACGCCGACTGCCGGAATCAGGCCCGGCACGACCAGGAGCACTTCGACTGGCTCTTGGAGCACGGGTTCTTCGCCGCCAACGGGGACGACACGTTCGCCATCACCCCCGCCGGGCGCGGCGCGGCCGAGCTCGGGCTGTACGACGGGGAGCCGGCCGGGCGCTAGGCCGAAGCCGCCCCACAGCGTCCGGTAGTCGGGGCGGGTGTCGTCGCCCCCACAGACCGGCTCGATGGAGAAGGTCACCACCTCGCCGCAGCAGATCGGCCACCCCCGCCCGGGTATACCGCAGTAGCTCGGTCTGGGAGCACACCTTGACCCGGCAGCAGACGCTGCACGTCAACAGGCGGCGGAACGACCCGGACGGGCTCGGCGGGTGGGCACGGCTGGCCCTCGTGGTTGGGTGAACGACGACACGGCTCGGCGGTGGTCATACCCGCCTCAACGCGGAAGCTCCTCCCCCAAAAACTCGACATGGCAGGGCCGACCCAGGGGCATCCCCGACTCAGCATGGGAGCAGCGCCTGGGGCGCCCGCCAACCCCTTCGGTGGCATGTCCAACCTCGGTCGAACGGGCTCACAACTCCCGCGGGAAGTTTGCCCGCCAGAACGCCGTCAGCGGGTCGGCGAGCAAGACTCCGTCGGTCGGCTTGGTGAGGTGCAAACCGAGCCCGGCATCGGTCGTCCGCCGGCGGGCCTCGTCGGACCCGACCCCGGTCACCGCGACCAGGAAGAGGGGGCGGTCGGCGAGCCCCTCCCGGAGGCGGCGGGCGAACTCCAGCCCAGTCATCCCGGGCATGTCCACATCGACCCCCGGCGTTCCTCCCTCACGCCGGGGCGAGCGGCAGAGCGTCCGCCCCGGCGTAGAGAACTCGGACCAAAGCCCCGAGCCGCTCCGGCACCAGCCTGAGGAAATCTGCGGCGTCCCGGCGGTCGTCTACTACAAGGACTCGCAGGGGCACGGCCGACCCACCCGCCCGCCTACTCCTGACCACCGGCATCGGCCGCGGTCGGGAAAGCCCGACAGGGCGGTCGCACCCCGGATACCCGCCGGTCGCCCTGACAGTATTTCGCCCAGCGCTGGCGAGATGTGGCGCGGCGGCCGTTGTTCGCTCTCGCTCCTGCCCCTTTTCCCCTGCCAGGATGGTTCTGCCTCGTGACCACATCCCGCCCGCTCCGCGTCCTTGTCGTGGACGACCACCCCGACGGCGGCGAGTCCTGCGCCGAACTGCTCCGGCTGATGGGCCACGACGCCCGGGCGGCGCAATCCGGTGCCGCCGCCCTCCGGACGGTCGCGGGGTTCGACCCGGACGTGGCGCTGCTGGACCTCGGGCTACCGGACGGGGACGGGTTCGGGCTGGTGGGACGGCTGTTGGCCGCGTTGCCCCGTCGCCCGGTCCTGGTCGCGGTCACCGGGTACGGGCACTTGGAGGCGCGGGCGCGGCAGGCGGGGTTCGACCACTACCTGCTCAAGCCGGTCGAACTGGCTGTCCTGACCGACCTCCTGGACCGAACGGCCGGGCGCGGTGGGAGTTGATTCACTGGCCGTGATCGGTACGGGGCCGGTCCTTTCATTCCCAGCTTTGCAAGGCGGTCGAGCCGGTCATGGGGGCAGCGGGTGAACGGGAAGGCGGCCCCCCCTCCTACGCACCGGGCGTGCCACGGGCACTCGCGCGATGCCGCCTCCCGCCGGGGCCGAGTCCTCCCTGCGGCCGGTTGTGTCGGGCCTGCGGCCGTGGTGGAGTTTACACCACGGGCGTGACTGGCAGGATGGTCGGTGGGGCCGGCCCGACCTCGTCCGCCTGTACCTCCCAGGGAGCCCGCATGACCCCGACGAGCACCGCCTACGACCTGTTCTGGGCCGCGGTGGACGACCCCATCTCGGCCGACGTACCGGCCCTGACCGACGCCTACGCCGAGTTCGCCGCCGCGGTGGGCGAGTAGTTGGGACTTGACGGAGTAGGTGTCGTCGGCGAAAGTGGAGTCCTCTCCCCCGTCGCGGTGACCCCCTCAGATGAGGTGCGGAGCCGGCGGCGGGGCGGGCGGGCCGGGACTCTCCCACCGGCTCGTCCGCCCAGAAATACCACGACCCGGACCTGCGGCCGCCTCTCCCAACGGCCACGGGTCCGGGTCGCAGTGTTGTGTCGTCGGAGAACGGGCCGGCGGTCAGCACCGCCTCTCCCCTCGGCCTGGTCGCCCAGCCCGCCTCCTCGGATAGCCGCTTCCCAAGGCACATCGCATG
>JAFKFQ010000488.1 GCA_017308215.1 bacterium | reverse complement strand
CCGACGGCCCGCCGGGCGGGGACCTCGGGACGGTCGGGGTGCTCGACGAGACGAGCTGCGCCAAGAAGGGGGACAAGACGCCCGGGGCCCAGCGACAGGACCTGGGGTGCGCCGGGAAGGTCGACAACGGGGTGGTGACCGTCTACGTTGGGCTCGCCCGGAGCGACGTCCGGGCCCTGCTCGACTTCGGCCGGTACCGGCCGAAGTCGTGGGCCGCCAACCGCCCCCGGTGCCGGGCGGCCGGCATCCCGGATGTCGGCCGGCACCGGTCGGCGTGGCGGGTCGCCCTGGGCCAACTGATCCGGCTCGGGCGGAGCGGGGGCGGTTCGACTGGCCGGTGTTCGACGGGGGTACGGGTCGAAGGTGCCATTCCTGTGGGGGCTCGGCCGCCCGGGTCAGAGGTTCGTGGCCGAGGTGCCGGTCAACTTCACCGTCCGGGCCGCGCCCGACGGCCCGCCGGGCGGGGACCTCGGGACGGTCGGGGTGCTCGACGAGACGAGCTGCGCCAAGAAGGGGGACAAGACGCCCGGGGCCCAGCGACAGGACCTGGGGTGCGCCGGGAAGGTCGCAGCCGGGGGCGGGCACCGACAAAGGCGGCGGCGGTTCCGTCTCCCGCGGAAGACGTTGGCCGATCAGGTGCGGCGGGCGCGGGGGGCGCGGGTGTGGGCGGTCCGGGGGTGGCACACCCTGGTGGCGGGGGTGAACGAGGCGACGGGCGAGGTCAAGTACTGGGTGACGAACCCGACCCGGGAGTCGGTCGCCCCAGGTGCTGGCGGCGGGGTCCCGGCGGGCAACGGCCGAACAGCCAGCCGTCCGGGTGGCGAAGCAGGAGGCCGGGTTGATGCACGACGGGGGGCGGGACCATACCGGGCTGATCCGCCACCTGCCCCTGTCGCCGATCGTCCTCAGGTTCGTGTCCGCCCACACGGAGCGATTGCGGGGGGAAACCCGCGGGTGACGCAGGAGCAGGTGTGCCGGGCGCGGAACGTGAGGTGCGCCGGGTTGCTCCGCCGGCGCCGGGGTGATCCGGCACACGAGCGCGGTGATTGCCAAACATCAGCGGCGGAACGCCCGGGCCGTGCAGTCGCGCGAGAAGCAAGACACCGCCCGCGTGACCTGAATCCGCACTGTAGTGCTAAGAAGTACTGGCGAAATGAGCGATACCCCTGGCTTTTCTGGCGTGCCCATTCATTTCGCCAATGCTTCTAAAGAGCGTAGCGTCTCGCACGGCTGTTGCCTCACCATTAGCCGAAGTGTACAAGGGGCGGGAGTGCGGCTCGGCATCGCTCTTGCCCCTTGCCACGCGCCCCTTACCACCTGGAACCGTGCGATGACCGCCCGTTCGTCCGGCGTGCTGCTCCACCCAACGAGCCTCCCCGGCCCGTTCGGCGTCGGCGACCTCGGCCCGTCAGCGCACCGCTGGGTCGAGGCTCTCGCCGCGGCCGGGCAGGGGTGGTGGCAGGTGCTCCCGCTCGGCCCGACCGGCTACGCCGACTCGCCGTACCAGTCGCCGTCCACGTTCGCCGGGAACCTCAACCTGCTCAGCCCCGAGGCACTCGCCGCCGACGGACTCGCGTCCGCCGCCGACGTAGCCGCGTGCGAGTTGCCGACCGCCGGCCCGGTCGTGTTCGCCGACGTGATCCCGCGCAAGCAACAGCTCGTGCGGACGGCGTGGGGGCGATTCGAGGCGGGGGACGGGCGACCGGGGCTACGCGCGGCGTTCGACGCCTTCGCGGCGGCCGAAGCGGACTGGCTCGACGAATACGCCGTGTTCGCGGCGATCAAGGACGGGTGCAACGGCGCCCCGTGGTGGCGCTGGCATCCCGATCTGGCTGCCCACAGGGGTAGTGCGGTGACCGCCGCCGCGGTGGAACTGGCGGACGATGTTGCGGCCCACCGCTTCGGTCAGTTCCTCTTCGCACGGCAGTGGTCGGCGCTGCGCCGACACGCGGCGGCGCTCGGGGTGAGGCTCATCGGCGACCTGCCGATCTACGTCGCCCACGACTCCGCCGACGTGTGGGCGAATCCCGCGCTCTTCCAACTCGACGCGGCCCGCACCCCGACGCACGTCGCCGGCGTGCCGCCCGACTACTTCGCCGCCACCGGGCAGCTGTGGGGCAATCCGCTCTACGCCTGGAACGCCCACCGCGCTGACGGGTTCGCGTGGTGGACGCGCCGCGTCCGCGGCATCCTGAAGCAGGTCGATCTGATCCGCCTCGACCACTTCCGCGGGCTCGAGGCGTACTGGGCGGTGCCGTTCGGCGACCCGACCGCGGAGCACGGCACCTGGCAGAAGGCGCCCGGGACGGAGCTCCTCGACGCGATCGAGTCGAGCCTCGGCGCGCCGCCGATCATCGCCGAGGATCTCGGCGTCATCACGCCGGAGGTGGACGCGCTTCGGGCCGCGTTCGGGCTGCCGGGAATGCGCATCCTCCAGTTCGCGTTCGGCGGGGCGGTCGAGCAACGGTTCCGCCCGCACCGCTTCACGCCGGACGCGGTCGCCTACACCGGCACGCACGACAACGACACCACCGCCGGCTGGGCGGCGAAGCTCCAGCCGGGGGAGCGTGCCGACTTCGCCCGTTACGCGCCGGATGCGGCGGCGGCCCCGGTGCGCTCACTGCTCCGGCTCGCGTGGGGTTCTGTGGCGGAGTTGGCGGTGTGTCCGCTGCAAGACCTGCTCGGCCTCGGCAGCGAGGCGCGGATGAACACGCCCGGCACGACGAGTGGGAACTGGGTCTGGCGCGCGTCACCGGCGGCGCTGGGCGACCCCGAGTGGGTCGAATTCCTCGCCGACATCACCGCGACGTATGAACGCACCGCGGCGCGGCCGACGGTATCAGGTCGAGACCGGTAGGATTTGCAGGACGCCGCTCGTCAGATCCAACAGCGCCACGCTGAACACGTCCGCCCGGTGCAGCGCCCCCGGGTTGATCCGCCGCACGCCGGCCTCGACACGGTCGAACGCGAAGTGCGTGTGGCCGGTGAACAGAATGTCCGGCCGGTCGGCGAGGACGTGGCGGAGGTCGCTGGTCAGATGCCCGTGCGTGACGCCGACTCGCCGTCCGCCCAGTTCTACGACGCCGCCCCATTCCAGCCAGGCACACGACACCCAGCTCGGCGCCCGCCCGCCGCAGGTACGGCACGTTGTCCGAGTCGTGGTTCCCGAACACGAACCAGCACGGCAGTACGGCACATGCCGCCAACACCGGTGGCGTGGTCACGTCGCCGCAGTGGACGAACACTTCGGCCCCGGCCTCGCGAAGCAACCGCACGGCGAAACGAGTGCGGTCGAGTTCGTCGTGCGTGTCGGAGAGGACGCCGAGGAGCATCCCCCATGTTACCCGGTCGCCCGCCGCCAGAACGTCACGTCCCGCGCGAAGGGGAACGTCTCTTGGCCGACAACGGCGAGGCCGAAGCCCTTCAGCCGTGCGGACGAGTGCGTCAGCAGCACGGTATCGGCGATGCGGTACTCGCGCAAGTCCCCGGCGGTCGCCTCCTGCTCGGGCGTCAACCGGTACTCGCGGATGTAGACGCCGACCATCAATTTCCGCACCGCCAGGTCCGTCTGTTCGAGCTCGCGGACTGCCTCGGTCCGCCGTCGGGCTGCCTCCTCGGCGCGCGGGCTGCGCGCGCCGACCAGCGCCGCCGCCACATCCGCCCGGAGGCGGTGAATGTCGGTCAGCGCCTGCGCCGGCGGCGGGTAGTAGGTGTACGCCCCGGCGACGCTGAACACGACCAGCCCGGCGATCACGACCACCCCGAGGACCGGGCCGGGGATCGTCACGTCGTACCGCCCCACCCCGGTCGCCCGCTCGGGTCGGCGCGCCAGCCAACCGTCCATGTCGAACCGCCGACGGGCGGCGCGGTCAAGCAGCCCGAGCAGCACGAACCCGCCGAGGACCGGTAGCGCGAGCAGTTCCCGTCCCTCCGCCCGCCGGAGTACCTTCTGCCTCGCCGCCTCGGCCGTCACGCCCATCGACGACGGGAGCAGGTTGGAGAATTCGTCGAAGGCGTGGGAATGCTCCTCCGCCCGGGCCGGCTTCGGCAGCGCGAGTTGCAGCGCGTAGCCGATCAGTACCGCGGCCCCGACGGTCGTCCCGAGCCACACCTCGGTCCGCCGCCAGCCGTACAGCGTCGCCAGCCACGCCACCACCCCGACGTTCAGGCCGAGCCCGAGGACGAGTAGTACGAACGCCGCCCCGACCGAGTTTCCGTGGCCGAACATCAGGCCGATCTTCATCATCCCGTTGAGCGGGAAGTTGAACGCCGGCGTGGCGAGCGCCGCCATCTGGAGCGGGGCCGTGGCGTCCGCGTACTGCATGCTCGCCTGGGGGCGCCGAACGGGATAACCGCGAGCAGCCCCGATCCGACCGCGGCGACGAGGCAGAACAGCATGACGGGGCCGACCGCCTCCCGTCCGGCCTCGACGGCGACGGCGAGGAGCCGCTTGAGCCCCGGGGCCGGGAGCGGCTCGTCCGCCGCGGTTGGTGCGGCGGAGGGGTCGGACGGGTAGAAGCGATCCCAGACCTCTCCGACCACGAGCGCGAGGACGAGCGAGACGGCCGCGAAGGTGAGGATGACGACCGGCCCGGCCAGGGTGAGGCCGTAGAGGAACGAGATCGGGTTGAGAAGCGGGGCGACGAGCACGAACACCAGCACCGTCCCGCTGGGCACCCCGGCCCGCCGCAGCTCGCGGACGACCGGGATCACGCCGACCGAACACACCGGGAGCAGCTTCCCGAACACCCACCCCTTCACGATCCCCTTCCACCCGGGGCTGCCGAAAGCCCGGCGGACGCCGGCCGGCCCGACCATCCGGCGGAGGTCGCCGGCGACCAGGGTGCCGCACACGATCGTCGGCGGGGCCTCGATGAACGCTTGCGCGGTTCGGACGGCGATTCCCCAGAGGATCACATCGGAGTCGGGCATCGGGGACACCTCGGTGCGGGCCAGTCATGCCGGGACGGGGGTGGACGTCAGGAGGTCGTCGATCAGCGCCGGGCCGGCGTCCGGGTTGAGCCCGAGCCGCACCCCAAGGACGGGGCGGGCCACGTCCTGCACGTCGTCGGGGGTGACGAATGGGCAGCCGTTCAGGAACGCCCACGCCCGGGCGACGCTCTGCCAGGTAAGGAGCCCGCGCGGGCTGAGCCCGAGGGCAACGCGGAGGTGGGCGCGGGTGGCGGCGGCGAGATCCACCAAGTAGCCGCGGACCACCGGCGCGACCGCTACCCGGGCGACCCGCGCCTGGAGGTCGCGGAGCGCGGCGCCGTCGAGTGCGGGCGGCAAAGGCGTGCGGTCGGTCGGGTCGCCGACGGCGGCGGCGAGCATGTCGAGCTCGTTCCCGGGGTCCGGGTAGCCAACCGCCAGCTTCAGCGCGAACCGGTCGAGCTGCGCCTCCGGTAGCGGGTACGTCCCGTGGTGCTCGACCGGGTTCTGGGTGTCGATTACGAAGAACGTGTCGGCGAGCACGTGCCGACGGTTGTTCACCGTCACCTGCCGCTCGGCCACCGCCTCTAGCCGAGTGGTTGGCATTCCCTGCCGTACAACAAAAGTAGGCCACTACTTCAAGCCTGACAGTTCACCACATCTTTGAGGTTGACCTCGCGAGCCTGCTTTTCGGGGATGGCAACTCCTCCAGGAGGAGTTGCCATCGTCCCTCTGCTGACGCCGTCCTCCGATCCAGACGACCTCTTCCCCGACCTTGACCTCGGGGATACCCGCCGCACCCGTCGGTTCGATCGGGTGGTTGCAGCCTTCGCCGCAAACCCCGGTTCGCCTCTGCCCCAACTGATCCCCGACCCGTCCGCCTACCAGGCCGCCCTCCGGGTGTTCGACACCGACGCCTGCACCCACGCCATCATCCTGGCCGCCCACCAGGTCACCGCCCTCGACCTGGATGCCCGCACCGACTCAGTACTGCTCCTCCAAGACGCCACCCTCCTGGATGCCTCCGGGCACACGACGCTGGAGGGCGCGTTGGGCCCGATCGGTAACGGGGGGCGGGACCGGGTGAGTCGCCCAAAAGTCGCTCGCCGTAGCCCCCACGACCCGGGCCGTGCTCGGGCTGGTCAGCCAGGTTCTGCACGTCCGCGAGCGGGTTCCGAAGGGGGAGCGGGTGGCCGCCCGGCGGGCCCGCGTCAGCCGTGAGCCCCGGTTGTGGGAGCGGGGGATTGACGAGATCGGGCCAACCCCAGCGGGGTGCCAGTGGGTCGACGTGTGCGACCGCGGGGCGGACGCGTTCGAGTTCCTCCAGGTCCTGGTCAGCCGAGGCCGCCGGTTTCTGGTCCGGTCGACGCACAACCGGGCGCTGGGGGTCGGGCCACCGCTCGTGAAGGCGGCCGAGTTGTTGCGCGACCTGACGCGCGGCCGACCCGCGACGGCCGGGCGGGAGC